>JANMUE010000326.1:0-9588 GCA_031391205.1 Lysobacterales bacterium | reverse complement strand
TGTAGGAGCGGCGTCAGCCGCGATTGCCCAAGGTTGCCAAAACCTGGAGCAATCGCGGCCGACGCCGCTCCTACAAATGGCTCAGTTGCCACTAAACTGCGCGACCTACTCAGGAGAACAACATGTCTACCCCCGGCCTGTCTGCCCATTTCGTCACCTCGCGCGGCATCATCCGCGTCAATCTGTTTGCCGATCAGTGCCCGCTGACGGTGGCCAATTTCGTCAATCTGGCCAATCGCAAATATTACGATGGACTGAGCTTCCATCGCGTGATTCCCGATTTCATGATCCAGGGTGGCTGTCCGGAAGGCTCAGGTCGCGGTGGTCCCGGCTATCGTTTCGGCGACGAGTGCACATCCAGCCTGCGCCATGAGAAAGGCACACTGTCGATGGCCAATGCCGGTCCCGGCACCAATGGCAGCCAGTTCTTCATCACGCATATCGCTACGCCCTGGCTCGACGGCAAGCACACGGTGTTCGGCATCGTCGCCGGCAAGGACGATCAAGCCGTGGTCGACGCGGTCAAGGGCGGCGATCGGATCGAATCGATCACCATTCAAGGCGACGCAGCGCCGTTGTTGGCCAAGATGGCGACCCAGGTCGAACAGTGGAACAGCGTGCTCGACAAGCGCTGAAGCCCTGTGGGTCCGCGCTGTGCGCGGACGCTTTGGCTTTTCTCGAATGCCGATGAAAGGGCGTCCGACCGCAGGTCGGACCCACAGTTATGGCCGCACCACTAGCCGCTGGAATATTTCTTCGACTGCGGCGCGATCGCGGGGGAAGTAGTACTCCAGCGGGGCCATATACGCGACCACATTCAGGAATTTTCGACGTTCAACGACCAGGGCGGTGCCCTGGTAGATCAGCCCATCCACACCCTGAAAACGAAATTCGAATCGGAAGCCCATCAGGTCTCCCAGGCGCTGCGGCCGCAGATTCGACGACTCGACATTGGCCGCGCCAAGTTCCGACAGGCCATCCACCACGATTTCTTCGAGCTCGTTGGCATTCATGCCGCGACGATAGAAAGCACCGTCCGGCGACCGGCGTGTGGCACGACCAAAACCGAATACATGATGCTTCTCGCGGATATTGGTGACGAACATCAGCCGGTTCAGCGCGGCCCCGTCGATGGTCCAGGTTTCCAGATTGAAGCCGCGATAGCGCGCCCATTCGATCGGCGAGCGCACTTCGAAAATGCGTTGCACCCGCGCCGGCTGATCAACCCGCACCAAACCCGGTGCACCACCGCAGGCCTGCAGGCTGAGCAGCACGAGACCCATCAACAGCCGTCTGTGGATTGATCGATCAATTCGAAGGTGCATGCGCAGCCTCCAGTTGCTGTATGTAGAGAGTGATGGTGGCAGCATCGTCGGCGTTCGGAACCAGCTGCAGATAACGTCGGAATGCGGCCAGCGCCATGGGTACCGCCGGGGCATCGGCCATGAATCGGGTCGTCTTCGGTTCCAGCGTCTGGCTGCGAAATACGTAGCCGATATCGCGATGTGCCTGCGCTGGGCAGCCCTCCGCAGCGAGACAGTCGTTGTACGCATCGAGTGCGCGCTTGTCGTCGCCCGGTGCACGCCGTCGACGGAACAGTTCGCCGACGTAGTAGTCGATCAGCGCACGATGCGCGTCCTCCGAGCGTGCGCCCAGGCGTTGCAACAGGACCAATGTCTGCGGGAAATGGCGCCGCTGCAACTCGTCGCCCAGCCACTGCTCGAAATACGGCGCGGTGGCGCGCAGATAACGTGCTTCCCCGGTCTCGGTGCTGTTGCCATCGAACGACTCCGATGCCAGTCGCAGCGTGGTCAGGCGTTCCTCGGACGCAGGATGCGTAGCGAAGATACTCGACGGTTTGCGGCGATCACGCGCATTTTCCTCGGCGAGCAATCCCTGCCACAGCCGCCACGACTGCGTCTCATCGTATTCGCGCATCACGCCGCTCTCGAATCCGTGCTGATCGGCTTCGCGCTCGGCATCGCGGCTGTATTTGAACAGACTGGCATAGGCTGCGATTGTGGTCAGATCGAAGGCGTCGCCGGCATTCGCGCTGCCACTGCGGGCGACCAGCAATTGCAGAATCGAAAGCGTGTCGGCGATGGCTTTCTGTCGCCGCCACTGCTTGATCGAATGCTGATGCAGGTAGTGGCCGATCTCGTGTCCCAGCACGAAGGCCAGCTGCGCCTCGTTCTCGGCGCGCAGCAGGGCACCGGTCCACACCTGCATCACGCCATTGGGCGCCATGGATGCATTGAAGTACGGCCTGCGGATCAGATACACGCGGATATCGCCGCAGTGCGGGCCGGCCATGCGGCAGACCAGGTCCTTGACGTAGGCGTTCAGTTGAGGGTCGTGAATGCGCAGCGGTGATTTCTGTAGTGCCAGCTCGGCCTGGTCCAATGCCGCCCACAGGCCGGCCTCGTCAGAGCTTTCTTCGGGGCGTGTGCCAGGTTGCATATCGTGCAGGGGTGCCGTGCTGCAACCGGTGAATCCGACCAGCGCGGCGGCCAATGCGATTTTCAATATCGGGGCAGCGCATCTCACAGCGGCAGTCCCTTCAACAGATTGCGAGCGGTGTTGCGCGCGCCTTCGGCATCGCGAAGGTCGCCGAGCTGATCAACGAGCACATTGAACCAGACGACATCACCGGTCCTGAGGTCCACCAGTGTCGCGATGCCCGCCTGCTGGCCGCCATTGAGAATCGCCACCTGCAGCGCTAATCCCAGTAGCATCATCGCGACGCGACCACTGCTGGCGTAGGTGTCCTGCACGTACACGTAAAGCATGTAGTCGGCACCGGTGACCCGGCGAATCTCTCCGACACCAGGGCCGAGCGTCCACGACAGCGGCTTCTTGCGTGCCGCGCCGCGGGTGGGTAGGGGCACATGCTGATAGCTGTGCAGAAAGATCGTGCTCATCACCGCCTGATTCAGAGCCAGCACCTGGCGGATGCGATGCTCAGGCGGTAGTTCGGGTGAGGGCCGATAGTCGGGGAGGAGGATGGCATTTTTCTGACGGAGCATTTCGCCAAACACCTGCGGCAGGCGTTGCTGTGCCTCGCGACTCCAGTCGGCGCGGGGTTCGGGCATGCCGCTGGCCTTGAGCTCGTACAGCTGAATCTCGGGCTCGACCAGCACGATCTTCGCGCCCTCCAGAGAGCCGTACTCTGCGAAATCACCGCTGGTGCGCACGTGCGTGGAACGGCATCCGGCGACCATGACGAAGCCTGCAAACAGGCACAGATACGCGAGCGTACGTTGCGATGTCATGGCGCCCTTCGGTATTGACTGGACATTGTGATTGTCACCGATTGCGGCACAACTGCAACACACTTGCGGCGACGCAGCATTGCGCGGCTGCGTGTTAGAATCCTGCGGCTCGCAACCCTGCGTGCACCCTATTGAACCCGCTACGGAGTCCGCTGATGCTCAAGCTCGCCGACCGCATGGGCCGTGCCAAGCCCAGCGCGATCATGGTGGTGGCCGAAAAGGCCAAGAAACTCAAAGCCGAAGGCCGCGACATCATCAGCTTTTCGATCGGCGTTCCGAATTTCCTGCCGGGCGATCACGTCTACAAGGCGGCAGCTGACGCACTGGCCAAGGACTCTGGCGCCTATGGCTCAAATCGCGGCCCCGACGCGCTGCTGGATGCCTTCATCACGCATCTGGATGCGGGCGGACTGACCGGCTACACGCGCGCCAATCTCGCCACCGGGATCGGCGCCAAGCAGGTGCTGTTCAACGTGATGTATGCGTTGCTCGAAGAAGGTGACGAGATCCTGATCCCGACGCCGTACTGGACCAGCTATGTCGATATCGCCGACATCCTGGGCGCCAAGTCGACGCTGATCTACTGCAGTCCAGAACAGGATTACAAGCTGACACCAGCGCAATTGCGCGCGGCGATAAAGCCGACCACCAAGGCGATCCTGTTCAACAATCCGTCCAATCCAACCGGTATGGTCTATGACGAGGCCGAGATCAAGGCGCTGGCCGATGTGCTGGTCGAGCATCAGATCTGGATCATCTCCGATGATATCTACAACCGCATGCTGTTCGATGGCGCGGGTTATGCCCATCTGCTCAAGGCACGTCCGGAGCTGCGTGATCGCCTGATCCTGATCGACTCGCTGTCCAAGACCTACGGCATGCCGGGATGGCGTCTGGGCTTCGTCGCCGGTCCGACCGCGGTGGCTCAGGCTATCGTCACGCTCAACTCGAACCACATCACCAACGTGCCGGAAGTGGTGAATGCCGCAGGTATTGCCGCGCTCGCCGGGCCGCAAGATCTGCCGGCAGCCAAGTGCAAAGAATTTCAGGCCAAGCGTGATGAAGTGATGGCCACGATGAACTCGATCCCGGGCCTGAAATGTCCGTTGCCGCGCGGCGCGTTCTATGTGTTTCCGGATGTCGGCGTGGCGTATGGCAAGTCGCACAGCGGCAAGGTCATCGCCAACGATGTCGATTTCTGCGGTGCTCTGCTCGACAGCAAGGGCGTGGCCGTAGTGCCGGGCTCGGCCTTCGGCGAGCCGCGTGCAATCCGCATTTCGTATTCGTGCAAGCCAGCTGAACTGACTGAAGGTCTGCGACGCTTCGCCGAGTTTTTCTCCGAATTGAATTGATACCCGAACGTTGAGGAGTTGCCACGATGAAAGCCCCCGTCCGTGTTGCTGTCACCGGTGCTGCCGGTCAGATCGGTTATTCGCTGCTGTACCGCATCGCCTCTGGCGAAATGCTCGGGAAGGACCAGCCCGTCATCCTGCAGATGCTGGAGCTGCCGATGGACAAAGCACAGGCTGCGCTCAAGGGCTGCATGATGGAGCTGGAAGACTGCGCCTTCCCGCTGCTCGCTGGCATGATCGGCACCGCCGACCCGATGGTGGCGTTCAAGGATGCCGATGTCGCTTTGTTGGTGGGTGCAATGCCGCGTGGGCCTGGCATGGAGCGCAAGGATCTGCTGCTCAAGAACGCGGAAATATTCACCGTGCAGGGCAAGGCCATCAATGCCGTTGCCTCGCGCAGTATCAAAGTACTGGTGGTCGGTAATCCGGCCAATACCAATGCCTATATCGCAATGAAGTCGGCGCCGGATCTTCCGGCGAAGAATTTCACCGCGATGCTGCGCCTGGATCACAATCGTGCGCTCAGCCAGCTCGCCGCCAAGGCGGGCGTAGCGGTGGGCGATATCGACAAACTGATCGTCTGGGGCAACCACAGCCCGACGATGTATCCGGACTATCGCTTCGCCACCGCGGGCGGTGCTTCGCTGAAAGACAAGATCAACGATGCCGACTGGAATGCCAACACCTTCATCCCGCAGGTCGGCAAGCGCGGCGCCGCGATCATCGAAGCCCGCGGCCTCTCTTCCGCCGCATCGGCCGCCAATGCGGCGATCGATCATGTGCGCGACTGGATTCTGGGCAGCAATGGCAAGTGGGTCACCATGGGCGTGCCCTCCGACGGTAGCTACGGCATCCCCCAAGGCGTGATGTACGGCGTGCCGGTCACCACCGCCAACGGCGAATACACCCGTATCGCCGGACTGGAAATCGACACTTTTTCTCGCGAGCGCATGGACAAGACTCTGGCCGAGCTTGAGGAAGAGCGGGCGGGTGTGGCGCATTTGCTCTGACGCATCACCGGGGCGGCTCAAGAGCCGCCTCCTGCTATGGAACTGAATCAATGACCCAATCGATGTCCGCAGGCACGCAATTCCGCGCCGCCGTTGCGCAAGAAAAGCCACTTCAGGTGATGGGCGCCATCACTGCCTATGCCGGGCTGATGGCGAAGCGCGTGGGCTACAAGGCGCTGTATCTGTCGGGTGGCGGTGTCGCTGCAAATTCACTGGGCATACCTGACCTCGGCATCAGCACCATGGAAGACGTGCTGACCGATGCGCGCCGCATTGTCGATGCGACCGGCATGCCGCTGATGGTCGATATCGATACCGGCTGGGGCGGGGCGTTCAACATCGCGCGTACGATCAAGTCTTTTCATCGCATAGGCGTTGCCGCGGTGCATATGGAAGATCAGGTCGGTCAGAAGCGTTGCGGGCATCGGCCTGGAAAGGATGTGGTTTCTACGAGTGAGATGGTAGACCGCGTAAAGTCCGCCGTCGATGCGCGCCCCGATGCAGGTTTCGTGATCATGGCGCGTACCGACGCAGCGGCTGTCGAAGGCATAGATGCGGCGATCGATCGTGCCTGTGCGTATGTCGAGGCTGGCGCCGACATGATTTTTCCGGAAGCGATGAAGTCGATCGATGACTATCGTCGCTTCAAGACGGCGGTGAAGGTGCCGATTCTGGCCAATTTGACCGAGTTCGGATCGACGCCGTTCTTCACCACTGATGAGCTGCGCGAAGCTGGCGTGGATATCGCGCTCTATTGCTGCGGCGCCTATCGCGCCATGAACATGGCGGCGCTGCTTTTCTACGAAACCGTGCGCCGCGAAGGGACGCAGAAAAACATCATCGACACTTTGCAGTCGCGCGCTGACCTTTATGATTTTCTCGGTTATCACGCCTACGAAGAAAAGCTTGATGCGCTGTTCGCGGCAACCAAGAACGATTGACCACCGATTGTCTGACCGGACGTCCGGCGACAGGCGCGACAAAGCGGAGCGAAAGCGATGAACGATACCCCAAGCACCTTGCCCAAACCCAAGAAATCGGTGGCCTTATCCGGCGTTGCTGCGGGCAACACGGCACTGTGCACGGTAGGGCGCAGCGGCAATGACCTGCATTACCGCGGTTACGACATTCTCGATGTTGCCGATGACTGCGAGTTCGAGGAAATCGCGTACCTGCTGGTGCATGGCAAGCTACCTACGCGCGTCGAGCTCAACGCCTACAAGAGCAAACTCAAATCATTGCGCGGGCTTCCGGCCGCGGTGAAATCGGTTTTGGAAGCGCTGCCAGCATCGGCGCATCCGATGGACGTAATGCGCACGGGTGTTTCCGCTCTGGGTTGTACAATGCCCGAAAAAGAAGACCACAACACGCCAGGCGCCCGCGATATCGCGGATCGGCTTATGGCCTCGTTCGGATCGATGCTGCTTTACTGGTACCACTACGCCTGCAATGGGCGCCGCATCGAAGTGGAGACCGACGATGATTCGATCGGCGGGCACTTCCTGCATCTGCTGCATGGCGAAAAGCCCAGCGAGAGTTGGGTGCGCGCCATGCATACGTCGCTGAATTTGTACGCCGAACATGAGTTCAACGCCAGCACCTTTGCTGCGCGTGTGATCGCCGGCACGGGATCGGACATGCATTCGGCGATTGCCGGCGGCATTGGCGCATTGCGTGGCCCCAAGCATGGCGGCGCCAACGAAGTCGCGTTCGAGATCCAGAAGCGCTACGAAACCCCGGATGAGGCCGAGGCCGATATCCGTGCCCGTGTCGAACGCAAAGAAGTGGTGATTGGTTTCGGGCATCCGGTGTACACCGTTTCTGATCCTCGCAACAAGGTGATCAAGGAAGTGGCGCGCAAGCTGTCGGCTGAAGCCGGCAGCATGAAGATGTTCGACATTGCCGAGCGACTGGAATCGACGATGTGGGAAATCAAGAAGATGTTTCCCAACCTCGATTGGTTCAGCGCAGTCAGCTATCACATGATGGGTGTGCCGACCGCGATGTTCACGCCGTTGTTCGTGATTTCGCGTACTTCAGGCTGGAGCGCGCACGTGATCGAGCAGCGCATCGACGGCAAGATCATCCGGCCCAGCGCCAACTACATCGGGCCCGAGGATCGCGTGTTCGAGACGATCGAAAAGCGCGGCTGACAACATGTGGGAGCGGCGACCCGCCGCGATGCTCTGGCTCTGAAAATGTAGGAGCGGCGTGCGCCCGATGCTCTTGATCTGACTATCCAGAGTAGAGCAAGAGCATCGCGGCTCACGCCGCTCCTACATCGCCTGTTACCAGGTGTAACGCACCGTATAGCTGAACTTCGCCTCTCCGTCCGCCGGGATAGTCAACGGAAAGTCTATGGTCTCGGCATCACGCTTGACGTACTCGCGGCTCGCCGACTTGATTGCCCAGCCGCTCCAGCGGTACAGATATTCGCGAGCGACGACCGTAGCGGCTTCTTTCTTGCGATTGCGTACGCTGATCTCGAAGCTCTCTTCGATCCATTTCGCGTTGGTATCGATCTTGAAATCGGTCTGCTTGCGTTCGCCCACGACGTCGAAGCTCTCGCCCAGCTTGATGCGCAGGGTTTCATTGCGCGGTGTGTGCTTGATCAGGTCCTCACCGATGAACTCCAGACTGCCGTCGTTACTGGCCTGATTGACCCGCACACGCCCAGCGGGAAGCGGCATACCCAGGCCGTTGGACTGCTCGTTCTTGAACTCCAGATACGCGCCGACCGTGCCGGGCTGGGTGGCACCGAAACCCTGGTCGGTAACCGGCGATCCATACCAACGCCACGGCCCGGGACCCGCGGTGAAGACGAGTTCGCGCTTGCAGCGTATGGTGTTCGCCGCCGGGAACAATTCCAGCTGCTTGGTCGAGTTGTTCGGCAGATCGGTGCGCCGGCCCAATGTGTAGAGGTGATACTCGAACAGCGAAGACTCCTGGAAACCGTCGCTGACCGCCATTTCGGCGCGCATGGTTTTCATCATCGGTGCCGCCGCAGCCATCGGCGCTGCTGGCGCACGGTTGACTTCCCCAGCCACCAGTTTTAACTGTGTCGCCGGAAAACTGCCGCCGCTCTGATTGACGATGGTGACCCAGGCGGCCAGATTCATCCCGCAGTCGTCTGCGCTGCCGCTCAGCGTGACGTTGTAATCGCTCCACCAGGTCAGGCCCTGAGTCTGGTAACTGACCACAGCATCGTGCTCGCCGCCCTTCTTGGCGTTGACCAGCCAGACCAGCGTAGGACGCGTGATCAGGCCGCCCGGTAGCGACGGAAACTGGACATTGGTGTACTGATTCAGCGTGACCACTTCGCCGCTGTCCTTCATCAGGATCAGCCCGTTGCTGGCCGACAGCAGCTTGCCGCTGATGCGCTCGAACTTGTCTGCCTGCGCCTGATCCACCGTCACGGTTTCGCCGATGTAGCGCTGCAGCAGTTTCTGTCCGTCCACCAGATCGAATTGGTAGTTCTGTTCGACGACGCGCGTGCCATCGGGATCGGTCAGCGAAGCAAAGCTTACCGTGGTCGGATCAATGCGCGTAGCGACATCGGTGAAACGCACTTCGCCGCTGCCGTTGGGCAGGTCGAGCGGCCGGCGATCGCGCACCAGCGCGTATCCGGGCAGTGCGCTGCCGTAGTTCTGCAGCGACTCGGGGCTCAGCTGACCAGGCTGCGCCGAGCTGTAGATGGTCAGCGAATACTGGGGCGCGGCGGCGTTCGCATCGTTCATGGTGGCGGTCAGACTCATGCAGGTGGCGATCGACAGACTCAACAGGCTGGACTTTCTGAAGTAATGCGTCATGGCAGGCTCCGTTCCGGCAATGGGTGAACGGTACAACGAATGTGCGGCATTGTCGGGGTTGCGCGTGGGAGCGGCTTCAGCCGCGATTGCAAATACATGTGGGAGCGGCGTGAGCCGCGAAGCTATTGCTCTACTCTCAGAGATC
>JANMUE010000237.1:0-4126 GCA_031391205.1 Lysobacterales bacterium | reverse complement strand
ACCAAGTCGTCCAACGAAGTTGCGGACGATTTGGAACGCAAACCCTTCGGGACCGGCCCGAATCGGCCTGCAACCGCGTCAGGGACCTTGACCGTAGCGTCGGCTATGGCCTGCGGTCCCTTCCTTGTTGCAAGCCGATTCAGACTCGGTCGCGGCACGTGCGACTTGTTCAGAGGGTCCCTAGCTCGGTCGCGTGCATCAATTCAACAGGGAAGGATTCGATGCCACATGAAGTCTCACTCATTTCGACGTTGGCAATCGCGCTCGGCATGGCGCTGCTGTTCGGCTTTCTGGCGACCCGCGTCAAATTGCCAGCCCTGGTCGGCTATTTGATTGCCGGAGTCCTGATTGGTCCGTCGACACCGGGTTTTATCGCCGATGTGGCGATTGCTTCGCAGCTTGCCGAGATCGGCGTGATGCTGCTGATGTTCGGCGTCGGTCTGCATTTTTCGTTGAAGGATCTGCTTTCGGTGCGGCGCATCGCACTGCCCGGCGCGGTCGTGCAGATCCTGGTGGCGACCGCCATGGGTGCCGGCCTCGCCTGGTTCTGGGGCTGGGACTGGGGCGCCGGAATTGTGTTCGGTCTGGCGTTGTCGGTCGCGAGCACGGTGGTTCTGCTGCGTGCGCTCGAGTCCAAGGGCATTGTCGAATCGGTCAATGGCCGCATCGCCGTAGGCTGGCTGGTGGTAGAAGATCTGGTAATGGTGCTGGTGCTGGTGATGCTGCCGGCATTCGCCGCGCTGGACGATGTGGCTGCGGGCACGGCCAAGCCGATCAATCTTTGGCTGGTGCTCGGCAAGACGCTGGGGCTGGTGGCTGTCTTTGTGGCGCTGATGCTGGTGGTGGGTAAGCGCGTATTCCCCTGGTTGCTGTGGCAGGTGGCGCGCACCGGTTCGCGTGAGTTGTTTACCCTCTGCGTGATTGCGGCGGCGGTAGGCATCGCCTATGGATCGGCGCAGATGTTCGGCGTTTCATTTGCACTGGGCGCGTTTTTCGCGGGCATGGTGCTGCGCGAGTCCGAGCTCAGTTACCGGGCTGCGGAGGAATCGCTGCCACTGCGGGATGCCTTCTCGGTGCTGTTCTTCGTTTCCGTCGGCATGCTGTTCGATCCCAGTGTGCTGGTGCGCGAGCCCTTGCATGTGCTGGCCGTAGTCGCGGTCATTGTGCTCGGCAAATCCATGGCGGCGTTTGTTCTGGTGCTCGCCTTCCGCTATCCGTTGAATACTGCGTTGACGGTGTCGGCAAGTCTTGCCCAGATTGGTGAGTTCTCTTTCATCCTGGCTGCATTGGGCGTTGCGCTGGATGTATTACCCAAAGAAGCGCAGAGCCTGATCCTGGCCGGGGCGATCATCTCGATCGCGATCAACCCACTGGTGTTTCAGACGATCGAGCCGGCACAGGCCTGGATACGCAAACGTTCCAAGCTGGCACGCGATCTTGAGCGGCGCGACGACCCGCTGGCGGAATTGCCGATGTCGGTCGAATCCAGTCACGTCACCGGCCATGTCGTCGTGGTGGGCTATGGGCGTGTCGGACGACGTATTGTCGATACCTTGCGCACGCAGGGCATTCGTTTCGTGGTCGCCGACCAGAACCGCGAAATAGTCGAAGGTCTGCGTGAGGCGGGCATGCATGCAGTCGCCGGCAATGCCGGCGAGCCGGCGGTGCTGATACAGGCACATATCGCGCGTGCCGCGGCCCTGGTGATTGCGACGCCGGACACCTTCTATGTGCGCCAGATGATCGAAGTGGCGCGGGCCTTGAATCCTGGCATTGAATCGATTGTCAGAACGCACAGTGAGGAAGAGGCCGACCTGCTGCGCAAAGAGAACGCCGGTTCGGTATTCATGGGCGAGCACGAGCTCGCTGCTGGCATGGCCAGGCATTTGATTGAGCGACTGCGGCAGCGGCCTGCCGAGCAGTACACCGCGCCAACTGTAGTGGAGTGAATCGCAGAAAGCTGTGAGAAAAACCCGTTCGGTATGACGCAATGCGTCACATTTCTGACTTCCTGCCGTACAGGGTCCAAAATAATGATGCCAATACTGCCCCGAATTGACAAAATGTGACTCAGTGCGCAATTTTCCGGACGTCCGCCGGGAAAAATCCATGTCCTCAGTTATTCATTCGAACAGGATCAGGCCCATGCAAGGCAAGATGGAAGCCGCCGTCGCCCTGACTCGTCGCGCCATGGCGCGCACCACCGAGTTTGGACGCTATCTCGTGCTGTTGCGGCAGTTTCAGGCCATCAACAAGGTGATTGCCGGGTTGAGTCGGGATGAATGCCGAAAGATCGCCCTGGTGGCACTTTCGGAAATGACGCAGGCCAATGCCGCGATAGCGGCGGGCACTGCAGATCAAGGCGTCGATTGGACTGAAGAGGCCGCTGCCGCTCACGAACGCTCCAAGTCGCCGCATGCTCAAGTTCAGGCCGGCGCAGTTAGACGCTGGTTGGTGGCTGCATATCGAGTCACCAAGATCTCGGCCTATGGAGAAGTGCAGAGCCTGCACCGCGCCGTGCTGCGGTCACTGCGGCTGATGCAGGGTACGACTGCAGGCGGCAAAGCCAGCGATATCCACTGGATCGAATCGCTGTAATCAGTGCCCAAGTATGAGCGCTACCGGGATGCTCCCGACGCCAGCTGTTCGCCGCGCGCACCTCCGACGTTAATCTATCGCCAACGTCGATTTCGATAGTCAGCGTCAATCGCTTCGATTCCAATTATTGATTGGTAAAATGCTGCGGTGCGGCATACAGTGCTGGCCGTCGGTGCTCATGCACCGCAGTTTGTTCCAATCGCGCATCAATTCATCAGGAGTCGTACATGCTGACCGTCGGAGACAAGTTTCCCCAGTTCAACGTCAAGGCCACCGTATCCATCGAAAGCCTCGACAAAGCCTTCGCCACGATCGACAACAGCACCTATGCCGGCAAATGGTTGTTGGTATTCTTCTACCCGAAGGACTTCACCTTTGTATGCCCGACCGAAATCAAAGGCTTCGGCGATCTGAACAGCCAATTTTCCGATCGTGACTGTCAGGTGCTGGCGGCAAGTACGGACAGCGAATTCGTGCATCTTGCCTGGCGCAAGGATCACAAGGATCTGCGCGCTCTGCCATTCCCGATGCTGGCCGACACCAATCGTCGCCTGAGCACCGACCTCGGCATTCTTGATGCGGAAGAGGGTGTGGCCAAGCGAGCGACCTTCCTGGTTGATCCAGCTGGCGTGATCCGATTTGCGTATATCACCGACGGCAGCGTCGGCCGCAATCCGCAGGAAGTGCTGCGCGTGCTGGATGCGCTGCAGACCGACGAGCTCTGCCCCTGCAACTGGAGCCAGGGCCAGGACACGATCAAGCTCGCTGCCTGATGTTTTCACACGGCGGGCCTGCGATGGATTGCGGGCTCGCGCTTTCTGATCGAACCCATCACCGCGCGGCCCAATGCCGCGACGGGCAGCCATGTATCGAGGAATAAAAAATGAGCGTCAACGACATCAAAGCATTGTTGCCCGATTACGCCAAGGACCTGCGTCTGAATCTGGATGCGGTATTGAGTGAATCCGGTGCGCCCGGCTTGAATCCGCGCCAGATCGCGATCATCGCCATCGCCAGCGCCGATGCCTCGCGCTTCGAGCCGCTGCAGCGTGCCGTGTCTGCGCACTTTGCCGGTGTGCTGAGCGACGCCGAGATCGGCGCTGCCCATGCCGCCGCGGCGATCATGGCGATGAACAACGTCTATTATCGCTTCACCCATCTGGTAGGTGATCCCGAGTACCAGAGCTTGCGTGCCGGCCTGCGTATGAACGTGATGGCCAATCCGGGCTGCGACAAGATCGACTTCGAACTCGCATCGATTGCGGTTTCGGCGATCAATGGGTGTGGCATGTGCATGGAGTCCCACGAAAAGACACTGCGCAAGCACGACGTCTCGGCGCAGACAGTGCAGAGTGCGGTGCGCATTGCTGCGGTACTGCATGCGGTTGCGGTAACGGCGGAGCCGTTGGCGCTGGCAGCCTGATCGCGTTTGTCGATGTAGGAGCCGCGAATGTGGGAGCGGGGGGGGGCGCGCGGGGGTTGGGGGGGGCGCCCCACAAAAGAAGAAAGGGCGGCCGGCGCAACCCCC
>JANMUE010000230.1:0-1996 GCA_031391205.1 Lysobacterales bacterium | reverse complement strand
GGTCCGGTTGCAAGAGGAGTGTATCTTGCGCGAGGGACGCCGCCGCCGCTATTGAGAGTAGGGCGCCTAGAGCAATCTTGTCGATGTTCACCAAAACTCCTCCATTGTGTGGGTCCAAGAAGACTGCCTAGCGCCTCGCGTAAAGCGCTGCGAAGGAGCGTAGCTCCGGAGCAGTCGCGTGAGCAAAGCGAACGAATTTGACGCGGTTGTTATCGCTGCGGACCATTTGGCAAAATGCTTTCTTTATGCGCGCTCGCAAGATAGCCCAACACCTGCTTTTCCTTTGATGGTTCAAATGATTTCGTGGAGGTAGCACGTATCTTTATTATCGAAGCCACGGCCCCTATTACGGTCCCGACAGGAATCGTGCATAAATTCGTGTAAAAGTCGAACACTGCTCCAGCGGCTACACCAGCAGCGACTTCCTTCCCGCTGATATTGAGCTCTGCGGATAAATCGAACTTGCCAGTGCTCTTCCACTTTTCTCCTGTAACGGAATCCAAGTTTTCGATGGACTGCCGGAATTTAGAAACCACCTGCTTCGATTTTAAACTCTGGTCCGGTGAGGAAAGGATTTCCAAGTATAGATCATCAATGGCTTGATGCAGTTGGATGAGCTCATCCTTCCGACGTTCTTTAAATTCCAAAATATCTGTGAATGCAACGTCCCCACTAGGGACCGGTAGAGAACTAACCAAATCAACGCGGATCAATTGCTTGTCAATTGACTCCTTGTCAGGAACGATTAGTTCACTGCCTATTTGATGCAGAGCCCAATCAGTGCTGCGGTCATTCTTAATCAAGTCCGTTGCGATCGTTGTCTGAGCCAAAAGCTGCGCCCTCGCCATTAACTCTCCGTTAAATGTTCCAGAAAACGGAACCCTCGGCCTTGTCACGACGCCGGTGCTTAGCAGCGCCTCTTCTTGATGTACCGCCAAGTGAACCAAATTTGTTGTTGGAATAACCACCTTGTCCCAGTACAGCAGAAAATATCTTAGTTCTTCGGGCGTCAAACCTCGGTCGCTACGAAATTGTGCACCGTTTCCTGAAACTCTAGCTGGAGCGGCAATGATCCCTTTCTTCATGGTAATTTTCTCAGTGCTGCATCAAGGCCATAAAGATTTGCATAAGACGACGGCAAAGCGCGTAGCGATTTGCCGGTCGGGCGACCAGAGGGAGTGAACTTGATGCGATGGCTAGAGAACATTGCCACAGTCCGTTTCCTGCCACAGGGCACCGCTCTCTAGGTACCAGCGATAAACGCCGACTCGGTTGCCCAGATGAAATATTCCTTCTTCTTTTAGCACGCCATTGTCCCACCAAGACTTGTATGGGCCATGGTATTCATTTTGGCTTAGATGTGCTTCAAGTATAAGAGTGCCGTCTTCGGTCCAAGAGCGGAGAATCTCGTGGCTTGCGTCGAGCCTCTCGCAAGCAGAGAGCAAACGACCATTGCTATGGAACAGCGTCCATTCGTAAGCGGTCATGACGTTCTCATGTTCTCTAACAGGTAATGAACGGACGCCGGCGTCCGGACGGTTCCAATAATACGGACAGATTTTGTCGCGCATAAGATTTTGTTTTCACGGCAAGTCATTTCCAGGCTGTCTTGTTATTACGGTCAATATACCTGACGGACGGCGCAGCTGTTAAGTCTGGAGCTGAGTGAATTGGAGGACGGAGTCCACTGGCAGCTCCGGGCCGATTGCGCCATTTTCCTCGCGCTACCCTCAGCGGAAGTTAGTGTTCACGATTTGTTTTGGCGGCAGGACTTCGTTGCTTATGGGTTGCAACCTGTCGTCTCTCTATTAGAGAACCTTGCCGGGGTTCATGATCTGGTTTGGGTCCAACGCTTTTTTTATGGCGCGCATGACTTCTAGCGCTATCGGGTTCTTATAACTTGCTAGCTCATCGCGCTTAAGTTGGCCAATGCCATGCTCAGCGCTGATGCTGCCGCGATAGTTGGCAATGAGTTCGTGCATGGCGTGATTAAGCG
>JANMUE010000219.1:0-1157 GCA_031391205.1 Lysobacterales bacterium | reverse complement strand
TGATTGTTCAGGGCGGCAACGCAGATACGACCGCTGTCCACGGCGTAAATGGAGTATTGCGTTTTGAGTGTATCGACGATGTCTTTCGACAAGCCTGAATACGAGAACATGCCGCGTTGGCGCAGTACGAATTCGATGTCGTAGCCGGGCTTTCTGGCTTGCACTTTATCGACCAGGGTTTTGCGCATGAGTTTGATGCGCTCGCGCATTTGCCCCAACTCTTGTTCCCACATCGCGCGCAATTCTGGTGTGGTGAGTACCTTGGTCACTACTTTGCAGCCGTGCGTCGGCGGATTGGAGTAGTTGGTGCGCACGACGCGCTTGAGCTGGCTCATGACGCGCGTGGCTTCATCCTTGCTGCCGGTGACGACGGTCAATGCACCGACGCGCTCACCATACAGCGAGAACGATTTGGAGAACGAGCTGCAAATGAACACGGGGTTCATGGCATCGACAAAGCGCTTAACGACGACGCCATCTTGGGCCAAGCCTTCGGCAAAGCCTTGATAGGCGATGTCGAGAATCGGCACCAAACCGCGTGCCTTGACGATCTCGATCACGCGCGTCCATTGATCGTTGGTCAGATCCGCGCCGGTGGGGTTGTGGCAGCAAGCATGCAGCACCACGATGTCACCTGCAGGCAATTTTTCCAGCGCGGCCGCCATGGCGTTGAAATCAAGTCCGCGTGTCGCTGCGTCGTAGTACGCATAGTTCTTCACTTCGAAGCCAGCGGATTCAAACAACGCACGATGATTTTCCCAACTCGGGTTGCTGATCCACACCGTGGCCTTGCTATCAAAGCGCTTGAGGAAGTCGGCTGCTACTTTCAGTGCGCCGGTACCGCCGAGTGCTTGAATGCCCACCACGCGCTGTTCGGTAATCGCAGCGGTATCGCTGCCCAACAACAATTCCTGCACCGCCTTCACATACGCGGCCATACCTTCGATCGGCAGATAGGTGCGCGGCGACACTTCAGTTGCCAATAATTGTTCGGCGCGTTTGACGCATTCGAGTATCGGTACTTTGCCGTTATCGTCGTAGTACACACCCACGCCCAGGTTCACTTTGGCAGGGTTGGTATCGGCATTGAAGCCTTCGGTAATACCCAGGATGGGATCGCGCGGAGCGAGTTCGACGTTTTGCAGGATTGAAGCGGT
>JANMUE010000193.1:0-1243 GCA_031391205.1 Lysobacterales bacterium | reverse complement strand
GTGAGAAATCTTTCTCCGTCTGGATGTCCGGCTATCAATCACCTGCAAGATTTCTCCCTCCGGTCGAAATGACAGCAACGGGTTCATTGCTCAGGCGAGGCACGAGACTCGCTCTGTCCCTTCTGTACCAAATCGAGGAAGGGCGCGACGACATCGCGGAATGGAGCGAATGAGGGATCCGCGTCCAACAATTGGCCGAACAGGCGCAAATCTTTTTCGAGCAACTTCGCGCCATGCGAAAAAGCAGAGGGATTCGGTAGCCGCGCGTACACCTCGAAGCCGAAACTGCGGCCGGTGCTGACTTTCACGATTTCGCTTAACGCAGCGCGATCCAGCCCGAGTGTTGCCGCAGCGCTCAGTGCGTAGTGAGCCATAGCCGTATTGGCAGCCATCAACGCGTTGTTGACGAGCTTGGCCGTTTGTCCGGCACCCACTTCACCCACACGTACAATCAATCCAGCAAAGGTTGCAAAGATCGGGCGTGCAGCCGCGCAAGCAGTTTCATCACCACCGACGATGACGGTCAGTGCGCGCGCTGCCGCTGCCGGCCCACCACCACTCACGGGTGCATCGAGCAGCGTCAGCCCACGCACAGCAGCTTGCTTGGCAAGTTCGATAACCGTATTGGGGTGGACAGTAGAGTGAATCGCAATACGGCCACCGGGACGCATCGTCGCAATCAACTCATCGCACACTTGCCGGGTGCCAACATCGTCGACAACACACACGCCAACATGCTCGCAGCGTGCTGCCAACTCAGCAATACTCGACGCGGTTTCAGCCTGGGTATCCGCAAACGCCGCCAGTGCTTCGGCACGACGCGCCCATAACACCAGTGGATAACCCGACTCGACGATGCGTCGCGCCATCGGGCCACCCTGAATACCCAAACCGATGAAACCGACGTTGGTCATACGCCCTCAATCTGATCAATCAGCCTGACCACTCAGCCTGCAGTGATGCCGCGATCGATATTGATGCACGCACCGTGGTAACCGCGCCCCGCATCGGATGCGAGGAACGCCACCATGTCCGCGACATCGTCAACCTCCACGGGACCGCGTAAACCGGAGAAGCGCTTGATCAGCGCGTAGTCGACGCCTTCAGGCATTTTGATGGTCGTGCCCATGTTGGTGTTCATACCGCCGGGTGCGACTGCATTGAAGCGAATGGGTTTGTGCACGTATTCCATGGCAAGCGCCTTGGTCATGTGGGTCAAGCCCGCCTTGGTTGCGCAATACGC
>JANMUE010000158.1:0-23970 GCA_031391205.1 Lysobacterales bacterium | reverse complement strand
GCGCACCGTGGGTTCGAATCCCACCCTCTCCGCCAGACCCAACAAAAAAGCCGCCCTTTCGGGGCGGCTTTTTTGTTGGGTCTGGACAGCCGCAGGCGCATACTCTAGGCCCGCCTCATATACCACCGACGCCCCACCCACGCCGTCACCCTCCCCTCATCTACTCAAACCCATTCTTGAAAACCAGAACGTTCGACGGCGGCAGGATTGCCGGCTGTACGTAGGTGATCGACTTGCCGCTCGCCGGCCCGGTGCCGCTGTGTGGCGGTAGCACGTACGGGAATGTGGTACGGAACGTCGCCGGGCTGTTGGCTTCGATGCCGGTGGTGTAGCCGAGCACGTCGAGGAGATCCTGGGTGACCGGATTTCCCGATACGAAGTCGTCGTACCAGAAGCCGATTGCCGCCAGGAAGAAGCCCGACACGCTCTGCAGTTCGATGCGGACGACGTCGTCCTCGAGGCGGCGGCCGTTGGGGAAACCGTCCATGTTGGGAATGAGTTGCAGGCTCGCGTTGGTGTTGTACGGGGCGGTGGTCAGACCGAGCACTGCCGCCTGGACCAGACCGAGTGAGCTGAAACTCGGATCGTTGCGCTGCGTTGGCGGCACCGCCATATTCAGTCGCAGCATGTCGTTGGAGGTCGGCATGAAGTTGTTGACGAAGGGCTTGCCTACGGCCAGCGGGTTGCCGTTCTTACCGGTCGCCAGCTGATACGGCGAGAGATTGGGCAGCCCGAAAAACGTCATCGGCCAGAGATCGAGCGAGCGCGACTTGCCCTGCTTCAGCAGCGTGGGGCCGAACAGGTTGACGTCCAGCGCGGTACCGGCACCGCCGTTGCTGGCCAGGATCGGCCACAGTCCATCATGGGGGCTGCCGAAATCGAACGACTGCAGTGAGTTTCTCTGGATGCGCAGTGGCGACAGCGCGGGTACTGCGCCGCCGAACAGCGAGTTATCCATGTAGAGGGCGAACTCGGGGTTGTAGAAGTACTCGCCCAATGAGCCTTCTCCGGATTCTGCGGGTTCGTTGTTGGCATTCACCGCATTCCAGTGATCCTTCATCCCGATCGGAATCATCCACTCGTTGGTCAGCGGCATGCCGACGCGCGATACCTGGACCCAGGCACCCGAATAGGATTGCGTGCCATCGCCGTTGAGGGTGCGCACCTGTTGTCGGCTGGCCGAGGCCCATACGCCGATGACGTAGTCGCTGTCCAGGATGTTGGCGGCCGAGCCAACGCCGAGGCCATTCTTCTGCAGCGCCGAGATATCGGCCTGGATGGCGATAGTGCTCACATTGAACTTGGCCATGCCGTCTCGCGGATTGGCGCGCGGCGCATCGGCGATGTCGTAGAGCGCGCCGATGTCGGCAAAGTAGGGATCGTCGGCCGGGCCGCAGAACACCTTCTCGCCGCTGGATGCGGTGGTGATGGCGGCATTGACCAAGGTGCTGTAGGTCGTGCTCAGGCCGAACGCGCCTTGGATCGAACGTGGGCCGATGTCATTGGGCGGCACCACCCCGTTGCTGATGACGGCGCTGAACGGGCCGCCGTTGATGCTCTTCTCCATGGTGTAGGTCAGCTTCTGGTTCTGCTGCCCCGTGCGGATGTTGAAGAACGTTGTCAGATCCTGGTTCACCTTGGTAAAGGTGAACCGATAGATGATGTCGTCGCCAGCGGTGCCGTCGTTCTCGACATGGATCTCGTAGCGGATGTTCTCGCCGAATGAGTAGTAGTTGGGGCCACCCTGCGGCAACTGCATCGGGTGGTAGTTGGCGAGGAGGGTGATGGTGTTGGGCAGGTCGGGGCTGCGGAATACGTACAGGTCGGTGTTGTCGGCCAGCGGGTCGGCGCTGATCAGTGGCGCCTCGCGATGGCTGGATGCCAGCGCGGCCAACGGCAGCACCAGCGCTGCAAGCGTCGCTGCGACGCGGCAGGCGAGGGCAGTGCGCATCTTCGTTCGCATGATATGGACTCCGTTTCGCAGGCCGCTCATGGGCTCACCTCGGTTCCGCGCCAGGGTGAGGCCAGGTACGGGAACGCCGTCTTGAACGCGACGTCGTTGGTTTCGACACCAGTGGAGTAGTTGACGATGTTGGTCAGCCAGTTGGTTACAGGATTGGTGCTGGCAGGATCCTTGTCGTCATGCGAATAGCCCAGCGCGACGAGGAAGAAGCCGCTCGCTGCCTGGAGCCCGATTCGGGTGACATCGTCTTCGAGCCTGCGGCCGTTGGGGAATCCGTCCATATTTGGAATTGCCTGCAATGCCGGCGAGGTGTTGAAGCGCGCATCGGTCAGCCCAAGCATCGCGGCACGGACCAGGCCGAGCGAACTGAAATCGGGATCAGTGCGCGGCGTCACCGGAACCGCCATGTTCAATCGCAGCATGTCGCCGCCGTTGGGCAGGAAATTGTTGACGAAGGGCTTGCCGGTGGTCAGCGGGTTGCCGGCCGCCTTGCCTGTCGCCAGCTGATAGGGACTCAAGTTCGGCAGGCCGGTGTGGAACAGCGGCCACAGATCGACGGAGCGCGGCTTGCCGGCACCTGGTAACAGCAGCGTGCCGAAGATCGCATCGTCGAGCGCAGTGCCCGCCACCGCAGGTGTCCCCTTCAACGGGAACAGGCCGTCGTGCCCATTACCGAAATCAAACGCGCCGTTCAATGACCTGCGCGGAACCCGCAGCCCCGCAAACGCCGGCACAGTCGCTGCCGACAGGTCGTTGTCCATACACCGCGCGAGTTCCGGGTTGTAGAAGAAGCCGTCGAACGTGGTGTCGGCCAGCTCGGCGTAGGGGCTGAAGGCGTTCCAGCGATCCTTGCTGCCGATCGGAATGAAGATGGTATTGGTCAGCGGCATGCCAATGCGCGAGACCTGGACCCACGCGCCCGAATCTGCAGGCGGGTTACCTGCGGCGTCGAGCGTTCTGGTCGCCTGCCGGCTGGCCGAAGCCCATACGCCGATGACGAAATCCGGATCGAGGAGATTGGCGGCCTGGCTGACGCTCAGGCCATTCTTCTGCAGCGTGGCGATCGGCACCTGGATCGCGATCGCATGCGTGTTGAAGCCGGCCATGCCGTCGCGGACGATGTTGCCGTTGTTCTGTCGCGGCGCATCGCCGAGGTCGAACAGGCCGCCGGAGTCCATGGAGAAAGGGTCGTCGGCCGGGCCGCAGTAAATCCTCTCGCCCGTGCCTGGGTTGGCGATGGCGCCGTCGATCAGGCTTTGGTAGTTGGCTGCGCCGAGGCCGACGGTGCCGTTCTCGATCGATCGCGGCCCGACGTTGGGCGGTGGCACCTGCCCGTTGCTGACAATGGCGGTGAAGGTCGAACCGCCGTTGAGGCTGCGCTCGGCGGTGTAGGTCGTCTTCTGGTTCTCCTGGCCGAGGCGGATCGGGAAGATCGTGGTGGGGTCCTGGTTGTTCTTGCTGAAGGTGAACCGGTAGACGATCTCATCGCCGGCGGTGGCCGCGTTGTTGTCGATGTGGATCTCGTAACGAATGTTTTCGCCAAAAGTGTCGTAGTTCGGACCGCCCTGGGGCTGTTCCGACGGTATGTAGGTGGCGATCAGCGTCACCGTGTTCGGATTGTCCGGACTGCGGAAAGCGTAGAGATCGGTGTTGTCGGCCTGTGGATCGTTGGCGATCATCGGTGCCTCGCGGTGACTCGATGCGTACACGAGCGGTGCCGCGAAAGAGGCCAGAAATGCAGCTGCGGCCGCGGGCAGAGCGGCAGTTGCGAGACGCCGGGCTCTCGAAACGATCATGGGTAATCTCCTGATTTACTTTTCCGAAATAACTACTCGCCCGACCGTCAAGCGAAACGGACTTGCAGCAATCGTGTGTTGACGATGCAAAAGCTGACCCCCTGACCCGCCTGCTCCTGATCTTGGCAAACGATGCGGTTGATTGAAAGTGCGCCTGCCGCTCCCACGAAAGGCGGATTCCGGGTTCCAAACTGCAGCATTACCCTAGGCTTGCTGGTCCCCATCCCACCCCCATGCCCGCTAAACTCGCCACCCTTCGTCGATGACGCGACGCCAGAATTGAGAATCCCATGAGCCTGATCTCTGTCCCCGTTTCCCTCGGCGAATTGCTCGACAAGGCCGCCATCCTTGAGATCAAGTCAGAGCGTATGTCCGATCCGGCCAAGCTTGCCAATGTGCGCCGCGAGCTGGATGCGCTGAATGACACTTGGTCTAAGTCGGCCGAATCACGTATCGATATCGCCGATCTGCTCGCGGCGCTCAAGGCGGTGAACGAGCGTCTGTGGGTGATCGAAGACGATATCCGCATCAAGGAATCGAAGCAGGAATTCGACGCCGAATTCATCGCGCTGGCGCGCTCTGTCTACTTCGAGAATGACGAGCGTGCGCGGCTCAAGCGCGACATCAATCTGAAACTGGGTTCGGCACTGGTCGAGGAAAAATCGTATCAGGATTATCGCGCCAAGCCCGCGGTCTGACGCTCTGCCATCAGTGCATCCAGCCGTTCGATCACTGCACCGGTTTCGATCAGCTCCATTACGCCGGGAAACTCGATGCGCAGTCCCCAGGGTAATTCGGATGCCGGCTTTGCTTTGAAACGTTCTGCCGCCTGCGCATAGCGATTGATGCACCAGCGCTGATCGCCATAGGGGCCGCTGCGTTTGGCATCGGTGGCCGCATGCAGTCCGATCACTGGGGTGCCCACGGTATTGGCCATATGCATGGGCCCGGAATCGGGTGAGAGCAGCACCGTCGCGCGTTGCAGCAGCGCAAGTAGTTGCTTGAGTGTGTCCTTGCCGATCAAATCGATGGTCGGCATGTTTACGCGGGCCAGAATCGCATCGCCCATTTCGCGCTCGATCGCGCTAGGGCCGCCGCACAGTACGACGCGCATCCCGTGCTGCCGTTGCGCATGATCGGCCACGGCTGCGTAGCCTTCGGCATGCCAGTTACGCAGTCGATGGCTGGAGCAGGGGCTGATCACCAGCGTGGCCTGATCGCCGGGCAGATGAAGCGCCGCGAACCGATGATCAGCGTTCGAGCAGGGAATATCCCAACGGGGCGCATCCTGCGGCAAGCCCATGGCGTCACCAAAGCTGGCCAGCGCATCAAACACGTGTTGCCCAGCGGCAGCGGCGATGCGCCGGTTGATGAACAGGCTGTGCAGCTCTTTGCTGCGCGCCCAGTCGAAGCCTATGCGCGTGCCGGCGCGTACGGTGCTGCCCAGCACGCTGGCGCGCAACGACAGCTGGCATTGCAGCAGCACGTCGAACCTGCGCCGGCGAAGTTTGCTGCGTAGGTCACTCCAGGCCTTTGCGCCCAGCTTCTTGTCGACGACGATGAATTCTATTCCCGTGACATCACCGACCAGCTTGTGCTCAAAGCGACCGATGATCCAGGTGATACGGGTATGTGGCCAGAATTTCTGCACGCGGCGTACCAGCGGCAGAATGTGGGTCACATCACCCAGTGCCGAGAGGCGGAAGATACACAGCGAAGCGGGGAGGGCAGCGCTCATTGATGGTCTTGGTCAATTCGGGAAGAGTGGGTCTGCGCGTCTTTTGTTGGCACGGGTCTTGAACCCGTGCGCTGTTGATCCTGGCTCCGATCGCTGAACCGCGAAGAGCGACGGGTACAAGACCCGCTCCTACAACGGCTACACTTTCGGACCGAAACATACCGTAATCGGACGCCCTGCAATCTTGTACGCATGAATATCCGCACCTTCCCCCTCACTACCGGGGCGTTGATCTTCGATGCCTCGCGTTGGTCACCAGAGCAGGCCACGCGCGCGTTCGATGGCGATGCGGGTGTGGAAGCCGCGCAACGGGGTCGCGGCGGCGTGCGCTTTCTGCAGCTGCCCTTTGCCGAAGCGGTGCTGCGGCGCTATAGACGCGGCGGCATGGCGGCGCGTATTTCCGAGGACTGGTATTTCTGGCGTGGCGCCGAGGCGACGCGCCCGTTCCGCGAGTTTCGTCTGACCGCGCAGTTGTTCAGTGATGGCCTGCCGGTCCCGCGTCCGTTGGCGGCGCGTTATGTACGTAGCGGTCTGGGCTATCGAGCCGCCTTGATCACCGAACGCATTGCGCATGCAGAGACGCTGGCGAATCGTCTGGCAGCGGGCGATCTCATCGACTGGTTGCTGGTGGGCAGGACGATCGCACGTTTTCACCGGCGTGGCCTATGGCATGCGGACCTGAATGCGCACAATGTCATGATCGGCGATGAAAAAGGGGCTGCTTGGCTGATTGATCTGGATCGCGGCGTTTTGCGATCACCGGACGCCGTGTCGGCACAGGACAATCTCGATCGCCTGCAGCGCTCCCTGTTCAAGCTGGATGTGCAGGAGCGTATCAAGGACTTTTCCACCAACGCCTGGCCGCAGTTGCTGGCAGGTTATCGGGCGACTTGACCGATGGGTCGCCTTCAGAAATTCTGGAATCTCCGATGAGTGTGCAATGGGCGCTGCGTTTTCTTGGAGTGGGCAATGCGCAGGCAGTCGCCCTGGGGTCAGCTTCTGCGGCGCTCGAGCGCGACGGCGCACCCGTGATCATGATCGATTGCGGTCAGGAGGGCTTGAGCGCATTTGTCGCGCGTTATGGGGCGATGCCGATGGCGGTGTTCGTTACCCATGCGCATCTGGATCATGTTGCCGGATTCGAGCGGCTCTATTACGCCAGCCTGTTCGATCCTGTACGACGTGGCAAGGTACGTATCTATTGCGCTGCGGCGCTGGTGCCTATCCTGCAGTCGCGGGTCGCCGACTATCCCAGCCCGCTGGCGGAAGGTGGAGCCAATTTCTGGGATGCGTTTCAGCTCGTACCGGTCTCGCGCGGGTTCTGGCACGAGGGGCTGTGGTTTGATGTGTTTGGGGTACGTCATCACGCCCCAGGCACGGCTTTTGGCTTGGCGCTGCGTGGGGCATTTCTGTGGTCGGGCGATACCCGGCCGATTCCCGAAACGATTGCCGCGCACGCCGACGATGGCGAATGCATCGCCCATGACTGTGCCCTGCATGGAAATCCCTCGCACACCGGTCTTGAAGACCTGATTCGCGAGTACGATGCCGATATGCGTGCCCGTATGATGATCTACCACTATGCCCGTGCCGAGGATGCCGTGACGCTGGAACAGGCGGGGCTGCGCGTTGCCCGCGCCGGTGATGCAGTCCGGCTGGCAGTGCCCTGGGATGGCATGCGCGCCTGCGCGCGAGCCTGGGCGGTTCGATGAACGCGTCGATCCGGGAACTGACAAACATCGCGGTTGCCGACGCCCGCGATAGCCGCGGACGTCCCTTGCGCGACCTGCGCATTTCGGTGATCGATCGCTGCAATTTTCGCTGCCCCTATTGCATGCCGGTAGAGAAATTCGGCGGCGCCGCGGCCTTTCTGCCACCTAAGGAGTGGCTGTCGCCGGTCGAGATCGAGCGGCTGGCGCGCGCCTTCGTCGCCAATGGCGTACGCAAGCTCAGGCTCACCGGCGGCGAGCCATTGCTGCGCCAGGAATTGCCGGAGATCATCGAACGTTTGTCGCGTATCAATGGCATTGATGATCTGGCCCTGACCACCAATGGCGCGTTGCTGGGCGACCGGGCGAAGGATTTGCGCCGTGCCGGACTGCGCAGGCTGAACGTCAGCCTGGATGCACTCGATCCGGCGGTGTTCCTGCGTATGAGTGGCGGCTACGGTGATGTTGCCGAAGTATTGGCCGGTATCGAAGCCGCGGTCGCGGCAGGCTTCGGCTCGGTGAAGCTCAACGCCGTCATCCAGCGTGGCGTAAACACCGATCAGGTGATGCCCTTGGTCGAGCATTTTCGCGGCACGCCGCATGTGCTGCGTTTCATCGAATACATGGACGTGGGCAGCTGCAACGGTTGGACGCGTGCTCAAGTAGTGCCTACGCAGGAGCTGCGGCAGCTGATCGAGGTGCAGCATCCACTGCTACCTCTGGCCGCAACGTCGGGTGGCGAAGTGGCCAGTCGCTATGCCTTTGCCGATGGACGCGGTGAGGTCGGGTTCATCAGTTCGGTATCCGTGCCGTTCTGCGGCGACTGCAATCGTGCGCGCATCTCGGCGGAGGGCAAGCTCTTTACCTGCCTGTTCGCCAGTCAGGGCCGTGACCTGCGTGATTGGCTGCGCAGCGAAGATGACGCTGGCCTGATCGGGCGGGTGGGCGACCTGTGGTCGCGGCGTGCCGATCGCTACAGCGAACTGCGTGCTGAGCGCGAGGCGCAGTCCGGCGGACGCGTCGAGATGTTCCGGATGGGGGGCTGAGATGGCCGGAAAGCTCAGCCACGTCAGTGCACGCGATCAGCCGGCGATGGTTGACGTCGGCGCAAAGAAGATCACGCACCGCGTTGCCACCGCCTGCAGCGAAGTGGTGTTTCCACCGGCCGCTGCGCGCGCCTTGCAGGCAGCAGCATTGCGCAGCAAGAAAGGCCCGGTGCTGGATACCGCCATCATCGCCGGCACATTGGCGGTCAAGCGCACCCATGAACTGATTCCGTTCTGCCATCCGTTGCCGATTGATGGCATTCGCTTCGATTGCAAATTTATCGAGCCCGAACGCCTGCGCATCCTGTGCACGGTATCGACGCTGGCGCGAACGGGTGTGGAAATGGAGGCGCTGACCGGAGCCAGTGTCGCGGCGCTCACCGTTTACGACATGTGCAAGTCGCTGAGCCTGGGACTGGAAATCGTCTCGACGCGCGTGATCGCCAAGCATGGCGGCAAGCGTGATTTCGGTTCGTCTGCATCGCAGTCCGGCACCCGCATCGCCACAGCCAGACGCAGCAGCAAAAAAGCATGAGACTGAAGCTGCGCTATTTCGCCAGCCTGCGTGATACCGCCGGCACTGACGTTGAAGAGATCGACAGCGCCCATGCGGATGCGATCGAAGTATTTGAGTCGGCGGCCCGGCGTCATGGTTTCCTGCTGCCAAGATCGCGTTTGCGCCTAGCAGTGAATGGGCAGATCGTGGATTGGTCGGTACCGCTGCAGTCCGGCGACGAGCTGGTATTTCTGCCCCCGGTGTCCGGCGGATGACGCGTTTCGAACTTTCCGAGTCGCCGATAGATGTCATCGCTTTGCGTGAGGCTTTGGACGACCCGCACTGCGGTGCCATCGCCAGCTTCGAGGGCATCGTGCGCGACCACAACAATGGCCGCGCCGTACTCAGGCTGGAATACCAGAGCTATGCCGAACTCGCGCAGCGTGAAGGTCAGGCCATTGTCGATGCCGTAGCGGTAGCGACCGAGGTGCGCCGCATCGTGTGCGTGCATCGCGTGGGCGCTCTGGCAATTGGTGATCTGGCGGTTTGGGTCGGCGTTGCCGCGGCGCATCGTGGCGCAGCTTTTGAAGCCTGCCGTCGTGTGATCGACGAGGTGAAGTTGCATGTGCCGATCTGGAAGAACGAGCACTACGTTGATGGTGATTCGGGTTGGATCCACCCCGAATCGTAACCGTAGGTCGGGTCCGTCGCAGGGGTGCCCGACATCGGGATATCCGCTGCTTCAAGAATTGCAATGTTCGAGCGCAACGCCGCACCGCGCACCACGATGTCGGATACCCCTTCGGGGGATCCGACCTACGTTTTACGATCGTCGTGGTCAGGCCGATTCAAGCCAGGTGAACGGCGAAGCTTCTTTGTTGCCGCCATGCATGGTGCGCAAGGCGCGCAGCACCTGGCGATGCAGGGTCTGCACTTCACCGTAGGGTGATTCGAAGGTGGCGCGATAAGCGGCGATCAACCAGCCGCGGATTCCGGTGGTGCGCACCTGCAGGTGTTGCGAACGTACGCGCGCGAAGGCAACAGCCGCTTCGACGCTCCAGTCGGTTTTGTCTTTTTCTGTACTGGAGCCTGAGGCACCTTCGGAGCGGGTCAGTTCGGCGAGTGCGGTCAGGGCTATTTTCCGCCGCTCGGCAGGGTCGAGCTCGCGGATTGCGGCGCCGACACCATTGAACTGTCGCAACATCTGCAGGTACCGCGCGAATGCCGTGGTCCGCTGCATCACCCGTGAAGTCATCGGAGCGGAAGGATTCGGGGCGCTGTTCATTTTTTGTCTCTCGATGACCTCGGGTGGGCGCACTCTGCACGCGTAACGTCTTCGAGATTGCGTGTCAATTCACACTACGACCGTTTGGCGCCGATGCACTGCCGTATTTCGGGTACCCGCGATGCGAAGTCGTGACCGGTTTCACACGCTGCGTGGCTCAGCTTGGACGCGTCGTGCGAGCTTCTGTCCCAGCTGCACCGATTGTCCCGGGAACAATGCTGGATCGAGTTCGACCACGCCTTCGGGCAGCAGCACAATCACGGTCGATCCGTAGTTGAATCGTGCCATCTCGGCAAACCGTGCCAGCGTCACGGGTGGCTGACGATGCGCGTAGTCGCGTTCGAAAACACGACCGGCGTAGGGCGGAATTTCGACACCATTCCAGACAGTTTCCACCCCCGACACCAGCAGCGCACCGACCATCACCAGGGTCATAGCCCCAAAGTCGGCATCGAAACCGCAGACGAGGCGCTCGTTGCGCGCAAACAGTCTGGGCACATTCTCGACGGTGCCTGGCGACACGCTGAAGAGTCGCCCGGGCATATGCCGGGTCTCGGCGAGCTGGGCGTCCCAGGGCATGTGCACGCGATGGTAATCACGTGGCGACAGGTAGATCGTTATGAACGATCCGTTGCGAAAGGGCAGGGCCGCATGTGCAGAACCGAGCAATTCCTCGGTGGTATAGTCCATGCCCTTGGCCTGAAAAATTTGGCCATCGACGATGCGCCCGAGCTGAGAAATGCGCCCGTCGGCGGGCATCAGCAAGCTATCCGGATCGGCATCCGGCGTACGCGCTCCTTCTTTCAGTGCTCGGGTAAAAAACGCATTGAAATGAATGTAGCTGTTCGGATCGGGGTTGGCGGCTTCGGACCAATCCACTTTGAAGCGTTTGGCGATCAGACCGATCAGGAAATTTTTCCACGGACGCCATTGCACGCGCGTCAGCATCAACATCAGCCGCGACAACAATTGATGCGGCAAAAGATACTGGGCCAGGCTGAGCAGTAGATTCATGGCGTGGACATCAATTGACGCAGATCGGCGGCGATGCTGGCGGCGACGTGAGGCGGTCGGATGATGCCGATGATGCGCACCTCGGGATCGAGCACGACAAAGTGCGCGCTGTGGTCGACATTGTAGGCACCTTCCGCTTCGGGCTGAGCCATGTACAGCACTCCCATCTGTTGCGTGAACGACGTTAGTGCCGCATCGTCTCCGGTGGCGCCGAGCATGCGCTTGGAGAAATGTTGCGCATAAGTGCCGGCAGCGGCGGCACTGTCCCGTGTCGGGTCAACGCTGACGAAAACAAGATTGGGCAGGGACTGGGCAGGCAGATCGACGATCAGTTTGTCGACCTCGCCCAGGGTTGCCATCGCCGTCGGGCAGACATCCGGGCAGTTGAGGAAACCGAAGAACAGCACGCTGTAGCGGCCTTGCAGGCGCGCGCGATTGAGGCGCCCGCCATCGCTGGCAGCCAGATCGAAATCGGTCAGTGCGCGTGGTGTGCCATAGGCCAGCAGGCTCTGAAACTTTGGCGGTGCCGACGCGATGTCGCCACGCAGCCCGAGCCAGAGCCCGAATCCGGCAGCAACCGCCATCAATACGATGATCCAGGGAAGTCTTGACATCGGTCCGAAAAAATCCAGAAGGTTGGCCAGTATATCTGGCTGCTCTCCCTATAATCAGCCGATGACCAGCGAACTCAAAACCATCATCGACCATATCCGCTATGGCGCCTCGCGCTTCAACGCGGCCGGGCTCAGCTTCGGGCATAGCTTCGACAATGCGCTGGACGAGGCCACGCAGCTGGTCCTTCACGCCCTGCATCTGCCGCACGATCTGAGCCCGGTGTATGGCCAGTCTCGGCTGACGGGCGACGAAAGGGCAGCGATTCATGCGCTGTTCGAGCGCCGCATCCGCGAGCGCAAACCGGCCTGCTATCTGACCGGTGAGGCCTGGTTCGCGGGCTTGAGCTTCAAGGCCGATGAGCGCGCCCTGGTGCCGCGCTCGCCGATCGCGGAGCTTATCGAGGCCGATTACGAACCCTGGCGCGCCGGCCGGACGATCGAGCGCGTGCTCGATCTCTGCACCGGTGGCGGATGCATCGCCATCGCCACCGCGCATCATCTGCCCGATGCCTTGGTTGATGGTGTCGACATCAGCGAGGAAGCGCTGTCGCTGGCCATCGAGAACGCCGAACGCCTGCAGGTGGCCGATCGCGTGCGGTTGATCCAGTCCGATCTGTTTTCGGCGCTGGAAGGCGAGCGCTATGATCTGATCGTCACCAATCCGCCCTATGTCACCAACGACGAAGTGGCGGCACTGCCCGACGAATATCGCCATGAGCCCGAAAATGCATTGATCGCCGGCGACGATGGCCTTGATCTGGCGCTGCGCATTCTGCGTGATGCGCCTGCGTATATGAATGATGGCGCCTTCCTGATCTGCGAAGTCGGCGAGTCTGAGCGCGCGCTGGCACGCCTGCTGCCGCAGGTGCCCTTCGTCTGGGTCGAGTTCAAGGTCGGACAGATGGGTATCTTCGTCATCGAACGCGATGACCTGATGACCTGGCATATTGAAATCTCCGCTCTGGCTGCAGAGCGCGAAGCCTCATGAGTCACAACCGTTTCGGTCATCTGCTCACGCTGACGACGTTTGGTGAAAGCCATGGCCCGGCAATCGGCTGCGTTCTGGATGGTGTGCCGCCTGGCCTGGAGATCAGCGAAGACGAATTCGCGCACGATCTGGAACGTCGCGCCACCGGGCGTTCACGGCACACCTCGCAGCGCCGCGAGGAGGACCGCGTCGAGATCCTTTCGGGCGTCTATCAGGGCCGCACCACCGGCACGTCAATGGCTTTGCTGATCCGCAACACCGATGCGCGCAGCAAGGACTACGACAATATCCTGCAGCAGTTCCGCCCCGGTCATGCCGACTACACCTACTGGGCCAAATACGGTATCCGCGATCCGCGCGGCGGCGGACGGTCTAGTGCGCGCGAAACCACGATGCGGGTTGCCGCTGCGGTGATCGCGAAAAAATGGCTGATGCAGAAATTCGATATCAGCGTGCGCGGACATCTGTCGCAGCTCGGTCCATTGAAACCGCGTGCTTTCGACTGGAATGCTGTCGAGCAGAATCCGTTCTTCTGGCCGGATGCCGCCATGGTGCCCGAGCTTGAGGACTACATGGACGCGCTGCGCAAGTCCGGCGATTCCATCGGTGCGCGCGTCGATGTCGTTGCCGAAAACGTGCCGGCGGGTTGGGGCGCACCGATCTACGGCAAGCTCGATGCCGACCTCGCCAGCGCTTTGATGAGCATCAACGCGGTCAAGGGCGTCGAGATCGGTGCAGGCTTCGCCAGCGTCGATCAGAAGGGCACCGAGCATCGCGATCTGATCGATCCCGAGGGTTTTCGCAGTAATCACGCCGGCGGCATTCTGGGCGGTATATCGACCGGACAGAATGTCCGCGCCAGCATCGCGATCAAGCCGACCTCCAGCCTGCGCCTTCCGGGCGACACGGTGGATGTCAGCGGCGCACACGTCGAACTGGTGACCAAGGGGCGTCACGATCCCTGCGTCGGCATCCGCGCCACGCCAATCGCTGAGGCCATGGTCGCCCTGGTGCTGATGGACCACGCGCTGCGGCATCGCGCGCAGTGCGGTGACGTCGGTGAAGTGACACCTCGAATTCCAGCTGGTAAAGACGTGAGGTGATGTTGTAGATGCGGGGCCTGACCCGCATGCTGTTGCTGCAGGCGAGCCTGTAGGGCAAGCGTGTCGCTTGCCATGCATGGATCGCTGCGGTGTTGGGAAGGCAAGCGACACGCTTGCCCTACAAATCGTCTCCGACCTGTTTCCCCGATTGCACAAGACACATTCCGCAGCAACCCTTCACCACATACGCAAGGAAAGTTCCGTCGATGAGCAAGAAGGACAGCTATAAAATCGCCGTAGTGGGCGCTACCGGCGCAGTCGGTGCGGTGATGTTCTCTATTCTCGAAGAACGAAAATTTCCGGCATCCGAAGTGGTGGCGCTGGCCAGCGAGCGTTCTGCTGGCGGCAAGGTGAAGTTCGGCAGCCGCAATCTGACCGTGCAGAATCTCGATACTTTCGATTTTTCTGGCACCGATATCGCGCTGTTCTCAGCCGGTGCCAAAGTGTCTGCGGTGCATGCTCCGCGTGCGGCGGCAGCCGGTGCCGTCGTGGTCGATAACACGTCGCAGTTCCGCTACGACGACGACATCCCGCTGGTGGTCAGCGAGGTCAATCCACATGCGATCGCGCGGTACACCAAGCGCGGCATCATCGCCAATCCCAATTGCTCGACGATGCAGATGCTGGTGGCGCTGGCGCCGATCCAGCGCGCGGTCGGCATCGAGCGCATCAACGTAGCGACTTATCAGTCGGTATCCGGCGCGGGTCGCTCCGGTCTCGATGAGCTAGGCCGTCAGACCGCGCAGATGCTGAATTTTCAGCCGCTCAAGGTGGAGAAGTTCAGCGCGCAGATTGCGTTCAACCTGATTCCGCACATCGATGACTTTATGGAAAATGGTTACACCAAGGAAGAAATGAAGATGGTCTGGGAAACCCAGAAGATCTTCGAGGATGCCAACATCCAGGTGAACCCGACCGCGGTGCGCGTGCCGGTGTTCTACGGGCATTCCGAAGCCGTGCATATCGAAACCCGCAGCAAGATCAGCGCTGAAGAAGTGCGCGCGCTGCTGCTCGAGGCGCCTGGTGTTGAAGTCGTGGATGAGCGCAAACCCGGCGGCTATCCGACGCCGGTAACCCACGCAGCAGGCAAGGATCCGGTATTTGTCGGGCGTATTCGCGAGGACGTTTCGCACCCGCGTGGCATCAATCTGTGGGTAGTTTCCGACAACATCCGCAAGGGCGCGGCACTCAACGCGGTGCAGATCGCAGAAATCCTGATCCGCGACCATCTGTGAGCTTGGTCTCGTTTGCTGCATCGCAGCATGCGTTCAGCCTTCAGGTTCGGTGCCGATCCGGGGTCGGCACCTAGAAATCCAATCTTCCCCTGCACTTAGGAGCGTGTTATAAGCTCGTTTCTAAGTTCGGTGCGAAATCGACCGGATTCTTCAACGCTAATCATCGGGGCTAAGCATGAACCGACCGTTGCCACTCACTCTAGCCATTGCGCTGACGCTGGGCAGTTCTGCCGCGCAGGCGATGGGTCTCGGCGGGATCACCGTCAAGTCCGAGCTAAATGAGCCGTTGCGCGCTGAAATTCCAGTGTTCGTCGCGGGGCCCGATGAGGCCAAGTCGTTACACGCCAATCTTGCCGCAGCCGAGGAATTCGCCCGAGTCGGGCTGAGCATTGGCGCGATGTCGGTGCCGATATCTTTCGAGATCGTGCGCAACGCCCGCGGTGAGCCGGTGATCGAAGTCACCAGTGAACAACCGGTACGCGAGCCGTTTCTGTCCTTCATCTTAGAAGTGAACTGGGCGAACGGCAAACTGCTGCGTGAATACTCCATCCTGCTCGATCCGCCGGTGTCGGCGCCTGCAGTACTGGGCAGCCTGGCAGCGGTGGAGCGTCTCCCCGAACAGGCACCGATTGCAGCGGAACCGCTGGAGCCTATAGCCGAAAGCGAACCCGTTCCCAGCGTCGAACCCGCAACCGAGCCGATGTCCGAGCCGGTAGCTGAGCCAGAAGCGACGCCCATGTCTGACGTGCCGGAAGCAGAGCCCGGTCCGGAGTATCTGACGCCGCCGCCGGAAGAAGCCATGGCGGAAACGCCGACCGAGCCGACACCCGAGCCGATCGAGTCAGAGCCGGTTGCCGTGGCACCGATGGAACCGGAGCCCACCACGGAAACGGAACCGTCTTCCGAACCCGAAGTTTCGGAGTCACCCATGTCTACAGCCCTTGCCGCAAGCGAGTATGGCCCGGTCGCCAGTGGTGAAACCCTTTGGGAAATCGCGACCACGACGCGCCCCAATGAGGCGATCACGCTTAATCAGATGATGCTGGCGCTGCTGCGCGCCAATCCGCAGGCGTTCTATCAGGACAATGTCAACACGCTCAAACGCGGTGCCATCCTGCGCATTCCCGCCCCTGAAGAGATCGAAGCAACCCGTGCCGCACAGGCCGCTGCCGAAGTGCTCAATCAGAACCGCACCTGGATCGAGTCCACGCGCCCGACCATGGTGGCCGACGCTTCGTCCAGCACCGGGTTCGCCGCTGGTACCGGTACATCGGGCACGTCGGCTTCCTCGCGACTTGAGCTGGTACCGCCAGCCTCAGGTGGCCTTAGTGGCAGCGACCGCGCTGGCACCGCCTCCGGTACCGCCAATGCCGCAACTGCGGCCGAGCTGGCGCGCACCAAGGAAGCGTTGAACAGCAGCCAAAGCGAATCGCGCGAACTGCGCGACCGCGTCAAGGAATTGGAAGGTCTGACCAGCAAATCCGAGCGGCTGATTCAACTCAAGGACACCGACCTTAAAGCGCTTCAGGATCGCCTTGCCGCAGCCGAGAAGCGCGCTATCGATGCCGCAGCCGCGCTGGCAGCAGCACAAGGCGATGCCGCCACCGCGCGCCGACTGGCGGACGAGTCCGCGGTCAAGGCCGCGGAAACGCAGCGTATGGCCGACGAGAGAGCCGCCGAGGCAGCGGCCGCACAGTTGCAGCCCGAACCAGTCGTCGCGGACAGCACGACTGCCGCCGATGCTGACGTCGATCCGATGATCCCTGCCGAGCCGCTCGACAGCACGTCGCTGGATTCTATCGACCCCACCGACACCGCCGCGAGTGATGTCACGGGCACGGATACCGCCACTGATCCCAGCAGCGAATCGGCAGAAGTCGTACCGCTTGCCGATGCCGAACCGGTAGACACCACCCCGCCCGAAGCGGTAATCAGCGAACCCGTTGTCGCCAAGCCCTGGTATCAGAATCTCTACATCCTGGGTGGCGGTGGTCTGCTGCTTGCCGCGCTTGCCGCGCTGGGCCTGGTGTCCAGCAAGAAGCGCAAGTCCGCAGAGAAAGTAGCCGAGCCGCGCAGTTCGATCGCACACAATTTCGCTGGCGGCATCGCTGGTTCCTCCGCGGCATCCGGGCACGATTCGGTGGAGACCGATCTGCTGAATGCGCTGGCGCTGGATCCCACCGATCTGAATGCGCACCTCAACGTGCTGGAGTATTTCTACACGCGCCGTGACCCCGACAAGTTCGAAGCCGCCGCCGAAGCGATGTACGCTCAGGTGACCGACCCGAATGCCGCAGAATGGCAGGGTGCAATGTTGATGGGCGCCGATATCTGCCCGACGCATCCGCTGTTTTCGGGGCTTGATCAGGGTGGTCCTGTCACCAACCTCAACGATCCGTTTGCGGCCGGTGATTTCGACCTGCACGAGCCCTCGTTCACCAAGCCGACGAATACTGGAAACCTCGGCCGCAAGGACACGCCCACGCCCAAGGCCACGCCAGCGGTCCCGGCTTCGTCGTTCAACTTCGATCTGGTATCGGATCAGAAAGGCGCCTCGAAGAAACCAAACGAGGAACTGTCCTTCGATTTCGATCTGGATCTCGACACTCCGTCCAAGCCCTCCGCCAGGCTCGATATTCCTTCGCTGGAAATTCCCAACCTCGACTTCAACGAGACCAGGGGCGCCGACACGACACAGCAGATGAATGGATTGTCTGCCGACTTCCTCGGCGACGACGCTGTCGCCACCAAGATCGACCTGGCGCGCGCCTACCTCGACATGGGCGACAGCGACGGTGCGCGCAGCATGCTCGAAGAAGTGCTCACAGAAGGCAACGTCAGCCAACGCGACGAAGCCAAAAAATTACTCACCGAAATCCGCTGATCGAGTTGTGGCAGTGCTTGAAGGGGCCGGTTCCTGCCGGCCCCTTTGTTTTTTCGGCGTTCGCCGATACGGAGGCGGCGCCTACGGGAATTGCTGATCAGCTGTTGAAGGCCAGCCGCGATGCACTTGCTGTTGTAGGTCTGGGTCTCGCACTCAGACGCTCTTGATTTCCGTGGTTGGCAGAGAGCGGGCCTTGGCCACAATGACAGGACTTTAAGCTGCTGTAGAGCGAGCCACCACCCTCACGCATTGAGCGCCGCTGGACCTCAGCACAAACCTGCGCGCAGGTTCATTCAAATCCGTTACGGAAGATAGTCGCTGCATCGGCGGAGATATGCAGCAATCCAGCAGGCGATGCCGTCCACGCACTGGATGGCTCTGCTACATCTGTATGACACCAGCGGCAAGCACCGCCGAGCGACGTGCACGACGCCGAGCAAATTGTGCGTGACCGTGCAAGCGCCACTATTGGCACACGCCAATGTCGCGGCAAACCTGTCTAATCGCCGCCACCAATCAAAAGGACATGGCGATGGATTTGCAGAAAGCAGGAGGTGCTGCGGCACTGGTTGAGGCGGTGGCATATATCGCGGGATTTGCAGTCTGGCTTACGTTACTGGCTCCGGAGAACGCCGAAAGTCTCAGCGCCGTTCAGAAGCTGGCTTTCCTGCTGGAGCGTAAAGCGCTGTTCCAGGCCACCAATCTGCTCATCTATGTTTTCTTCGGCGTCTTTCTCGTCGTCCTCGCGGTGGCGTTGCATGAGCGATTGAAAGCGGGCGCATTCGCCATGATGCAGACCGCAACCGCGTTTGGCCTTATCTGGGCAGGGCTTGTCATCGCCAGTGGAATGGTCGCAAACGTTGGCCTCGATGCCGTCGCCCGCATCAATGAAACCGACCCCGCCCAAGCCACCTCGGTCTGGCAGACGATCGGTGCTGTACAAAATGGTCTGGGCGGTGGAGTCGAGATCGTCGGTGGTCTGTGGGTTGTACTGATCAGTTGGGCAGCCTTGAGATCGGCAGGACTTCCAAGGCTTCTGAACTACATCGGTTTTGCGGTGGGCGCAGCGGGTGTTCTTACTGTGGTGCCGGGTCTTGGCGATCTGGGTGCGATTTTTGGGTTGGGGCAGATCGTATGGTTTGTGTGGCTGGGGGCTGTCATGTTGCGTACGCAACGCGATTGATGATGTGTTGAAACCCCGCCGCATTTCTCGTTTTGGAAGCGGCAGTCTTATTTCGGCGTCCTGCCTATGCTGCACACGGATGTGCAAATGCCGCACCCACAGCGCGCGCCTCCCTTCCGCCCTGCGAGCTACCTGAAATTGGCCCGCAACGGCGCAGGGACCATGCCGTTGCATCGGCTATGGCAACACACATCGTCTGCGGAGGTGCGCATATGGGCCCGGTTGCTGAGGACTTTCATGCGGCCTTTGGTCTTGGCAATTCCGATCGCGCCATCAGTATCATTGACGCCGACGGTGTGGCACTTGCCGCCATTCAAGGCCTGCATCAAAAACTGCAAACAGAAAACGCTTCCTTACGCGATCAAAATGCGGCGTTGCTCAAGCGACTGGAGGCAATTGAGCTGCGTTTGGGCCAGCGCGAATCCGCAGCGCGTGATACAGATGCGCCTGCGAAGCATGCATCGCTTCCCCGTAATTCAGCGCTTTCACACTAAGGAAGCTCTGAATATGTCACCACATTGTGCTCGTTACACAGCGTATTGTTTGCCACCCCTAAAAACCTGCGGTTTTTCGCACCCTGAATCAGGGGGCTATCACGGCTCCTAACTTGTCCAGAGGTTCCCTAACGAGGTGGGCGAAATGAAGATCGCAATGATGACGTTGTTGATCGTCCTGCTGCCGTGGATGGCGCAAGCCAGTCCCGCAAAATCGAGTGTGCCTCCGATCGCCTACCATGCGCAGGCCATCGTGGTGTCGGAGGGCAAGAGCTCGAAACATGATGTGTGGAGTGATGGGCGTCGCGCCAAGTGGGTTCCGGCCGACCGCGAGGGCGAGGAATCGGGCGCCTATTACGACTTTGAGAAGAAATTACAGTGGGCGTATGGGCCTGGATTCCCGTGCCTGCAGATGCCGCTCTATCCGGATGAGTCGACCCAGACCGAGGAATTGCTCGGGACGGAATCGATCGATGATCATCCAACGCAGAAATTCAGCGTATCCACCCGCTTCAAGGTAAACGGCAAAGCGCTTTCAGAAGTCACAACCGAGTGGCGCGCTACCGATCTCGGGAATCTGGTGATTCAGCGCAGCTCGTCCCGTGGTCAGAAGCACACCTTGCGCGATATTGTTGTCGGCATGCCCGATGCGAAGGCAATGGCACTTCCATCGGTTTGCAAGTACGACGAAATGCAGGACATGACCCGCTTCGCGGCGCAGGCGGCGGGTGGATTTCGCACGGTGCGTTTCTCGGACTTGTCATGCAAGAAACTCGTCCCACTGGCGCTGACCTTCTCACTGCCGTCGGATTTTGAGATACGCGAGGGCGGTCCTCCGCCGAGTTGCTTTGCCGGGAGGCGCGATGATCTGTCACGCCTGTTGAAGGTGGACTACGAGGTTCAATTCGATGCGCTGCGCCACGGCGTGTTTTGGCTGCATGTCTCCGACGCGACTTACTACGATCCGAGTCGCAAGCGTTTTGTCAGCGCGCAGGGCAGCGACGACCAGTGGCCCGATGCCTGGGCAGGAATGATGGGCGCCAGCGACGTCAAAGTGATTCGTAAAGAGGTATTTGGAATTCCTTCACTGCGTGTTACAGCGCAGGTCGGCGAAAAGACAGTGCGCATGTTTTTCCTCGGTGTCGGCGACTCGCCAGCCATCCGCATCAGTTACCAGCCGGCAGGAAACGGCACCTCAGCGGACGAGGCGCTGTGGCAGCATTTTCTCGATTCGATCGCTCAGGAGAAGTAGCGAGAACGCAGTGTCGTAATCGACATTCGACGACACCCAAATCACGCTGGATCCCAGTGAACGAAGCGCTTTCGCACCAGGCAATCGAGCTCGCCGTTGACTTGCCGGGTTAGCGACTTCCGCAACATCAGACGCCCCGGCGCGACTCCGGGATGCATTCATTCCAGTGCGGCGTACTCCTTCTCAGAGGCTCGACGGTCTCGCTGAGAAGTAGGTGAATTATTCAGTCTAACGAACCTCTGAACGAGTCGTTGAAAAACCAGTGTCTGCAAGCACTCAGCTGTAGAGCGAAGTTGAAGTGGCGACTTATTCAGAGCTTCCCTAAGTCACCGTAGATAATCGAAGTCGTGAAATCAATCGCCGACGAAACGGGTTCCATACACGATGGTGGCGAAATCGACCAAGGTGATCGAGCCCGCGAGACTCATGGTGATGACGGTGTCTTGTAAAAACTGCAACACGGCAATCAAGGCGTTGGGATCGAATTTGACCGATAATGGCCGTTCCGCAGCATCTTCCCCCGGCCATGCGTATTGCACTCGGCATCGAATACGACGGCACCGATTTTTTCGGCTGGCAGCGCCAGCAGAACGGGCCGTCGTTGCAGGCTGAAGTAGAGAAGGCGCTGAGTTTCGTGGCCAATCTTCCGGTCGAGGTGGTGTGTGCGGGGCGCACGGATGCGGGCGTGCATGGCGAGTGTCAAGTTGTGCATTTCGATACCGATGCGGTGCGTGAGCCGCGCTCGTGGCTGCTCGGTGCCAATTCGCGTCTGCCACCGAGCGTTGCGGTGCGCTGGGTGCGAACGGTTTCTGATGATTTTCATGCGCGGTTTTCGGCGCGGGCGCGGAGTTATCGCTATACGTTGATCAATCGTGCGACACGGCCTGCACTGCAGCGGCGTTTCTGCGCCTGGGAACGACAGCTGCTGGACGCGGATGCGATGCAGACGGCCAGCCGGTGTCTGCTGGGCGAGCAGGATTTCACCTCGTTTCGCACGGTGGCCTGTCAGGCCAAATCGCCAGTGCGTACGCTGCATGCGCTGGAACTTCGGCGCGAGGGTGAGAGGGTGGTGATGGAGATTCAGGCGAATGCGTTTCTGCACCATATGGTGCGCAACATCATGGGTAGTCTGCTCTGTGTGGGGCGCGGCGAACAGACGGTGCAATGGGTAGCCGATCTACTAGCAGCGCGTGATCGAACGCTCGCGGGTGCCACTGCCGAGGCCCAGGGGCTGGTGTTTGTCGGGCCGCGCTATCCGCGCGAATATGGACTGCCTGAGGAAAACTGCCTGCAATGACGCGCACACGCATCAAATTCTGCGGCATGACCTCGGTCGCCGATGCGCTTGCAGCGACCGAGCTGGGTGTGGATGCGATCGGCCTGATTTTCGTGCCGGAAAGCCCGCGTGCGCTGGATGTCGAGCGGGCGGCGCGCATCGCTGATGCCATGCCGCCCTTGGTGACGCGTGTAGGATTGTTCCGCAACGCATCGGTGACGCGCGTCCGCGAAGCACTGGCCCATGTCGCAATCGATGTGCTGCAGTTTCATGGTGACGAGACACCGGAATTCTGCGCCCAATTCGAACGTTCCTGGATGAAGGCCGTGCCCATGGGTGCGTTGGCGGATGCGGATGCCGTGGACGCCTATCTAGAATCCTATGCCGCGGCTTCGGGCTTCATATTCGACAGCCATGGTGGTGCGGGCAGCGGTGGCAGCGGCGCGACGTTTGACTGGTTGCGATTGCCCAGGCCCTGTGCGCGGCCGGTGATTCTGGCCGGTGGTTTGAAGCCCGAGAATGTGGCCGATGCGGTGCGACAGGTGCGACCCTGGGCGGTGGATGTCAGCTCGGGCATCGAATCCGCACCCGGCATCAAGGATCATGCGAAAATGCGCGTCTTCGTCAACGAGGTGTACCGTGCTGGAACCGATTGAAGCGCCAAGCGATTATTTTACGCAGCCGGATGCGCGTGGGCATTTCGGCCCGTATGGCGGGCAATTCGTTGCCGATACCTTGATGGCGCCGTTGGCCGAGCTGACGGCCGCGTACGAAGCCGCCAAGGCGGATCCGGCCTTTCTGGCCGAGCTCGATAACGACTTCAAGTACTACGTTGGCCGGCCCAGTCCGATCTATCACGCCGAGCGGCTGAGCGCCCAGGTGGGCGGCGCGCAGATACTGCTCAAGCGCGAGGATCTGAACCACACCGGCGCGCACAAGATCAACAACACCATAGGTCAGGCCATGCTGGCCAGGCGCATGGGCAAGACCCGCATCATCGCCGAGACCGGCGCCGGCCAGCATGGCGTCGCCAGCGCCACCGTCGCTGCACGCCTGGGCCTGGAATGCGTGGTCTACATGGGCGCCACCGATATCCAGCGCCAGTCGATCAATGTGTTCCGCATGAAGCTGTTGGGCGCCACCGTGGTACCGGTGACCAGCGGTTCGCAGACGCTGAAGGACGCATTGAACGAGGCGATGCGCGATTGGGTGAGCAATGTGCACAACACCTTCTACATCATCGGCACGGTGGCTGGGCCGCATCCTTATCCGATGCTGGTGCGGGATTTCAACGCCGTGGTCGGACGCGAAGCGCGGGTGCAGATGATGCAGCAGTTCGGTCGACTGCCCGATGCGCTGGTCGCCTGCGTCGGCGGTGGCTCCAATGCGATCGGTCTGTTCCATCCGTTTCTCAATGATCGCGATGTGGCGATGTACGGTGCCGAAGCAGCGGGACATGGCCTGGCCAGCGGCATGCACGCGGCCTCGCTGAGCGCCGGCCGGCCCGGTGTGCTGCATGGCAATCGCACTTACCTCTTGTGCGACGAATATGGCCAGGTCACTGAGACTCATTCGGTGTCGGCTGGCCTCGACTATCCCGGTGTCGGTCCGGAACACGCCTGGCTCAAGGACACCGGCCGCGCGCAGTACGTCGGCGTCACCGATGACGAGGCCATGGCCGCGTTTCATCAGCTGGCCCGCAGCGAAGGTATTCTGGCGGCGCTGGAATCCAGCCATGCCATCGCCCAGGCTATCAAATTGGCACGGGAGCTGCCCAAGGACAGGCTGATCCTGGCCAATCTCTCCGGACGCGGAGACAAGGATGTGCAGACGATTGCCAAGATCGAAGGTATAACGCTGTAATCGACACGAACTTGTGGGAGCGGCGTCCCGC
>JANMUE010000155.1:0-13910 GCA_031391205.1 Lysobacterales bacterium | reverse complement strand
CTTTGACTTTGTAGAGCGGGGCTTGCTCCGCTGCTTTTGATCTGATCTGAACGTGACGAAGATCAAGAGCGGCGGAGCAAGCCCCGCTCTACAAAAAGTCAAAGGAAGAGCAAGAGCTTCGCGGCGGGACGCCGCTCCCACAGGAAATTGGCATGCGCATCCGCATCCTCACCATCAGCGATCGCCAGCCCGACTGGGTGAACCAGGCTTTTGCCGAGTATGCACGGCGCCTGCCCAAGCACCTTGCTCCAGAACTGATCGAATTGCCCCTGGCCAAGCGCCGTGACGATGTTGCACGGGCGAAGTCGGAGGAGGGCGAGCGATTGCTGGCGGCGATGCCGAAATCGTCGCATGGGGTGGCGCTGGACGAGCGCGGTGCCGATTGGAGCAGTGTGCAGCTTGCCGAACAACTCGGCCGCTGGCAGCAGCTCGGATGCGATATCGCGCTGCTGGTCGGCGGTCCGGATGGATTGGCCACCGAGGTGTTGGCTGTGGCGAAGCAGCGCTGGTCCTTGTCCAAGCTCACCCTGCCGCATGGCATGGTTCGGGTGCTGCTGGCCGAGCAGTTGTATCGCGCGCATTCGATACTCGAAGGGCATCCGTATCATCGGGGCTGAATAGTGTGCGGCGCCACGATTGTAGGAGCGGCGTGCGCCGCGATTCTCGACGCTTGCGTATCGGTGAGAATCGCGCCTCACGCCTCCACAATACGGCTCCCACATTGCCTCTACAATCCAGGCATGAATCCATCGATCACCCCACATCTCTTTCTCGCCTCACGCTCGCCACGGCGTCGCGAACTTCTGGACCAGATCGGCGTTGCCTACGAAGTTCTGGACGTAGACGTGATCGAGCAGGCAGCGCCCGGTGAGGCGGCTCTCGACTACGTGCGGCGTGTGGCGCGCGAAAAGGCGGGTGCGGGCCTAGTCCAGGTCGCTGCCGTGGCTGGAGCGGTGGTGCTGAGTGCTGACACCGAAGTGATCCTGGATGGTCGTATCTTCGGCAAACCAGTGGATGCAGAGGATGCGCGTGCCATGCTGCGCGCCTTGTCGGGTCGTGCGCATGATGTCCACTCCGCGGTTGCCCTGGTTGGACAGAGCCAGGAATTCGAGGTGGTCGCAACCTCAAGGGTACGTTTTTCTCAACTCACGGCGCAGGAAATCGATGTCTATATCGCGTCCGTAGAATGCATGGGCAAGGCCGGGGCTTATGCCATCCAGGGGCGTGCGGCGCGCTTCGTCGAGCACATCGAAGGCAGCTATACCGGCATCATGGGATTGCCGCTGTTCGAGACTGGCGTTTTGCTGCGCCGATTCGGGTTATAGCCCTGGCGGCAGTGTCATGTTCGGATTCGGTTATGCAACTGCCGTGACACAATCCGTTACGTCTGGCGAGACTGGTCCGATTCACCCGTAAGCGGCTATAAGGGGACAGTATGTTCAAATATTCGAGTTGCAAGCATGTCTAATTTTCAGTTGCCGACGCCATGAGCGAGGAACTGCTGATCAATGTCACGCCGCGCGAGACGCGTGTTGCCGTGGTTGAAAACGGCATGTTGCAGGAAGTCTCGATCGAGCGCGCTTCGCGCCGTGGCTATTTCGGCAACATCTACAAGGGGCGGGTGCAGCGGGTAATGCCCGGTATGCAGGCGGCCTTTGTCGAGATCGGACTTGCGCGTGCTGCGTTTCTGCATGCATCGGATATCGTGCGTACGCCCAATCCCGAACTGGACGAAAGCGATGCGCCGCAGCCGCCGATGCCGCCGATCAATGAGCTGGTGCACGAGGGTCAGGACATCGTGGTCCAAGTGGTCAAAGATCCCATCGGCAGCAAGGGCGCGCGCCTGACCACGCATTTGTCGTTGCCTTCGCGCTATCTGGTGTTGCTGACGACGAGCAAGAGCATCGGTGTGTCGGCACGCATCGAGGATGAAACCGAGCGCACGCGCCTGCGGGATGCGGTCGCCGCACTGACGCCGGATCGCGAGTTCGGTTACATCGTGCGCACCAATGCCGAAGGACTGGAAAGCGAAGTGCTGCAGGAGGACATCGCCTATCTCGCCAAGGTCTGGCGTGCGGTCAGCGCTCGCTTCGCTTCGTCACGTCCGGGCGATTGCGTCTATGAGGACCTGCTGCTGCCATTGCGTTCTGTGCGCGACCTGATGCGCGTCAACATCGAGAAGGTGCGCATCGATTCGCGCGAGACCTATGAACGTACGCTCAAGTTTGCGTCGCAGTTCATGCCGGCACTGGCCGAGCGCATCGAACACTATCCGGGTGAGCGTCCGATTTTCGATCTGTATGGTGTCGAGGACGAGATCCAGCGCGCACTGAAGAAGGAAGTTCCGCTCAAGTCCGGCGGTTATCTGGTGATCGATCAGACCGAGGCGATGACCACGATCGATGTGAATACCGGCGGGTTTCTCGGCACACGCAATCTTGAGGAAACCGTCTATCGCACCAATCTGGAGGCTGCACAGGCGGCAGCGCGGCAGCTGCGCCTGCGTAACCTCGGTGGCATCATCATCATCGACTTCATCGATATGACCGACGAGGAGCACAAGCGGCAGGTGATCCGTCAGCTTGAGAAATCGCTGACCCGCGATCATGCCAAGACTTCAGTCTACGAGATGTCGCCGCTGGGGCTGGTCGAGATGACGCGCAAGCGCACCACAGAGAGCCTTGAGCGCCAGTTGTGCGAACCTTGCCCCGCATGCAGTGGTCGCGGCGCACTGAAGACGTCGGAAACCGTCTGCTACGAAATCTTTCGCGAGATCACCCGCGCCGTGCGTCAGTTCGATGCCGAAAAAATGCTGGTATTGGCGGCGCCCAAAGTCGTGTCGCGAATCGAGGATGAGGAATCGGCGGCGGTTGCCGAGCTGGAGGAGTTCATCGGCAAAAGCATCCGCTTCCAGGCCGAGGAGCAGTACTCGCAAGAACAGTTCGACGTAATTTTATTGTGAAAACGCTTGTTGTGAAAACACGCGTTGCCAAGGCCGGGCGCTGGCGACTGTGGATTACCGGCAGTCTCGCGCTGGCATTGATCCTGATGGCGTCGGTCGTCGGTATCGCCAGCCTGATGTTTCCGTGGATGCTCAGTCATCCGGAAAAGGTGCAGTCGTTCCTTGTTGAGCGACTGAAACGTCCGGTCGCATTTGCGAAACTCTCCGGCGAATGGCGACCGGGCGGGCCGTTGTTTTCGCTGGACGGTCTGCGCATCGGTGGCGAGAACGGTTCCCAGGTGCTGACGATCGAGCGCGCCGAGCTCGCTTTTGATTTCTATGCGTTCCTGCACAAGGGGCGGTCCTGGCATGAGCTGCGTATCGTTGCGCCGGTGATCGACGTGGAGCACGGTGTCGACGGACAGTGGAAGGTGCGACAGTGGCAGGGCGCGCAGAACACGGGAAAACCCTTTGATCTCGGTGCGTTGCGTGGTCTGGGCTCGGTGGGATTGCGTGGCGCCCGTATCAATATTACGGACGCCGCCAGTGGCCGCAAGCTGCAACTGGTTGATGTCGAGCTGCGTATTTCCGAGCGACTGAGTGGTCGTGAAGTCTTCGCACGTTTTCGTACCGAATCGGGAACCGTCCCGATGCAACTGGCCTGTGACCTGGATTCCGGGTTTGCTTCCGGACGATGTTACGTGCGTGGACGCAAATTGCTTGCCGACGAATGGTTCTCGACCTGGCCGATACACGGTGTTGCAGCCATCGGTGGCAGCATAGATCTGGATGCATGGATTGATCTGGAGAAGTTCAGGCCCCGGCGCGCGCAGCTGGAATTGTCCGCTGCGAATGTGATCTGGCGTGGACTGCGGCTGGTGCAGTTGTCCAACGGGCAGTCGGTCGAGCCGCGTTTCAGTCCCGATCGGATGCAGCTGGCGCTGCTGTGGGAGCGTCTTGCCGAAGGGGGATGGCGGCTGGCGTTGACTGAAGGCGATATCGAAGACAAATCGGTGGCCAATCAGCTCAGTCGATTGGAAATTCAGCGTATCGCCAGTGCGCAAGGCGTTGCGACGCGGGTCGCGGTGCAGTCGCTGCGTCTTGAGCGCGTTCTGCCCTGGCTCGCGCTCAGTGATGCCATGTCACCGGTGGTCGCGGGCACGGTGTTTGAGGCGGCACCACAGGGCGAGTTGCATGATCTGATTTGGCAACGTGCCGACAACGGCGCGGCGCAGCTGAGCGGAAGTTTTCGCGAAATCGGTCTGCACGCAACGCGCAAACTGCCGCGCGTGCAGGGATTGAGCGGCCGTCTGAGCGGCGATGAACTCGCGAGCCTGGTGCATCTGGATGCGGTGAACACCGATTTCTCCTATCCCGGAGTGTTCCGCCAAGCCGTGCCGGTGCACCTCGATCCTATGTTGATCGCGCTGATGCCGCAGCCAGAGGGATTGCGCATAGGCTTCGAGCAATTGCATGTGCGCGGCGAAGGATTCGAGGTGGAAGGCCATATGGCGCTGGAGTTCAGCGACGGCGGCGGCAAGCCCTTTATCGACGGCGTGGTGCGATTGCTTCCCGGCAGTGTGCCCGCCGCCAAGGCGGTATGGCCGGTCAATGTGATGCCTGCGGTCACTGTGCAATGGCTGGATCGCGCGCTTGAAAGTGGCAAGATTGAAGGCGGTATGGCGGCGATTCGGGGCGATCTTGATGACTGGCCGTTCACCGGCGGACAAGGGCGATTCAATGCCGTCGCGACGGTCAGTGATGCTCGCGTGCTGTTCAATCCGCAGTGGCCCGAAGTTGAGTTGAAGTCGGCGCGTGCACGTTTCATCAACAACAGCATGCTGGTGCAGGTGCCTTCCGCCATGATCCTGGGAAACCCGCTTCACGATGGCAGTGTGCGTGTCGACGACATGAAGCATGCGGTGCTGGAATTGGAAGCGCACAGTAACAGTGACGGCGCCCAGCTGATTGAACTGATGCGAGCGAGTCCGCTTCAACAGAAGTTTGGCGCCGAGATGCTCGGCGTGAGTGTGGAGGGTGCTGCCGATGTCGATTTCAGTCTGCAGATGTCGCTTGCCAAGGACCACGGTCCGCCAGAGGTGCAGGGTCGCATAATGCTGTATGACGCCGACCTTCGCGACCTGAAATGGAAACTTCGCTTCGATAAGGCCAGTGGCGGCATTCGTTTCAATCAAACCGGCTTCAGTGCCGACGCATTGAATGTGCGACTGCAAGAGGATGTGGCGGAGCTGAACATCGCCGTCGGTGGATTTGTCGCCGATGAAGCGCATCAGCTCGAAGCCAGCCTGCGCGGCGAACTGCCGATCGCTGCGGTGATGGCCGGGTTCGACGCGTTGGAGCCGCTCTATGCGAAGTTTCCTGGCAAGGCGCAGTGGGATCTGGCGCTGATGGTCGACAAGGCCGAGGCCGACGGTTTGTCGCGCAAGCATCTGACCCTGGGCTCGGACCTGCTCGGCATCGCGATCAATCTACCCGCGCCATTGCGCAAGGACGCCGGCACCGCGATGCCCTTCGAATTCGCCATGAGCCTGCCAGTCGCAGGCAGCCGGATCAGTATGAAGCTTGGCCAGTTGGCGCGCTTTGAAGCGATCACCGAATCGGTAGCGCGGCCGTTTGCAGCGCATCTGGCGCTGGGCGGCGGGCTGGCGGATGCACTGCCCGAGCGCGGTGTGCGCATCGACGGCGAAGCACCTGCCATCGATCTTGGCGGTTGGGCGGGCATGGATGCGGGGGGCGACGGCAGTTCCTTCCCGCTCGACGTCGACGTACACGCCGAGGAAGTGGACGTGCTGGGACGTGCCTTTGCCGATACCAGCGTACGTATTGAGCGCAGCGATGCACGCTCGCTGGTGACGCTGAAGGGCAATGGCATCGACGGCGGTTTTGAAATGGCTACGGTGAACAGCGATCTGCTCGGCATCACGGCGCGATTCAAGACGCTGCATTGGCCAGAGGCGAAACCCAGCAGCCCCTCGCATCCGATCGATCCGAGTCTGGTACCGCCTTTGCATATCTGGGTAGGCGATCTGCGCCTGGGCGCTGCGGCCTTCGGTGAGGCGCGTATCGAGACCCGGCCCAGCGATACCGGCATGCGCATCGAAGAAATTACTGCACGCTCGCCGACCTTGACCATGCGTGCGTCCGGCAGCTGGGAGCTGAAGCCCGGCGGCGAGGAAAGCGCGCTGGATATCACCTTCAGTGCCGAGGATATCGGCAAGATGCTCAGAGGCCTGGGTTACGGCAGTGTGATCGAGGGTGGGCAGACGGTGGCTCGCTTGAACGGCAACTGGTCCGGATCGCCAGCGCAGTTCGGTCTGCACCGTGTGCGTGGCACGCTGGCAGGCGAAATAGGCGAGGGGCGTATTCTTGATGTGGAGCCTGGGGCGGGGCGCTTGTTTGGCCTGGTCAATTTTGCATCGATTCCGCGGCGACTGTCGCTGGACTTCAGTGACTTTTTTCAGTCGGGCATGGCATTCGACTCGGTCAAGGGTTCCTTTTCGCTCGACGAGGGCGACGCGGTGACCGAGGACCTGAGGGTCGAGGCGCCCTCGGCCGAGATCAAGATCAGGGGACGCGCCGGTCTTGTGGCGCGCGACTATGACCAGGAAATGGAAGTGGTCCCGCGTGTCCGCAGCGCCCTGCCTCTGGTCGGGGCGGTCGCCGGAGGCCCGGTGGGCGCCGTCGTCGGGGTGCTCGCCCAGGACATGCTGCGCAAGCCTTTGGACGGCATTGTCACCGCGCGATATCGCGTGCAGGGCAGCTGGGACAAGCCCGAAGTGGTGCTGATCGCCAAGGAAAAACGCCCCATTGTGCCGGAGCCGGCACAGAACTAGGCCCCTGTGGCATAATCCGCGGCCTTTTGCACGCCCGTCATCCGACGCGGCGCTGTGCGGTCTTGTTCTTTCACGTTAAAGGTCAAATCATTCCATGAGCTTTTTCATTTCCGACGCATATGCGCAGGCGGCTGGCGGCGCGCCCGACCCCTTCATGCAGATGTTGCCGCTGCTTTTCATCTTTGCCCTGATGTACTTCATGGTCATCCGGCCGCAGATGAAGAAGGCCAAAGAACATCGCGCCATGGTCGAAGCACTTGGCAAGGGCGATGAAATCATCACCAATGGCGGTATCGCCGGCCGCATCGTTGAACTCGGCGATGTGTTTGCCACGGTTGAAATTGCGCCAAACACCCAAATCAAGGTGCAGCGCAGCGCCATCGGTACCGTGCTGCCCAAGGGTACGCTGAAATCGATTTGAACCAAGACCCGGTGCACCGTTCGCGGGCACCAGAGAGGGACGTGCAATGCTTGATACACCTGGCTGGAAAAAAATCCTCATCATCGTGGTGATGGCCTGGGCGCTGATCTATTCGGTGCCGAATCTGTTCCCACAGGATCCTGCGGTGCAGATCGCTGGCAAAACGGCAGCAGATATCGATGAAGCCCTGAAGGAACGCGCTCTTGGCGTGCTTGAGAAGGCCAAGATCGACTTCAAGAAAGTCGCCATTGAAAACGAGCGTCTGCTGGTGCGGCTGAATAGCGATGATGCTCAGGAAAAGGCCCGCGAGGCGATCGCCGGCGCACTCAATCCCGACCCCGACAATGCCCGCTTCACGGTTGCGTTGAATCGGGCATCCACGGTCCCGGGCTGGCTTCAGGCGATCGGCGCCAAGCCGATGTCGCTGGGTCTGGATCTGCAGGGCGGCGTGCATTTTCTGATGGAAGTTTCCGAGGCCGACATCAAGGCGCAGAATGAAACCCGGCTGCTCGAAGAAGTGGGCAGCCTGATGAAGAGTGAAAAGCTGCGCGGCACGGTGACTCGCGGCCCCGATGGTCCGGTCGCCACTCTGCGCACCGCTGAGGATCGCGATCGATTTGCCGGGCTGTTGCTCAATCGATTTCCGACGGTCAAGTTCGCGATGGGCGTGGCACCCAGTGACACCGCATTTCCGTTGGTAGGCGAAATCCAGCCTGAAGAGCATTCCAATGCGATCAGCACGGCGATTGACGCCAATCTGACGACATTACGCGAGCGCTTGAACAGTCTCGGAGTGGCTGAGCCGCTGATCCAGCGCCAGGGCGTGTCGCGCATCGCCATCGACCTGCCGGGCCTGAAGGACACCGCCGCCGCGATTGAGTCGATCGGATCGACGGCGACACTGGAATACCACGCGATTGACCAGGACGCGCGCGGTGGGACGGTGCCGGCTGGATCGCGCGTTTATTACGACCGCCAGGGTGCACCCATCGTGCTGGTGCGTCGCGTCATCGTATCCGGTGATCAGATGGTCAATGCCACGTCGATGCTGGATGGTGAATCCGGTACGCCTGCGGTGAGCGTGACGCTGAACTCTGCCGGTGCCAAGCGCATGCTGGATTTCACCCAGGACAATGTCGGCAATGGCATGGCCGTGGTGTTGATTAGAAAGGAGCCCAAGCGCCGCGTTGTCGATGGCAAGGAAGTGCGCAGCTTCGAGACCAAGGAAGTGGTGATCAGCAATGCGGTGATTCGCGGTGTGTTCGGCGCCCAGTTCCAGACCACCGGACTGGAATCGATGGAGGAAGCCAGCCGTCTGGCGCGCTCGCTGAAATCGGGCTCGCTGTCCGCACCGCTGAGCATTGTCGAAGAGCGCATCATCGGCCCCAGCCTCGGCAAGGAAAACGTCGAAGCCGGCCTCACTGCGGTGACGTTTGCTTTCGTGTTCGTGCTGATCTTCTTCCTTGTGTACTACAAGATGTTCGGCGTGATCACCTGCATTGCGCTGCTGCTCAATCTGGTGCTGGTATTCGCGGTGATGTCGGTTTTGGGGGCCACGGTGACTCTGCCGGGCCTGGCCGCGATTGCGCTGACCGTTGGTATGTCGGTGGACGCCAACGTGCTGATCAACGAACGAATTCGTGAAGAACTGCGTTCCGGCAATTCGCCTCTGGCGAGCATCGTGGCCGGATACGAAAAGGCCTCCGGCACCATTGCCGACGCCAACGTCACCGCTCTGCTGGGTGGTGTTGCGATGTTCGCGTTTGGCTCCGGTCCGATTCGCGGCTTTGCCGTATCGCTCTGCGTCGGCATTCTGGCCTCGTTGTACACCGCGGTATCGGTGTCACGCGGCATCTCGTCCATGATTTACGGCGGCCGGCAGAAACTTGCCCGCCTCTCGATCTGATCCGGAGCGCATCCCGTGGAATTGTTTCCTCACAACAGTAAAATCAACTTCATGCAGTGGCGCATGCCGGCCCTGGTTGTGGCCGGCCTGATGCTGGTCGTCGCGCTGGTGGCTCTGCCGACGCGTGGCCTGAACTTCGCGCTCGACTTCACCGGCGGCGCGCTGATCGAATTGAAGTTCGAAAAGCCGACGGATTTGCAGGTCGTGCGCCAGCAATTGGCCGACGCCAAGTTCGAAAATGCCATCGTGCAGAACATCGGCGCTGACACCACTGACATCGTCGTCCGTCTGCGCGTCGAAGACGGCAAGATGTCCACCGAAATGCTCGGCACTTCGGTGCTGAGCGCGTTGCAGTCTTCGGCCAATCCGGCCCAGATCGTACGCAGCGATTTCGTTGGACCGCAGGTGGGCAAGGAGTTGGCGCAGCAGGGTATTTTGGCGGTGTTGTTTGTCGGCATCGGATTTTTGGCCTATGTGACATTGCGCTTTGAGGTGAAGTTCGCCATTGCAGCGATCATCACCACAATGCACGACGTCGTCGTCACCGTCGGCATTTTTTCCATCACCCAGTGGGACTTCGATCTGAACGTGCTCGCTGGCGTGCTGTCGATCATGGGCTACTCGATCAACGACACCATCGTGGTGTTCGATCGTGTGCGCGAAAATTTCCGTACCATGCACAACATCACGCCTTACGATCTGCTCAATCGTTCGGTCAACCAGACATTGTCGCGAACGGTCATCACTTCGTTCGTCGCCTTCCTGACGGTGTTGGCGTTGTACATCTTTGGTGGCAAGCCGCTCGAGGGTATGGCCATGTCGCAGATGATCGGTATCGTCATCGGTACGGTTTCGTCGATCCTGATTGCCTGCCCATTGTTGCTATGGATGGGTGTGACGCGTACCGACCTGTTGCCGCGCGCACGCGACGACAGCGATCTGGAACGCCGCCCGTAGTGCCAGCGAGGATCGACCTCACAGTCGATCCTCGGTTGGGAGCCCCGCATGGCGATGGAGATCGAGCGCAAGTTTCTGGTGCAAGGCAATGCCTGGCGCAGTCAGGTGCATGCCAGTCGATCGCTGGTTCAGGGCTATCTCGGCGGTGATCGCTGCTCGGTGCGGGTGCGTATCGATGGGATCGAGGCGTACCTGAATATCAAATCCAGAACGCGGGGTACCAGCCGGCTGGAATTCGAGTACCCGATTCCGCTCGCCGATGCCAGGACCTTGCTATCGGAGCTCGCCGGCAAGGAAGTGACCAAGACGCGGCATCTGGTGCAGAACGGCGCCCATCTCTGGGAAGTGGATGAGTTTGCCGGCGCCAATAGCGGACTGATCGTTGCCGAGGTCGAGTTGTCCGCAGCGGACGAGCACTATGATCGACCGCAATGGCTGGGACGCGAAGTGACCGACGAGCAGCGCTACTACAATGCGGCGCTGGTGCAGTCGCCATTTGGCGATTGGAATGATCGCGCTGAGATCATCGGGGAACTCGCATGTTGATCGTCGGAATTTCAGGTACGGCACTCGCCGAGACCGAGCGCGCTCAGATCGGCGCCGATGCCGTGTGTGGCGTGATTCTGTTTGTGCGAAATTTTTCTTCACGCAGTCAGGTGCAGCAGTTGGTGGCGGAAATTCGCAGCGTTCGACCGGGGCCGTTTGTGCTCTGTGTCGATCAGGAAGGCGGCCCGGTACAGCGCTTCCGCGATGGGTTCAGCGTGTTGCCGGCCTTGCAACGACTCGGCGAGCGCTACGCGTATGACGCCTCCGGTGCACTCGCGCTTGCCGAACAGCATGCCTGGCTGATGGCCAGCGAAATCCTGGCGCTGGATATCGATCTGAGTTTTGCACCGGTGGCCGATCTGGGGCGTGGCAATCGTGCCATCGGGACGCGCGCCTTCCATGATGACCCGGCGGTGGTGGCGGCGTTTACTGCCGCCTATGTGCGTGGAATGCGCAAGGCCGGCATGGCGGCAACGCTCAAGCATTTTCCGGGGCACGGCTCGGTGCTGGAAGACACCCATTTCGATGCAGCGACCGATCCGCGTCCGTTCGATGAAATCGAGCGCTGCGATCTGTATCCGTTTCGCGCCGGCCAGGCTGCAGGCGCGGCGGCGGTGATGATGGCGCACGTGAGCTATCCCGCCGTTTGCGCCGAACCCGCTGGTTACGCGCCGCTGTGGATCCGCGACATCCTGCAGCAGCGCATGCAGTTCACCGGCATCGTATTCAGCGATGACATCGGTATGGCTGCGGCCGAATCTGCAGGTGGCGTCAAGGCACGTATCGAGGCGCATCTGGATGCCGGTTGCGATATCGTGCTGGTCTGTGCGCCGGCGCTGGTCGATGAGTCCATCCGTGCAGTGCAGGGGCGGACGCCGATTGCAGCGGAGCGGCTGGCTCTGCTGCTGGCCCAGCCTGCCGGTCATCAAGACCCGCTAGTGTGGGATAACTTACTCGCCAGTGAAGACTGGCGCCTGGCCCGCGACGCCGTCGCCGGCCTGATTCCCGTTTGAGGATGCCATGTCAAAACGTTCGCTGGCCGAAGCGCTGCAGAAATCCGATCAGCTTTTCACCCATGCGCAGTTGAGCACCGCCATCGCGCGCATGGCGGGCGAGATCGACGCGAGTTACGCCGGCGTCGATACGCCATTGTTCGTCACCGTGATGAATGGTGGATTGATGCTGGGTGGCGTGCTCGCGCTGCAGTGCAAGAGCGGCTTCCAGTTCGATTATGTGCACGCCACGCGTTATCGCGGTGCCACGCAAGGCGCAGGCCTTGAGTGGGTGGCGCGTCCACGCGCGTCCATGCAGGGCAGGGATGTGCTGATCGTCGATGACATTCTCGACGAGGGCCGCACCTTGGCGCCGGTAAAGCAATGGTGTCTGGATCAGGGTGCCAGCCGGGTGCAGATCGCGGTGCTGTGCGAGAAGCAGCATGATCGTCGCGTGCCCGGTATCCGTGCCGAATTTGTTGGCGTCAGCGTTCCGGACCGCTACGTCTACGGTTTCGGCATGGACTACTACGAGCTCGGCCGCAATCTGGACGGCATCTACGCGCTGCGCGATGTTTGAGACCCGCGTCGCCTGAGGAACACAGCATGAGCATTGAACTCGCCGTCATCGGCGGCAGCGGGCTGTATCAGTTCGACGGATTGGTCGACACGCAGCAACTGCAGCCCGATACGCCGTATGGGCCGACGTCGGGTGCCATCGTTATCGGCAGCCTGGATGGTCATCGCGTTGCATTTCTGGCGCGACATGGCGAGTCGCATACGATTCCGCCGCATCGCGTGAACTATCGCGCCAATCTGCATGCGCTGCATGCACTGGGCGCCAACACCGTGCTTGGCGTGAATGCCGTGGGCGGAATTCGTGATGATATGGGCCCGCGTGTACTGGCGGTGCCCGATCAGATCATCGACTACACGCACGGCCGCTTTACCAGTTTCAGCGATGTCGAAGGTGTCAAGGTCGAGCATGTTGATTTCTCGCATCCGTATACAGAGTCGTTGCGCCAGCGCGTCCTTGCGGCAGGTCGCGCCTCGGGTATTGCCCTGGTCGATGGGGGTTGCTACGGCGCTACCCAGGGCCCGCGGTTGGAGACTGTCGCGGAGATCGCGCGGCTGCGTCGCGACGGCAGCGACCTGGTCGGCATGACCGGCATGCCCGAGGCAGTGCTCGCGCGTGAACTGGGTATGCAATACGCTTGCATCGCTCTGGTCGCTAACTGGGCCGCCGGCTGCGGCGACCAGATCGAAATCAGTATCGACGAGATCTTCGCCATCCTGCGCGATTGCACCGCCAAGGTACCGACCCTGGTTCGCGCCATGCTTGCCTGACAAGGAGCCTGAGATGATCCGCGCCAACGCCTTTTACGCGAACAGCCCCGAAGCACGTTTCGATTTCGATTACTACGTTCAGCGCCACTTCCCGATGGTAATGGAGCGGCTCGCCGCATACGGGGCGCTGCGCTTCGAAGTCGAGCGCGGCCTGGCGATGAACGACGGCACGTCGGCGCAATTCATCGCCATCGGCAGCATCTGGTTCAACGACATGGACGGCTTGCAGCGTGGCCTGGCCGCGCATGGTGCCGAGATCCTGGGCGACGCCGCCAACTACACCAATCTGACGCCGCTTATCCAGATCGGCGCTGTTGTCTGAATCGGTCATCGAACCGACTGTGGAGGCGCACGCGATGGAACCGATCTATTTTGCATCCGCTGCGAAATTCCGCCAATGGCTGCACAAGCATCATGCCGAAGCCAGCGAGCTCTTGGTGGGCTTCTGGAAGAAAGGTGTCGACCAGCCGACTTTGACCTGGACCGAATCGGTGCAGGAAGCGCTGTGCTACGGCTGGATCGACGGTATCCGCAAGAGTGTCGATGCACAGCGCTATCAGATTCGTTTTACACCGCGAAAAGCCGCCAGCATCTGGAGCGCAATCAACATCCGCCACGTCGAGACTCTGATTGCCGAAGGCCGCATGCAGCCTCCCGGAATGCGCGCCTTCGAGGCCAGGACCGCGGAGCGCTCGGTGATCTATTCCTACGAGCGCGAGCATGCCGAACTCGATGCCGCGAGCAGCAAACGCTTCAAGGCCAATCGGGCCGCGTGGAAATTCTTCGAAGCCAAACCAGCCTCATATCGACGTGCCTGCATCTGGTGGGTGATCAGCGCCAAGCGTGAGGAAACCCGCACAAAGCGTCTTGAACAGTTGATTGCCGATTCGGCGGCGGGCAAAACCGTAGCGCAGTTCACGCGATAAGTGTGGGAGCGGCGTCCCGC
>JANMUE010000068.1:0-1645 GCA_031391205.1 Lysobacterales bacterium | reverse complement strand
TGGTCGCGCTGGAACGCGGAGCTCACTGCCGGCGTGCAATATCTGTCACTGCCACAGGGACTCATGGATGCGTCTAGGCAATGTGTCGTTAGCTTCGACAGGGCAATTTGGCGCGAAGAAATCCCGTGGATGACCCTGTATTTCACGGTCGCTGTCTGGGTGAGCATTTTGCTGCCGCATGCGCCGAGTTGGAACGACGCTTCCGCCGGCCAGATGCCTGCTGAAATTGAGCGTAGCGCAGCGACGACCTGAGGTGATTGCCACACTCATTGGCCAGTAGCTAAGAACCTGTTCAAAGTCTCGCTGAAGGGCGCATCGCTGCGTTTTTTTAGGGTGTTTCGCCTTGCGCTGCATCCCTTGATCGAGACTTTGAACAGGCTCTAAGACACAGGCGAGTTCAACAAAGCCTATTGGCGTTGGAAGCGTTGTTTGAATCGATGGGAACAAGAGCATGGTTCCACCGACGCGGCAGGCGCTACTAAAATTTGTGGCGCTGAGCCCCAAGTGCATCCGGGCATTCCATGCCATAACATGGTGGCCATGACGCTTAAAACGCTACTGTTTGTTCGGAGAATGAAGCCCGATATCCTTATCGAGCAATTCAAATCATGATAACGATAGTCCATATTTGGTGGCTTATTTTATGTGTCGTTGCGGTGCTGAATGTCGCCGCATGGGCGGTGTCCGCTACAGCGCTGGCACGCCGCGATCACGGTTCCGTCGCTGAATACAAACGGCGATGCTGGTTGTTGTGGTTGTCGGCCGGCTATGTTGCGGGGTGTGCATTCCGATCGTTTCTGCCGAGGATTGATCTGGAACGTATCTGCCTGTGGGAGTCATGGCTGTCACGCATGGTGGTAGGTCGCAGTGTGGCAACGGTGGCTGAACTATGCTTCATGGCGCAGTGCGCATTGTTGTTGCACGAGGCGGGTAGCGCGACAGGCCAAAGATTTACTGTGAAGGCTTCCTTGCTGCTGGTGCCGCTCATCGTTATTGCTGAAGTCGCGTCGTGGTACGCCATTGTGTCGACCAATTACTTCGGGCATGTTGTAGAAAATTCCATCTGGACACTTTGCGCGGTGCTGTTGCTCGCGAGTTTTTGTTTTCTGTGGCCGCATAGCACCCGTCCGCAGCGTCGCTTCTTAGCGGCAATGATGGCATTCGCCGGCATCTATATCGTATTCATGACTACAGTCGACGTGCCGATGTACTGGTCGCGCTGGAACGCGGAGCTCACTGCCGGCGTGCAATATCTGTCACTGCCACAGGGACTCATGGATGCGTCTAGGCAATGTGTCGTCAGCTTCGACTGGACAATTTGGCGCGAAGAAATCCCGTGGATGACCCTGTATTTCACGGTCGCTGTCTGGGTGAGCATTTTGCTGCCGCATGCGCCGAGTTGGAACGACGCTTCCCGCGGCTCGATGCCTGCCGAAATGGGGCGTAGCGCGGCGACGACCTGAGGTGATTGCCACACTCACTGGCCAGTAGCTACGGGATTTTCGAAAGGACGCCGTCCTGAACGGACGGCTCCGGATGACCAACTGGTGCCCAGAAGAGGACTCGAACCTCCACGGATTGCTCCACTAATACCTGAAACTAGCGCGTCTACCAGTTCCGCCATCTGGGCACATTTTGGTTGTCT
>JANMUE010000066.1:0-1143 GCA_031391205.1 Lysobacterales bacterium | reverse complement strand
TCCTGTAGGTCGCGCAACAGGTTTTCGTCGCGATCGACCACGGTAACTTCATTGGCCGGTTCGCGAGCCAAGTGATAAGCCGCGGTACGCCCTACCTGCCCGGCTCCCAGAATGATGATTTTCACGCGCCTACCTCGGAATGTGTGCGGCGGGTTCTTGAGTCTGTGGACCCCGGTTTTCCGCAGCGCCGCATTGTAGCCGAGAACATCACAGTTGTAGGGGCGGACCTACGTGTCCGTCCGTTGTTTCGCATCATGTATTGAAACGGGCGAACACATGGGTTCGCCCCTACGCTTTGAATAAATACTCCAGCGCCATGCCGACAAACACGGTCATGCCGAAATAGTTATTGTTCAAAAACGCCACCAGACAGTCGTCCGGCTCGCGCCGCCGGATCAAGTACTGCTGGTACAGCGCAAAGCAGGCGGCGACGGCCAAGCCGCCGCCATACCAGATGCCCAGTTGCAATTCCTTGCCGGCCAGCCACAGGGCATACAGCGTCATCAATTGCATGGCGCCGATGATCACCCGGTCGGCGTCGCCGAACAGAATGGCACTGGACTTGATGCCGATACGCAGATCGTCCTCGCGGTCGACCATGGCGTACATAGTGTCGTAGGCCGCCGCCCACACAATGCTGGCGGCAAACAACAGCCAGCATAGTCGGGGGGTGTCGCCGGTTTGCGCGATAAAGCTCATCGGGATGGACCAGCTAAACGCCACGCCCATATAGAACTGCGGTGCCGGAAAAAAGCGCTTGAAGAAGGGATAACTCACCATGATGACCACGCCGATCACCGACATTTGCACCACGCGTTTATCCAGCGTCAGCACCAGCCCAAACGCGATCAACGCCAATGCTGCAAACAGCAGCAGCGCTTCCTGCGACGACACTTCGCCGGTGGCCAGCGGCCGTTGGCGGGTGCGCTTCACATGACCATCGAACTTGCGATCCGCAAAGTCATTGATGACGCAGCCGGCCGAGCGCGTCAGAAACACGCCCAGCACAAACACGACAAACACTTGCTCCACCGGCTTGCCGCCGGAGGACAGCCACAATGCCCACAAGGTTGGCCACAACAACAGAAAGGTGCCGATAGGCCGGTCCAGCCGCATCAATCGCGCATACGCGCCCAACGCCTG
>JANMUE010000009.1:0-6420 GCA_031391205.1 Lysobacterales bacterium | reverse complement strand
TTCGCTGCGCTCACCGCCAGCCTACAACACCAACTCAACCGCAGTCGTAAGCACCGTACTTCTGTTCGCCATCCACCGGTTCGGACAGCGCCTGCACGGTGTCGGCGCCGAGCTCGGTGGCCTCGTTGCGCGCCAGCGATTCCAGTTCATCGCGTACCTTCAGATCATTGCGCTCGTAGAAGCCGACCTTGTGCTTCACCGAAACCGTGATGTTGCCTTTATGCGTGCAGGCGCCGAGGTTCTTGCCATACGCGACCTGGACCTGTTTGCCCTGAGCATCGGGTTCTACCCAGGTGCAGTTGGCAAGGGTGAGGACGGCGAGGGCGATGATGATGAGGCGCATGTCAGTCTCCAGGCGGGGTTACCAGCCTAACGATAGTTGCCTGAACCGTCGTTGGCATCTGGAATGTGGGTCCGACCTGCGGTCGGACGCTCTGGCGCGGATCATCGAAGATCAACAGCGGCCGACCACAGGTCGGACCCACACACATCCAACACGCATCTCTCGATCAACGGACGATCTTGCCGTCGGCATCCAGGATTTTTACCGGCCCAAGATTGAGTGCACGCACGCCCGCTTCGATCTTGCCAAGATCGCCGACGATCACCCAGGTCAGTGCCTCGGGATGGATGTGCGCTTTGGCAGCTGCCTGCACCTGGGCCAGGGTCTGGCCTTCGATGCGCGCCTTCATGGTCTGCACGTAGTCGTCCGGATGGCCGAAGATCACGATGGAGTTGAGACTGCCAGCCGCTGCGGCACTGGTTTCGTACTGACCTGGAAGACTGCGAACATCGTTGGCGATCAGGCGATCCAGCTCATCCTGCGTCGCCGGACGTTTGCCCACGTACTCTTTGAACTCGCGCGCCACTTCCTGGATCGACTCGACGGTCTTGTCGGTCTGCACGGGTGCCCAGGCAAACAGATTGCGTTGACCCAGAGACTCGCCCTGGCCGGTGTAGGCGCCATAGGCCCAGTGCTTTTCCTCGCGCAGATTCGAGTTGAGGCGTGCGGTGAACTGCCCACCCAGCAGATTGATCGCGGTATTGGTGACGAAGCGATCAGCCGCCTTGGTGGACGGCAGCAGATGGCCGGCGAAGATCGTGGTCTGCTCGGCATTGGGCTTGTCCATCAGGTATACCGTTGCGGAACCGGGCAGAGCCACTTCGCTGATGTTCTTGCTCAACCGTGGTGTGGCCGGCGCCTTCCAGTTGGCGAACACCTTGTTCAGCGCCGGAATGATCTCGGCCAGCGTGGTATCGCCGACCACGGTGATGCGCGCTCCATCTGGCCGGATCCAGTTCTGATGGAAGCTCCTGAGATCCGCCGATGTCAGCGCGCTGATCGAAGCCTCGGTACCCGATCCGGTGCCGGGCACCGCGTAGGCATGTCCCTCGCCATAGATCAGCGGCGGCAGGATGCGGCTGGCCAGCGACGAAGGATCGGTCTTTTCCTGCGCGATCGACGCCAGCCACTGGCCCTGCACGCGTTTGATCTCGCTGTCGTCGAAGCGTGGATTGCGCACCACGTCTGCAAACAGTTCCAGCGAGGGTGCCAGTTCATCCTTGAGCGCCGACAGCCACAGACCTGAAGTATCTAGCGTCGAGTTGGTGCCGATTTGCGCGCCCAGCTCTTCCATGCGCGTGGCGATGGCAACGGCGTCGCGGGTCTTGGTGCCTTCATCCAGCATGCTCAGCGTGAAGCTTGCAGTGCCGAGCTTGCCGCTCTGATCGGCCGCATGGCCGGCATCGAACAACATGCGCAGCTGTACCAGCGGCACTTCGTGACGCTCGGCCAGCACCACTTCGATACCGTTGTCGAGCTTGCCGCGCTGCAGCGTCGGGAACTTCAGATCCGGAAACGTTTCGGTCTTGGGCACGCCGCTTTTGCGATCTACCTTGGCGGTGCTGGCTTTGAAGTCGGGGCTGGGCAGCACGGTCAACGTGTAATGCTGAGGCGACAGCACCTCGCCCGCGGCCTTCTGAATGCTGACCGAGGTCGCAGCGGCGATGACCGCCAGCGAATCCTCGAAGCAGTCGGGTTTGCCAACAAACGTGGCGCATTCGGCCAGGATGTCGGCCTTGCCGCCAAAGCCGCCGATGCGCTCGGCGCCGCGCACAAACGATGCCTCGATGGCGACGCGGGCGCGCTTCACTTCATCGGCGGTCGGGCCATCCTTCAGGAAGCGCGCGATCTCCTCATCGATCGCCGCCTCCAGCCTGGCGGGATCGACACCGGGCTTGGCGTCGGCCTGGACCGCAAACATGCCAGCGATCTCCATGCCCGAATAGTACGAACCGGCACTGCTGGCGATCTGATCCTTCAGTACCAGGCGCTGATACAGGCGCGAGGTCTTGCTGCCACCGAGAATGCGCGAAGCCAGAGTCAGCTGGTCGGCTTCCGGTGTGCCCACGGGAGCCGCTGTCCAGGCGCGCATTACGCGCGCCTGGGCAACGCGGTCGTCCATCACATCGCGTGCCGGCGCATCGAGCTTGGGCACGAAGGCTTTGCGCCTGGCCTGCGGCGCACCCGGTTCGATATCGCCGAAGTATTTCTCGACTTTTTCCTTCGCGGTCTTCACGTCGATGTCGCCGGCCAACACCAGCACCGTGTTGGCCGGGCCGTACCAGGTCTTGAACCAGGTCTTTACGTCGTCGATCGAAGCGGCGTTGAGGTCATCCATCGAACCAATGGGTGACCAGCGATAGGGATGGCCTTCCGGGAACAGGCCTGCAAGGATGCTGTAGTAACTCTTGCCATAGGGCGAGTTGTCGCCCTGACGCTTCTCGTTCTGCACCACGCCGCGCTGTTCGTCGAGCAGCTTCTGATCGATGGCACCAAGAAAATGACCCATGCGATCGGATTCCATCCACAACGCCATGTCCAGGGCCGTGGTCGGCACGTTCTGGAAATAATTGGTGCGATCGAAATCGGTGGTGCCGTTCTGATCGGTGGCGCCGGCGTCCTCAAAGGGCTTGAAGAATTCGTCTTTGTAGTTCTCCGAACCCTGAAACATCAGATGCTCGAATAAATGCGCAAAACCGGTGCGGCCGGGCAGTTCGTTCTTGGAACCGACGTGATACCAAAGGTTCACCGCCACGATCGGCGCCTTGTGGTCCTCGTGCACGATAACGCGCAGGCCGTTGTCGAGCTTGAACTCCTCGTAAGGGATATCGACCTTGGCGGCAGACAGGCTGGTAGCAGCGAGTGCGGCAGCAATGCCGAGGGCGAGGCGACGAAGCATCATGAGCGGTTCCTTGGATCGGGGATCGTGAAGTAGGGGATTTGAGGTAGGCCGGCAGGCATTGCACGAAGCGCAACGAATGCCCATGGTAAGGGTTAGCCGCCTCCGTTTACACTGACCAAGGTCATGGTTGGCAGGAGCAGCAAATGCAGAGAATCCTTGTGACCGGAGCCGCACGCGGCATCGGATTCGAGTTTGTGCGGCGCTTTCTGGCGCGCGGTGATCGCGTATTCGCGGCCGTGCGCAGGCCCGACAGCAACGCACATTGGGCCGAGCTGGCGGCGAGTCATCCCGGCCGACTCATCGTGCTGAAGCTGGATGTTGCAGAGCTCGACCACATGGCGGCGTTCGCGCACACCTTATCCGAGCACACCGATGCGCTCGATCTCTTGATCAATAATGCCGGTCAGCTGCCGAGTGGCGAGCGCTTCGGGCATATACAGCCCGGCGATCTGGAAGAGACTTTTCGCATCAATGCTGCCGCGCCGCTGCTGCTGACCCAGGCACTGGCGCCGATGCTGGCGCGCGGTAACCTCTCCAAGGTGTTGAATATCTCCTCCGAACTGGCCTCGATCGCGCAGCGCAAGGCATTCTCCACACCGAGCTACTGCATCAGCAAGGCAGCGTTGAACATGGCGACGCGGCTCATGGCTTTCGAACTGGCAGCGCGCGGCGTGATGTGCACGGCGGCACACCCAGGCTGGGTAAAAACCGATATGGGTGGAACCAATGCGCCGCTGACGATCGAGGAATCGGTGCGCGCGCTGATCGGTTTCATCGATCGGATGACGCCCGAACACAACGGCGGACTGTTCGAATCCGACGGCCAGCGGCTGCCATGGTGACTGCGGTTCTGGGCGGTGGCGTGTTGTGGTTCCCCGAGTGCCCGCGTAACGCGTCGAGCGCGGACGAAGTCTGCATCAATGTCGAATCCTGCCCGGATGCGTGCGGCATCGAACTGTCGCAGTATCGTTGGGCGCGTAAGCTGAGTGGATGCTGCGCGGCATAGCGACGCGGCAACCAGGATGCGATACACCGTCGACCACTCATCGAGAGCACCCATGAAACAATCTGCAGCGGAATTCATTGGAACCTTCTGGCTGGTACTCGGCGGCTGTGGCAGCGCAGTGCTTGCGGCGGCGTTTCCGGAAGTCGGCATCGGCCTGCACGGAGTCTCGCTGGCGTTTGGACTTACCGTACTGACGATGGCCTACGCCATCGGCCATATCTCCGGCTGCCATCTGAATCCGGCGGTATCGATCGGCCTCTGGGCCGGCGGCCGCTTTCCGGCGAACAAGCTTGCGCCCTACATCGCTGCACAAGTCCTCGGCGGTATCGCCGCGGCTGCTGTGTTGTATGTGATTGCGAGCGGTGCGCCAGGGTTCGATGTCGCCAATGGCTTTGCCTCCAATGGTTACGGGGCACATTCGCCGGGCGACTATTCGCTGGTCGCAGCGCTGGTGACCGAAGTTGTGATGACGATGTTCTTTCTGATCGTCATCCTCGGGGCTACCGACACGCGCGCACCCGCCGGCTTCGCACCGATCGCGATCGGCTTGGCGCTGACGCTGATCCATCTGATCAGCATTCCGGTCACCAATACCTCGGTCAATCCCGCACGCAGTACCGGGGTCGCACTGTTCGTCGGCGACTGGGCGGTGACCCAGCTCTGGTTGTTCTGGGTTGCCCCTATCGCCGGGGCATTGCTCGGTGCTGTTGCGTACAAGTTCATTTCCAGCACCAAAGGAAGCGCTGAATAAGTCATCACTTCAACTTCGATCTACAGCTTAGTGCTTGCCACACCCTGGTTTCTAACAGCGGAGCTGGTCAAAACCTGCGGTTTTTCGCCCCCTGACTCAGGGGGCTATCGCGGCTCCGGACTTGTTCAGAGGTTCCCAAAGACTGAGCAAGTTCCCGGCGGTCCGCCCATCTGTTCAAACATCGCCTGCTGGCGCATTATCGGCGCTATCCCAGAGCCGAGGTACCGATCGTGGCCATACGCAAAGCAACCGCTGCCTGGCAAGGCAGTGTCATGGAAGGCAAGGGTGAACTCGCGCTGGAAAGCGGCGTGTTCAAGGGTCCCTACGATTTTCGTGCGCGTTCCACCGACGGCACCGGCATGACCAATCCCGAAGAGTTGATCGCGGCGGCACACGCGGGTTGCTTCACCATGGCGTTCTCGGCCACGCTCGGCAAGAGTGGCTTCACGCCCAGCCAGATCAATACCGAGGCGCGTGTGCATTTGCAGCCGGGCGGCGCTGGGTTCGTGATCCCGCGCATCGATCTGGTGATGAGCGCCAGCGTGCCCGGCATCGATGCCGCCAAGTTTCAGGAGCTGGCTGCGTTTGCCAAAGCCAACTGTCCGGTGTCCAAAGCGTTGGCCGGTTGTGAGATCACGCTTGAGGCAACGCTGGTGTGAAGCAGGGTCATTGCCGTTGTATTGGGACAACAGCGATTTCGGGCCCGCAGGCACTGCGACCAATTCGCTAGGCGCCGCATCTATAGGGGACACGCGCAGGGTGCGCGTTCAACCCGGAGATGCACATGAAACTCACATCTGTATTCGCGCGCGGCGCGGCCGCGCTGGCGCTGGCTGGTCTGATCGGTGCCGTCCATGCTGGCGGTGCCGACAGCAACACCACGCTCATCAAGCTGATGGGCAAGGACAAAAAGCTGGAAACGCTGCGCTTCGAAGGCGAGCTTGAAGTGGGCGCTTCGCGCGGGCTTTACACCGATGCCGGCACCCCGGTGACGGTGCGCCGCACCGAGAAAGGACTGAGCATCGAGACCCCCGAACGCAACGTCGACGTACCTTACCCGTCGGCGGCTGAGCTCGCCGACGGCGGGACGAATGTGGTGATGCATGGCGACGGCGCGCATAAGAAAGTCATCGTCCTGAAGCATGGTGAAGAAGGTGCCCTGCCTGAAGGCTCCGGCTTGCACAAGAAACGCGTCATCGTGGTCAAGGACGGCGAGGCCGGCAATACCGACGTCGATTTAGACGTGCGGCTCGGCGATCTTGCAGACCTCGACGTGTTGACCGACACCGATGTCGATGTCCACGTTGACCATGAAGGCCATGAAAAGGTTGTGGTGATTCGCAAGGTGATCAAGCACGACGAGGCTGAGGCCGCGCAGTAAGGCACCCGGGATGTAGGAGCGGCGTGAGCCGCGATGC
>JANMUE010000039.1:0-1740 GCA_031391205.1 Lysobacterales bacterium | reverse complement strand
CCGATCCCAGCAAATAAAAGGTCTTGGCTTTTTTCTCCTTCATCACCCAGTCGATGCCGGCGATGATCTGCTGGGTCGCCTCCTGCCCGGTGTAGATGACATTCTTCGACTGCTCCAGGCCTTCATAGAAAGTCGGGTAATAGAGCATGCCGTTTTCCTTCTCGAACACCGGCAGCACGGCTTTGCGCGAAGCCGAAGTCCAGCAGCCGAATACCGCGGCGACCTTGTCGTTCACCAGCAACTTGCGCGCCTTTTCGGCGAAAGTCGGCCAATCGCTGGCGCCGTCCTCCTGGATGATCTTGATCTGGCGCCCGAGCACGCCACCCATCGCATTGATCTGATCAATGGCCAGACGCTCGGCCTGGATCGAACCGGTTTCGCTGATCGCCATCGTGCCGGTGGCAGAGTGCAACTGTCCGACGGTGACTTCCTTGTCGGTGATTGCGAGTCCGGTGGTATTGACTTTCGCGGTTGGAAACTGCTGAGCCATGACGCCGGCGGATAGCGCCAGCAATGGCGCCACCGCGAGCGCCATGCCAAGGCGTGAGCGCAAAGACGACAAGCGTCTGCGCAAGGGTGAATCGGGTCGAACTATTGGCTGAGTCATGTAAAGCTCCTTTCGGTCGAGTGATGTAGGGTCAATCCGCATTGCACTGCTTCGTCGTTGTAAATGGTTAGGTTCGTTTCCGTTTCCGACGGGCACAAGTTAGCGGCCAACGGGCAAGTACGACATACGCAGAACAACGTAGAAGATTTGCACTGCGCGGGCGCGAAAGCGCGCCAGTGCACCGATGCGGTTCGCAATTCGGCTAATGCACCATTGCATGCACTGGAAGTGAGCGTATCGCTGCCGGCCCGGCGCCATGGCACCATGGAAAATCGGCATGCGGGGCATACGTTAAATGACGCAATCAGGAGCGTCTTCCGCGAAAAGAACGGGTTGGGCGATGATCGCGTGACGATTGACCCGCACAAGCTTTGGGGTGGCGCGGTTGTTGCGATTGACTGTCACCGATGAACACCCTGACGGCCTCCTATCACCCCTTGAGCATTTCATGACCGCAGCCACACAGCGCATCATCAAGATTCGCAGGGATTACAACACCTGGGTCGCCAACGAGACCATGGAGGACTATTCGCTGCGCTTCACGCCGCGATCATTCCGCAAATGGTCGGAGTTCAAGGTCGGCAACACCGCGCTGGGCGCGGTGTCTTTTCTGGCGCTGGAGGCAATCGGCGGATCGATCACGCTTAACTACGGTTTCATCAACGCGTTCTGGGCAATTCTCGCCGTCGGGGTGATCATCTTTCTCACCGGCCTGCCGATCAGCTATTACGCGGCGAAGTACGGCGTGGACATGGATTTGCTCACGCGCGGCGCCGGGTTCGGCAATATCGGCTCCACCATCACGTCGCTGATCTACGCCTCGTTCACCTTCATATTCTTCGCCCTGGAAGCGGCCATCATGGCGCTCGCGCTGGAGATGTATTTCGGACTGCCGTTGTCGATTGGTTATCTGGTCAGCTCGCTGGCGATTATTCCGCTCGTGCTGTTCGGCATCACTGCGATCAGCCGGCTGCAACTGTGGACGCAACCGCTGTGGCTGATCCTGCTGGTGCTGCCCTACGCCTTCATTCTCTACAAGGATCCGGACTCGATTCGCGCGTTCACGACTTTCTCCGGGCGCGCCGAAAACGGCGGCAGCTTCGATCCGCTGCTGTTCGGCGCGGCGGCGGCGG
>JANMUE010000020.1:0-4852 GCA_031391205.1 Lysobacterales bacterium | reverse complement strand
CCGCGATTGCACCCGCCGCCGCAGTGTTGAGAATCGCGGCCGAAGCCGCTCCCACAACAGCCGCTGGCGCGGCATTGCCTTACAAATCGCGAATAAAAAAACTGTCGCAGCCGAAATGGCCGGTGGCGCCGAGTGACTTGGGAATCGCGTTGAAGCCGGACTTGCGATACAGGCGCTTGGCATCGTCCATCCCGGTGAGGGTTTCCAGGTAGCAGCGCTTGTAGCCCAGTGCGCGTGCCGCCTCCAGGCATTGCTGCATCATTGCGGCGCCGGCGCCCTGGCCGCGCAGCTCGCACAGGAAGTACATCTTGCGCAGCTCGCAGATATCGGCGTCGGCGTTGGGCAGCGGTGCCACGCCGCCGCCGCCGAGCACACGACCGTCGGACTCCACTACGAAATAGGCACAACCGGATGCTGAGTAGGCACCGCTCATCGCCGCCACTTCGGCGTCATGAATCGCGAAGCCCGGCCCATCGGCGCCGAATTCGGGCATCACCGTGCGGATGATATGGGCGATGGCGGCATCGTCAGCGGTGGCGATGGGGCGGATGGTGAAGTTCATGCATGCTTCCTGAGTCGGGCGTGAAGTCCGAATGAGCTGCCGGCCTCGGGCCGAGTCGTTAATCACAGACCATCGTGCTGGAAGCGAGTTCCCTGGTCAACGAAGCGGGATAGGTTGGGTGCAACCGACCACTCATGAAATCCATGCAATGGTGGGTTGCACCCACCCTACATCGCCAGTCTGCGACTGCCGCTCCGTCAGCGGCGTACACGTTCACGCGCATAGTCGGCAAAGGCATCCGCGCTGAGCGGGCGGGAAAACAAATAGCCCTGAGCAAGGGTCGTGCCTTGTTTGAGCAGAAAGCTGCGCTGCAGTTCGGTTTCCACGCCCTCGGCGACCACACTCAATCCCAGCGACTGGGCGATACGGATGATCGCTTCGCAGATCGTGGTGTCGGCCGGATGCACCGGAATGCCCTGCATGAAATCGTGGCTGATCTTGATGCCGTTGAAGGGCAGGCGGCGCAGATAATTGAGCGCGCTATAGCCCTCGCCAAAGTCATCAATGACCAGCGAAACGCCGAGGCCGCGCAAGGTGTTGAAGGTTTCCAGAGTGTCCGGTACGTCTTCGATCAACACGCGTTCCGTCATTTCAAGTTCCAGCGCCTCGCCTGGAAGATCGAATTCCTTGAGCGCCGCCAGCACGATTTCGGGAAGATTTTCGCCGAGGAACTGGCGATAGGAAACGTTGACAGCGATGCAGCGTAGAGGCAGGCCCGAGTCGCGCCATTGTCGAAGTTGGCGACAGGACTCGCGAATCACCCAGGCGCCCATGCGCACGATGTCGCCAGTATTTTCGGCGTGGCTGATGAAAAGATCGGGGCTGAGTTCGCCCAGCAATCTATTGCGCCAGCGCAGCAGTGCTTCGGCTCCGACTACGCGACCGGACTGCAGATCGACCTGCGGCTGGAAGTGCAAGTAAAATTCCTGGTTGTCCAGGGCGCGGCGCAACTGGGTTTCGATCAACAGCCGATCGGTGAGCTTGCGTGCCAGCGCCGGCGAGAACTGTTGCCAGTTGTTGCGCCCGCGGCGCTTCGCGTCGAACATGGCGGCGTCGGAATGATTGATCAACTGTTGAATGGTTGCGCCATCGCCGGGGAACTGCGCAATACCCACCGAGGCGGTGATGGTGAATTCCTCGCCGCTATGCGGGAAGGGTTCGGAAAATGCCTTGGTAATCTCCACAGCGAGCTCGCGCGGCCTGGAATCACTGGTTTCGCCGGTCAGCATCAGCATGAATTCATCGCCACCAAAACGCGCGACCAGCACATCCGGCCCTGCCACTTTCTTCAGGCGTTGTGCGGCTGCAACCAGCAGGCCGTCGCCAGCGCTATGACCGAGCAGATCGTTGATCACCTTGAAGCGGTCAAGGTCGACATACAACAACACCGGTCCGGCGCCCGGCTGGGCCTCATCGATGGCGCGCGTGAGTTGGCGCAGCAGATCGTCGCGGTTGCTCAGGCCGGTCAATGCATCGGTCAGCGACTGGCGGCGCAGGTTTTCTTCAAAACGCTTGCGTTCGCTGATGTCCTGGCTGACACCGATGAGGCTGCCTTCGATGTTGGATTGGGTCTGACTGTGCCCGATAACGCGTAGCCAGCGTCTAACTCCGTCGGGCGTTAACACGCGCACTTCCAGATCAAAGGATTTACCGTTGCGCTGCGCTTCTTCGATCGCGCGCTGCAGCCGCGCCGAATCGCTGGCGACGAAGCAGGCGAGATAATCGCCGAGCGTGATCGGCGAGCCAGGCGCCAGTCCATGCAGGCGATAGACCTCGTCGCTCCAGAACACGCGGTCGCGGCGAAAATCGATTTCCCAGCCGCCGATCGCGGCCAGTTCCTGCACTTCTTCAAACAGCAGCGCCTGTCGCTTCAATGCGGTGACATCGCCGAACAGGCTGATGACCTGGAACGGCCGGTCTTCGCCGCTGCGAAACTGCGGCATGGAAAATACGTTGAACCAGTAATAGCTGTTGGCGACCGGATTGAATGCACCGATCAGCTTGGAGTCCACGGCCTTGCCATTGCGCAGCGCGGCGTATGGGGGCAGGTCGCGTTCGGCGATGGGCTCGCCATCGCCGTCAACGAAACGCCAATTCGACGGGTCGAACTGCTTTTCGATCAGGGCGCGTTCGGACAGCTGCAAGAGGCGTTCTGCGGCAGCATTGGCCGACACCACGTTGCCTTTCCCATCTTGAACTACGATGCCCTTGTCGATGGCGTCGAACAGCTGCCGATAGCGCGCATCGGACTCGACAATGGCACGTTCGGCCTCGCGGCGCGCGTTGATATTGCGCGCCACGGCGATGATGCGCTTCTCTTCACCATCGGCAAACATGTTCGAATGCACTTCGACCGGGAACCAACTGCCGTTGGCGTGGCGATTATTGGTTTCGACGGTGACGGTCTGGCCGAGCTTGAAGGTGCGCCACACCTCGTCCATTCGATCCTGGGCAAGATTGGGATTGAGGTCGAAGACGTTGCGTTCCTTCAACTGCGGCAATGCATAACCGTAGAAGTCCACTGCCGTCTTGTTGGCCTCAATGATGCGGCCTTCGCGGTCATGCACAGTGACCGCATCGGGAACGGCATCCAGCAGGCTGCGATAGCGAGACTCCAGGCTTTCGGCGTTGCGAAGCAGATATTCGATGCGCTCGACGGCTTCGCGGATCGTGCCGGCAGCCAGCGACTGCGGGCCGATCGACGCCAGAGCCTCCTGCAGCCGCGCCAACGCGTCTTCACAGCAGGTGCGAAGACTCGGTCGGGCGGCGCTGTCCTGACGCTCGTTGACGATCTTCATCAACTCCTCATACGAGTCCGATCCCCGCGGACACAGCTCTACACTACGCCTGCGACGGCCTGGCGCGCAAGGCCTTGCAGCGCCTTGGTGGGCCGTTCGGAGTTCAGATAGGCCTCCAAGCGGTCTTGGTCCGGAACTGTGGGTTCGTCGCGCAGCATGCTGTGGGCGAGCTTGGCAAGCTGGGCGGGAGTGGCCGCGATCGCCGTGCCCAATCCCAGCGCCTGCAGCATGGCAGCACTCTGGCGGCCGCGCATGAAGCGTGAACGCGTCGTCGCAATGGGTAGACCGGCGCGCAGCGCATCCAGCGAGGTATTGCCTCCAGACCAGTGCAGGTTGTCGAGCATCAGGTCGGCGCAGGCCAGCAGTTCGAGGAAACGAGAACGACTGACCATAGGGTAAAACTGCAGTCGCCGGAACAGCGTCGGCCCCAGCCGTTCGAGCAATCGTTGCCGCAGCAGATGCACTTCGAGTCGCGACGTGGTCGCAAACATCAGCACCTTCGCGTCCGGTAGCAGCGCCAACAGCTCGTGCAGCACGGCATCGTTGTCCGGGTGAATCTTGAATAATGATTGCGGCACGACGATCAGCTTGCCCGAAGGCAGACCCAGCGCCTCGCGATCGTGACGTTGCGGCCGTGACGGCATGTGATAGCGCGTCCCCAGATCGGGCAGCAGCAACAGGGATTCGCGATAGTGTGCGGCAGCGTCGGGCGGTTCCATATCGGCGCAACTCAGAAAGGCATCGATGCTGGGAAGCCCCGTGCTGACGGGATGCCCCCAGCCCGCCCACTGACAACGCGCAAGCCTGAGCGCTGCGAGCGGAAGCAGGCGGGTGTCCATGCCGAGTTCAGGATAGATCAGCAGGTCGAGGTCGGCGTCGCGGATGATCCCGGCGGCGCGATCGATATCGCCTTCCAGCCGCACAAAGCGCCGGCAACGTGATTCCAAAGCGTCGGTGAATGCGTCGAATCGCGGACCGAGGGCGAACACCTGGGTGTCGAATTCGGGCAATGTGAGCGCGTCGATCCAACTCGCAAAATACGAACCCGCGGTGGAGAGATGCCAATGCCCTGACAGCAATCCAATGCGCGGCGGTCCGGGTTTGCGCTGCGTATTGGAATGGGCCAGGTCCGGACGCAGCGTCGCCGCCGCCATGCACAACCAATCGCCATAGCGGGACTGCAACGCGAGATCGTCTTCGCAATGATAGGCGAGCAGAAAATTCGACCAGTTCAGTTGCGCCAGAGTGGGGGCACAGGTGCGCAAACGCTCAGCGGAATAATCGAGGGCCAGTCTCGACAATCCCCGCTCAAAATGTACTCGGGCGGTAAATATGCTGTCGCGATCGGCGTGCAACGCAGGCAACGACAATTCCTGCGCCAGCGCCAGGCGCAGACTGGGCGATTCCTTTCCATAGGGGTGTCGCCGCTCAATTGCGTGCGTCAGTGTTTGGGCAGCGACGGTGTCGTGCAATGTGCTCAGCGACGCAAATG
>JANMUE010000599.1:0-2086 GCA_031391205.1 Lysobacterales bacterium | reverse complement strand
ATGCGGGCTGGGTGCGACGCCATCATGGCGAGGTATCGTTCGAGGCACTGCGTAGTGATGGTTAGGGTCCCAGTGGCGAACGGTCCACTGCAGCTCTGGATCGACTCGAAAAACGACATCAAAAGCCCATAAAGCGGACAGTCATCTCAAGACCTACGAACCGATGGTCTGGCGCTTTTCGTCGATGCCGCTTGGCGGCTGTCGTTGGTGCTTGCGGCAATCGCTTGCTTCGCCCAGCGTCACTTGCGAACGCAGACTATCAGTACGCGCACGTAAATAATTAGTCGTCCCTGAAAAACTCCGTTTTAGAAGTGTGGCAATGATCGGCAGTGAAGCAGAGCATCGAGCAAGGCGATCAAGTCGAGATTTCTGCGGGCGCAAAAAAACCTCAGCTGGTTGAGGATCTTGCGCAAATTGTGGCCTGCGCCGCACAGGATGGCATTCATCGCATCGCCAAGCTCGCCTTTGAGAAAGTTTCTGCCCAGACGGCCATCAGATTTCAGATGACCGATCACCGGCTCGATGGCGTTCCTACGTTTGAGCTTGCGTTTGATCGCCGCCGTGACGCCACGCTTGGCGCCCGCGATCCATACGGTGAGTGACTCAAGTCCGTGGCCTTTGTAACCGCGATCCACATAGGCCTCGGTGGGTAGCTGTCCGGTGATGCGCGTCACTTGTTCGAGCGAGCCTGCCAGTGTGTGCCCATCGTAGGGATTGCCCGGCAAGGCCTGCATGCCGATCACAAAACTCTCTTTGCTGGTGCTAACGATACCGACCTTGACGCCGAACTCGTAACGCTTGTGCGCCTTGCCTTTGGCAATGCATTCCACCTCCGGCGCCTGCACGCTGTACACCTTGTCGTGATCTTTTCGTTGTTGCTGATGGATGCGCTTGGCGATGTCGAGTAATCGAGCCAAATGCTCGAGTTGTTCTGCAGTGGCTTTGCGTTCGATGTCGCGAATGACTCGACCGAGATACGTGCGTAACTTGCTTTGTTCGCGCTTAGCGCGTTTCATTTGTTGTGCGTTCGCATAGCGAGCCTGCTTCGCCAACGCTAATTTTCCCACGCGCGCGTAGCTTTGGCGTAATGCGATATTCAATTGCTTGGCGTTCCGTACCAAGGTTTTGCATGCCTTGTGATACAACCGCGCATCGGTGGGAAAGGCAATCGCTTTTTCCTGCACCGTGGTATCCACATTCACCACGCTCAAACTCGATGGCTTGAGCGTCTCTGTGTCCAAGCCGGCACGCACCGTTAAGCTCAGCAGCCACTCGCACCCGGATTCGCCAATGCGCTGACGAAAGCGCGTCATCTGCGAGGGATCAATGGGCAACCGATGCGAGAAATATTCCTCACCACAAAAGTATTGCCAATACGGATTCTCTACCCAGCGGGCGACCACGCTCTCATCGGATTCATTGAAGGCGTGCTTCAGATAGTGCAGCCCCACCATCAATCGCACCGGAATACCCGGCCGGCCTTCCTCTGCATACAGCGCGCCGAACTGTGCTTCGCAACGCTGCCAATCGATCACTCGCGCCAACCGACACAGCTCATGACGCTGGTTGATCAGTTGCTCCAACTTCATGCGAAATAAATCTTCGTGCGGACTGGATTCAGGCTTGCGTGGCTTCATACGAATTTGCAAGAAAGCGACCGATGACGAACCCGATTCTGGCAAATCCGCTCGTCGCTATACAGCTATTTATCGCTATGATTTCCCTGCGATGATGGGTTGTTCAGGGATGACTAGTTAGTCGAATGCAGCAGGATTGCGCTCAATCTCTGCTGTGCGTTCCAACTCGGCGAGATAAAGACCAAATTCCGTCGCGCCTGCCTTGCCGATTTGTTGTGCACGCAGTTGCGGCAACGTTGCCGCAGTCTGTGCGCCACCGCTTTGCACGGCTGATACCACGACGATCGCATAATCGCCATTCTGCAACGGCAGGCCGCGATAAACAGGCCTGTCCACCGCGATGCTTGCCTTTGGCACGGCAAACGCTGCTTGCAGGATTTGTGCATCCACACCCGTCGCACTGCGCCCCAAGGACTTGTTACCAACCGGTGCTGCCGGCAGCAACTTGC
>JANMUE010000595.1:0-3479 GCA_031391205.1 Lysobacterales bacterium | reverse complement strand
ACCCCCAAAAATGACCACTTGCTGCGCCCAACGCCCCGCTCTACAAGACCGCGGTCAATCGCGGAAATTCTCGAACTGCAATGGCAGCTCGAACTCGGTGGCGCGCAACAGCGCCATAACCGTCTGCAAATCGTCTTTCTTCTTGCCACTGACGCGCAGCTTGTCGCCATTGATCTGGGCCTCGGCCTTGAGCTTGGCCTCCTTGATCGTTGCGACGACCTTCTTCGCCAGCGCCTGTTCGATGCCCTGTTTGACCGTTACCTTCTGGCGCGCACCGGCCAGATTCACTTCGGGGTCGGCAAGATCCAGGCATTTGGCGTCGATCCCGCGCGCGATCAGGCGCGCGCGCAGGATGTCCAGCATCTGCTTGAGCTGAAATTCGCTGGGCGCGAACTGCGTGATCACGGGATCGGCCATTTCGAAGCGCGCGTCACTGCCCTTGAAGTCGAAGCGATTGCCCAGCTCGCGATTGGCCTGGTCCACCGCATTGGTCAATTCGTGCTTGTCGATTTTGGAAACGATGTCGAAAGAAGGCATGGCGGGTATCCGAGGCGGGCGTCGTTGCGCATTGTAGAGCGGGGCTTGCTCCGCTGCTCTTGATGCTGATGTTGCTTTTGCGGTTGTAAGAGCGGGGTTTGCTCCGTTACTTTGGCTTTGATCCCAACATCACAGCAAGAGCAGCGGAGCAAGCCCCGCCTACGACCGAAGGAAGTCCCCTTGGGACAAAAGCGATGCAATATTCAACCCCGCACGCGCCGCAAGAATGGCAGCGATCACATCCGGGGCATATTCGAAGCTGTCGTAATACAGGCGCTCGGGGTTGAGGCCACGATCGATGAAGCGGTGCCGCGCGGCTTCAATCATGGGCGGCGGGCCGCTCATATACAGATCGAAGGGTGCGAGGTCGGCATGGTCGGCCAGCACCACATCGTGAACCAGGCCGCCACGATAGCTCGCCAGATGGATGGCATCGGCCTCCGATAGAACCGCAGAAAATTGAAAACCGGGATGCTGTGCCTGCCAGTGCACCGGCAGATAGGGCATATACACATCGTCGATGCGGCGGGCGCCCCAGTACAGATGCATGGCACGGCTGCTGCCCAGATGCAGAAAGTGTTCGATGATCGCCTTGATCGGCGCAAACCCGGTGCCGCCGGCCATGAAGATGATCGGCCGTTCCGAATCTTCGCGCGGCACAAAGGTGCCCAGCGGTCCTTCGATACGCCACAGGCTGCCCAACGGTGTGGCGTCGAACACGATCTGCGTAAAACCACCGCCGGGCACGCGACGCACATGCAGTTCGATATTGTCGCTCTCGTGCGGCGCATTCGCGATCGAGAAGGCGCGGCGCTTGCCTTCCGGCAACAACACATCGATGTATTGCCCGGGTAGCCAACGCAGCCGCTGCGCCTTGGGCGTCTGCAGGGCGATCAGCATCACGTCTTCTGCAAGCAGGCGTTTCTCGACAACGCGCGCTGCCAGCACACGCCGCGGAAACTCGGCGACACTGGGCACTTCGCGCGCGCTGATCTCAAGATCACTGGTCGGCACGGCCTGGCACAGCAGCACATCGCCATGCGCGCGCTCGTCTGCGGTCAGCGCCTGCGGCGGTTGATTCGGATAGACACAGCGACCGCTGATCAGGGTCGCCTTGCAGCTGCCACAGACACCGCCGAGGCAGGAATACGGCAGAGCCAGGCCGGCGCGGCGCGCGGCATCGAGTACGGTTTCGCCCGCATCGGCTTCGAACGACTTGTTGCTGGGCTGGATGTGGACGCGATACGGCAAGCGCGAGTCTCGATGGGAGCGGGTATTGTGATGGATTCGCCGACCCGTGGGAGCGACTTTGTGGGAGCGGCGTCCCGCCGCGATGCCTTTGACTTCGCTTTGTAGATCAGAGCAGAAGCATCGCGGCGGGACCCCTCTCCCACAAAGTCGCTCCTACATTATGATGTTGCGATGAACACCCCCTCGATCTTCAAGAAGCCCGTCGTCCTGGCCCAGCTCAATACCCGCAATACCGGCACATTGCTGGATGCGCTGGGCATTCGCATCACCGAGGTTGGCGTCGACTTTCTGCGCGGCACATTGCCGGTCGACGAACGTACCCGGCAACCCTTCGGACTGCTGCACGGCGGCGCTTCGGTCGCCTTGGCCGAGACGCTGGGCTCGCTGGCCGGTTGGCTGTGCCGTCCCGATGATGGCTCCAATGTCGTCGGCATCGAGATCAATGCCAATCACCTCAAGGGCATACGCGATGGCGTGGTCATCGGCACGGCCAAGCCGCTGCATCTGGGCGGCAGCACCCAGGTCTGGGAAATCCGCATTGAGAACGACGAAGGCGGCCTGGTCTGCATCTCACGACTGACGCTGGCGGTGGTAGCCAAGCGTTGAGCGCCCTGCAGCCCTATGCAGGGCTCTCGCCCGATGTGGTGCTGGATGCGGTGGAAAGCGTGGGCCACGCGCCGGATGGGCGTCTGCTGGCGCTGAACAGCTTCGAGAACCGCGTCTATCAGATCGGCCTTGAGGATGCCGGTTTTCTGATTGCCAAGTTCTACCGCCCTGGACGCTGGAGCGATGCCGCGATTCTGGAAGAACACCAGTTCAGCCAGGAACTCGCCGACGCCGAACTGCCCGTGGTGGCGCCGCAGCGGCTGGGCGAGGACAGCCTGTTCACGCATGCGGGATTTCGCTTTGCGCTGTTTCCGCGTAAGGGCGGACGCGCACCGGATCTGGAGGGATTGGAGGTTTCGGCCTGGCTGGGCCGGCTGCTGGCGCGCATCCATCTGATCGGTCAACGCAGTTCGTTCCAGCATCGCCAGCGCGTCGACGCGGATACCCTGGTATGGGCACCCCATCATGCCGCCGCGACCTCACCCCTGCTGCCGGATGTGGTACGTGATCGCTACGAGCATCTGATCGAGGACGCCGCCGATGGCATCGACGCCGTGTTTGCCAGCATTGCTCCTGGACGGCTACGCCTGCATGGCGACTGCCATCCCGGCAATGTGCTGTGGACCGATGCCGGCCCGCACTTCGTCGACCTGGACGACAGCCGCAGCGGTCCGGCGGTGCAGGATCTGTGGATGCTGATGACCGGTGAGGACGCTCAGCGCGAGGCCTTGCTGGAAGGCTACGAGCAATTCCGCCCCTTCGACCGTGGTGAGCTGCAGCTGATTCCAGCGCTGCGACTGATGCGCCAGATCCACTATGCCGGCTGGATCGCCGAGCGCTGGGCCGATCCAGCGTTCCCGGCCGCCTTCCCGCACGTCGCGCTGGCGCCCTGGTGGGAGCAGCATTGCCGGGATATCGCTGAGGCGTTGGAAACCCTTTAGATATAGGAGCGGGGGGGTGGGGGGGGGAGGAGCCCCGCACGCAGGGGGAGATTTATAAAGAGAAAGAGGGGGCCGCCCCCCCCCCAAAAAGGGGGGAAGAGAAGCACGCGGGGGGGCCGCGCCCCCACCACACCCCCCACCACC
>JANMUE010000584.1:0-3021 GCA_031391205.1 Lysobacterales bacterium | reverse complement strand
TTCGCGGCGGGACGCCACTCCCACAACGCCGCCAATGCGCCAGCAGTTCTTCAATCAGGATCGGCAGCAGGGCTGGGGCCAGATCGTGCCCCATGCCTTCGACTACACGCAATTGCGCGCCCTTGATCTTGCGCGCGCAGTCGATGCCATGTGCCAGCGGTACCAGACGATCGGCATCGCCATGAATCACCAGGGTCGGACGCGCAATGCTGCGCAGGTCGCTGCTGCGGTCCCCCGATGCGGCGATCGCCAGCAACTGCCTTGCGGTTCCGGCCGGGTGATAGCTGCGGCGCAGGCCATTGGCGATACGTTCGCGCATTTGCTCAGGGGGGACCGGAAACCCGGGGCTACCGATAGCCTTGAACAGCCGCATGAAGTGCGCGACCTGCTCATCGAATCGTGATCGTGCCGGCGGTCGTGCCATCAAGAGGCGAAGCACACCCAGGCTTGGATTGGGTAGATGCCGGCTACCACTGGACGACATGATCGACGCCAGACTCAGCACACGATCAGGATGCCTTGCCGCCAGCGTCTGCGCGATCATTCCGCCCATCGACACACCCACCACGTGCACGCGGCTGATGCCCAGCGCATCGAGCACGCCGATGCTGTCTGCTGCCAGAGTGTCGATACGGTAGGGTGCATCCACCGGCAGGCGCATCCAAAAGCGCAGCGCGGCCATGGCGACGCTGGTATGACGGCCCTGCCACTTGGTGGATAGTCCGATGTCGCGGTTGTCGAAGCGGATCACGTAGTAGCCGGCGGCGGCAAGTGCTGTGCAGAATTCCATTGGCCAGGCCACCAGCTGCATGCCCAGGCCCATGATCAGCAGTACTGCAGGATGCGCCGGATCGCCGAAACGCTCGACTTCGATATCGATGCCATTGGCCTGGATCAGTGGCATGCGCGGATCCAGCGGACAACTTTTGTGATCATCAGCGCACGCCGATTCCTAGCCATCACTGCGACCCGTGAGCGGCCCTGCCTTCAGCAGCAAGGCCGACAGTGTAGTGGTGTACCGAATTTTGCGCCGCGCCGGTGATTACGGATTGGTGGTGACACTCCGGCGACGACGCGCCGTCACCACCAGCATCAATAGGCTCAGGATCGCAAGCCCCCAGAAGCCCGCTGCCGGAATCGCCCTGGGCGTACCAGCGACGGTAAACGGTACGTCGACCGGACCGAACGTCGTCGTAGCCCCGCTGACGATGGAGTAGCGAACGATGAAATTCCCGGCCGTGAACGGACCGATGGCATACGTCAACGGCGGGCTCGGCGGCGGCACGCCGCAGATGGCGTCGAGTGGCTGCACGATGGTGATGATGTTACCTACGATCTGCGTGGTCGGAATACCCGGCCCGCCGCAACCATCCCAGTCGACCAGGAACTGCACTGGCTCACCCGGCGCTGGTGTGGCCGGCACCACTCGTGGATTGGAATAGGGTGAGCCTGCAGCGGCGATTACGCCGTACAGAAGCCCCAGGATCAGGGTCAGGTTACGCGCGGCAATACTTCCCTTCATCGTTTTCACCCTGGCATGAAGTCCGTTGGGGACTGTTCGGAAAGACAAGCGGGATACGCCTGCCGATTCCGACAGGCCGATCAGATTCCGCGTGCCTCGGGCGTATCCTTCGGCAGCAGCAGCAAGGCCAGCAAGGTCAGCAGCGCGGCGCCGCTGAGATAGAGGCCGACTGCCTCCAGCCCGAATCTTCCCGCCAGCCAGGTAGCGATATACGGTGCCAACGAAGCGCCAAAGATGCCCGCCATATTGAAACTCAGCGAAGCACCGGTGTAGCGCACCGCAGTAGGAAAGATCTCGGCCAGGGCAGTGCCGAGCGGGCCATAGGTCAGCCCCATCAGCGCCATGCCCAGACTCAGAAACACCAACACTCCGACTGTGGTGCCGGAGCCAAACAGGGGATCGAAACACAGGCCAAATGCCATGATCATCGCGCTGACGATCAACAGCACGCGACGCCGGCCATAGCGATCTGCCATCACCGCGGAGATCGGAATAGTGATTGCGAAGAACAGCACCGCGATCAACTGCAGCTGCAAGAACTGTTCGCGCGAGTAACCCAGTTTCGACATGCCCCAGCTGAGCGTAAACACGGTCATCAGATAGAACGTGACGAAGGTCGCCATTGCGCTGAAGGTGCCGGCGAACAGCGCACGCGGATGCCTTGAGATCACCTGCGCGATGGGAAGGCGTACGCGCTCGTTCCTTGCGAGCGCCTGCTCGAACGCTGGCGTCTCCTGGATGCGCAACCGCACCCACAATCCGACGAACACCAGAACCGCGCTGGCCACAAACGGAATGCGCCAACCCCAGCTCAGGAACTGCTCGTCATCGAGCACCCCGGCCAAAATCAGGAAGATGCCGTTGGCGCAGACGAATCCGATCGGTGCGCCCAACTGTGGAAACATGCCGAACCAGGCACGTTTTCCGGGCGGTGCGTTTTCGGTCGCCAGCAGCACCGCACCGCCCCATTCGCCGCCCAGGCCCAGACCCTGACCGAATCGGCACAGAGCCAGCAGGATCGGTGCAGTCACGCCGATCGATGCATAGGTCGGCAACAGCCCGATCAAGACCGTCGACAGACCCATGGTCAGCAAGGCCGCGACCAGGGTGGCCTTGCGACCGATGCGGTCGCCGAAGTGACCGAACAACGCCGAGCCCACTGGCCTGGCGAAGAACGCCAGCGCGAACGTAGCGAACGACTGCAGCGTTGCCGTCGCCGGATCGCTGGACGGAAAGAACAGTGATGGAAACACCAGCACTGCTGCTGTGGCGTAGATATAGAAATCGAAGAATTCAATCGTGGTGCCAATCAGGCTGGCGAACAGCACACGACGTGTTGAATTGATGGGACTGGCAACAGTCGTGCTCATCGGCGCCTCGATCAGGGAAGCGCAGGATTCTGGCAGCAGCGTGGCGCGGCGTGAAGCCGCGCCTGAGAGCGAAGAATGTAGGAGCGGCGTGAGCCGCGATGCCCTTGCTCTACTGTCTGGAGGTCAGAG
>JANMUE010000555.1:0-16165 GCA_031391205.1 Lysobacterales bacterium | reverse complement strand
CCGCGATGCGCTTGCTCTGGTCTCCGGGCATTGGAGCAAGCGCATCGCGGCTCACGCCGCTCCCACATTCCATTACGCCATCTGAGCGGCAACAAAATCCCAGTTGACCAGATTCCAGAACGCTTCGACGTATTTGGCGCGGGCGTTGCGGTAGTCGACGTAATAGGCGTGTTCCCATACATCGCAGGTCAGCAGGGCACGATCGGTGCCAGTCAGCGGCGTCGCGGCGTTGGAGGTGCTGACCAGGGCCAGCGAGCCATCGGCGCGCTGCACCAGCCAACCCCATCCTGAGCCGAACGTGGTGATGCAGGTCTGGGTGAACTGTTCTTTGAATTGTGCGAACGAGCCGAAGCTCGCGGTGATTGCGTCAGCGAGTTTGCCGCTGGGTTCCCCGCCGCCGTTGGGCTTTAGGCAATTCCAGTAGAACGTATGGTTCCACACCTGTGCAGCATTGTTGAACATGCCGCCACTGGACTTGCGAATAATGTCTTCAAGCGACATCGTCTCGAAGTCGGTGCCCTTGATCTGGTTGTTCAGATTGGTGACGTAGGTCTGATGGTGTTTGCCGTAATGGAAGTCGATGGTCTCGGCCGAGATGTGTGGTGCCAGCGCGTCGCGGGCGTAGGGCAGGGCAGGCAGTTCAATCGCCATGGTGGGGCTTCCAATAGATGCGCTGACGGGCGCGGGTCAAAGATTGTCCCACAGGCGTCCGTGCCGGTCATCCCAAACCGTGTGTTGCGCTCTGCTAAGGAACCTCTGAGCAAGTCCAGAGCCGCGATAGCCCCGTCAGTCATTGGGCGAAAAACCGCAGGTTGACCAGCTTACGCTGTTGAAAACGACCAGCTTCGCTGTTGAAAACCAGCGTGTGGCAAGCACTAAGTTGTTGAGCGAAGTCGAAGTGGTTACTAACTCAGAGCTTCCCTAAGACGATTTTCGTTGGTCTTGTGCGTGGCTTGCTAGAATGACGGTTCACGCCGCAGTCGCGGCACTCAATACGAGACTTCGCATGGACATCATCGAGCAGATTCGCCAGACAGTCGAGACGCATCCCATCGTCTTATTCATGAAGGGAACGCCGCAGTTTCCGATGTGCGGATTCTCCAGCCGCACCTCGGCAGCGCTGCGCGAAGTCGGTGCGCAGTTTCACTCCGTCAATGTGCTGGAGAACCCGGAGATTCGCGCCAATCTGCCGCGCTTCTCGAACTGGCCAACGTTTCCGCAACTGTTCATCAATGGTGAATTGATTGGTGGCTGCGACATCACCATGGAACTGTACGAAAAGGGTGACCTTGCCGAGATGGTCAGCGAAGCGCAGAAGTCCTGAGTTGGCATGAGTCTGGTCGAAACTGTGGCCGCCGCCACGCCGGGTGCGCTCGCCGATCGCATCGTGCTGGTGACGGGGGCCAGCGGTGGGTTGGGTAATTCACTCTGCAAACAGGCCGCCAAGGCGGGTGCGACCCTGATTCTGTGCGGGCGGCGGGTGCGCCCGCTCGAAAAGTTGTATGACGAGATTGTTGCCGCGGGCGGAGCTGAACCGGCGATCTATCCGATCGACCTGGAAGGCGCAACACCGGCCGATTATGAAGCGTTGGCGCAAAGTATCGAACAGGAGTTTGGGCGACTCGATGGGCTGGTTCACTCTGCCGCGCATTTCACCGGCCTGATCGCGCATGCGCAGACACCGCCAGATGAGTGGTTGAAAAGCCTGCAGGTGAATTTGAATGCTCCGGTGGCATTGACCCTGGCCTGTCTTCCGGTGTTAAGCAAGAGTGCGGACGCTGCAGTGCTGATCGTTCTCGATGACCTCAGTCTGGTTTCACGAGCGCATTGGGGGGCATACGGTGTAGCGAAATTCGCACTGAGCGGGTTGGTATCGCAGTGGTCAGCAGAATGGGACAACACAGCTATCCGGGTTTCCGGCCTGGTGCCTTCGCCGATGCGCACCCGCCTGCGTGGTCGCGCTTATTTTGCAGAGAATCCTGGTCTGATTGCATTGCCGGATGCAGCCGCAGCTTCCGCCGTCGAGTTGTTGTCGGCCAATGGCAAGGAGTGGCGCGGAAGGATTCGCGATCTGAATATCAATGTGGGAGCGGCGTGAGCCGCGAAGCTCTTGCTCTGAATCTCAGGCAGTCGCGGCGGGACGCCGCTCCCACACAGCTGCGTATCGAGGAACCACTATGACCACATTGTCTGCCGCATTGCTGCTGTTCCTGATCATGGACCCGATCGGCAACGTGCCGGTCTTTCTCAGCTTGCTAAAAGACTTGTCGCCGAAGCGTCGACGCATCGTCTTGGCGCGCGAACTGTTGATCGCGTTGTTTACTCTGCTCGCTTTCTTGTACGGAGGCACGCTGCTGCTTGAGGCGCTGCATCTGCGCCAGGAATCGGTCAGCATTGCTGGCGGCATCGTCTTGTTTCTGATCGGCGTGCGCATGATCTTTCCGCCCAAAGAGGGCATCTTCGGCCCTTCGCACGGTGGCGAGCCGATGATTTTCCCGATGGCCATTCCGGGTATCGCTGGACCTTCGGCGATGGCAATGCTGATGCTGTTGGGTCATGAGCATCCAGGACGTACCGTCGACTGGACGATCGCGTTGTTGGCGGCCTGGTCAGCGACGGCCGTGGTGCTGTTTGCAGCGACCCTGTTGTTTCGCTGGCTGGGCGAAAGTGTGCTTGGCGCGCTGGAAAAGCTGATGGGCATGCTGCTGGTTGCGATCTCGGTGCAGATGCTGTTGGACGGATTTTCAGCTTTCATGGCGGCGTCGCAGCAGGTTTCCTGAGGTGCCCCGATCGAATCGCGGCATTCAGTCCAAAGTAATGAAATCATTAAAGAAAATCTAGCACTCAACGTTGAGTGGTCATGGCTGACGCGAGATTGTTAGCAATCTGTCACATGGAGAGGTTAAACTGTCGTTAATCCCCTCTGGTCATCTAGAAGTGTGTGGCTCCCTGGACGAGTACGCGCGCCGACGGATGTGTTGTGAAGTGCTGGGATATCCGTGATGCCATCAAAAGAAGGTGAAACCATGTTCAAGCGATACTCTGTGCAGATCGTTCTGCTCGCGTTGCTTGCCCTGTTTGCCAGCGTGCCTGCCTTTGCGCAAAGCACCTCGGCCAGCGTGGCGGGTCGCATCGTCGATACTCAGGGGGCCCCGATCGCTGGCGCCGCCGTCGACATTCTTCATCAGCCTTCGGGCTCGAAGCAGTCTCTGACGACCGATGCCGATGGTCGCTTCAGCACGCGCGGTCTGCGTGTTGGCGGCCCGTACACGGTAACGGCCAGCAAAGACGGTCTTGACGCCGCCAGCCGTAACGACGTGTTCCTGTTGCTCGCAGAAACTGCCTCGGTCACCCTGACCCTGGCCAGTGATGCAGCTGAACTGGAAGCCGTTGAAGTGGTTGCGTCCAGCGCGCTGTCGACCTTCACGCCCGACAACATGGGCGCGTCGACCAACATCACGGTCGAACAGATCGAAGAGCTGCCGTCGATCGGCCGCAGCATTGGCGACTATGTCCGCTTCGATCCGCGCATCGTTCAGACCGACAAGGGCCGCGGTGAACTTTCCGCCGCCGGTCAGAACAGTCGCTATAACAACATCCGCGTTGACGGCGTGCCGACCAACGATCAGTTCGGTCTGAATGCGACCGGCCTGCCGGCACTGAATCAGCCGATCTCGATCGACTGGATTCAGGAATTCAACGTCGGTATCTCCAACTTCGACGTCACCCAGACCGACTTCGTCGGCGCCAACATCAATGCTGTCACCAAGAGCGGCGGTAATGAATTCAGCGGCGGCGTGTATGCGGTTTACCGCAACAACGACATGGTGAGCGACGAGCCGGCCAAATTCACCAGCTTCGATGACGAGTACACCTACGGTGCCTACGTCGGCGGTCCGATCATCCAGGACACGCTGTTCTTCTTCGTCGGTTATGAAGAGTTCCAGCGCTCCTCGCCGGCTCCGGACGTGGGCTTGACGGGTTCGGGCGCCAGCACGGAAGTGCAGGGTCTTACCCAGGCCGATCTGGACCGCATCATTTCGATCGCCAATGGTTATGGCCTGAACATCGGCGGTTCCGCGTTGCCTGCCGGTGTCGACAATACCGATGAGAAGCTGATCGCCAAGATCGACTGGAACATCAACGATGCGCACCGCATGACCTTCCGCTACAACAAGACCGAAGGCGTCGATCAGGTGTTGCCGAATCTCGGCCGCACCGCGTACTCGTTCTCGTCGAACTGGTGGCAGAGCAACATCAGCTTCGAGAACTACGCCCTGCTGCTCTACAGCAACTGGTCGGACAATTTCGCGACCGAAGCCAACGTGTCGTATTCCGAATACCGTTCGACTCCGACATTTGACATCCGTGCGCCGCAAGTGCGTGTTGGCGTCAACAACAACGCCACCGGCGTGTTCTTCGGCACCGAGCGTTCGCGTCAGTCCAATGATCTGGCGGTCGATACCTTGACCAGCTACTTCGCAGGCGACTGGTTCCTTGGCGATCATGTGGTCCGTTTTGGATTCGACTACGAAGGCAACGACGTCTACAACCTGTTCCTGCAGGACACCTTCGGCAACTACAACTTCAGCAGCATCGACAACTTTCAGGCCGGCAACTGGACGGCGTTCGGGTTCCAGACGCTGCGTCCCGGTGTTGAGTCCGCCGCCGCTCAATTCGAGTTCGCCAACCTCGGCTTGTTTGTTCAGGACACCTGGACCTACAGCCCGAACCTGAACTTCCAGTACGGCATCCGCGTCGACCGCAACATCCTCGACGATGAACCCGAGTTCAACCAGGCCGCGCTGACCACCTTCGGTTATGACAACACTGCCACCACCGATGGCCAGGTCACCGTGCAGCCGCGCCTCGGCTTCAACTACACCTTCGCCACCGAACGCGCGACTCAGCTGCGCGGTGGTGTGGGCCTGTTCCAGGGTTCGTCGCCGGGTGTGTGGCTGTCCAACTCGTTCTCGAATCCGGGTGTGTTGACCCAGGGTGTGTCGCTGCAGAACGGCTCGGGCTTCAACCCGAATCCGGATACGCAGGCCCCGCCGCTCGGCACCCCGCCTGCCGCGCTGGTCAACTTCATGGACCCGGATTTCCAGCAGCCGACCGTGTGGAAGATCAACTTCGCTTTCGAGCGTGAGCTGCCGTGGATGGGCTTGGTCGCTGGTGCGGAGTGGCTGCGCAACGTCGTCGAACAAGGTGTGGCGTTCGAGCACCTGAATCTCGGCGCGCCGCGTGGCATCCTGCCCGATGGTCGTTATTACTACTACACCAATGTGCTGCCGGCCAGCTTTGGTGCCACGGGTCCGACCAGCGCCATCCAGAACCGCTTTGGTCGTAACCGCAGCTTTACCGATGTGGTGCTGTTGAAGAACACCACCAAGGGCATGGCCGACAACATCACCCTGTCGCTGGACAAGCCGTTCGAGAACAACTGGGGTGCCCGCATTGCGTACACCTACGGTAAGTCGGATGAAGTCAGCCCGGGTACCTCGTCGGTAGCTCTGTCGAACTGGAACGGCCGCGCGATCTTCAACCCGAACGAAACCGCCAACAGCAGCGCGAACTACGAGATCCGCGATCGCTACACGGGTCTGTTCACCTATCGTCTGGCGTTCTCGGAAGACTTCCCGACCACGTTTGGCCTGTTTTATGAAGGCCGCGCCGGTCGCACGCACAGCTACGGCTTCACCGGCGACGCCAACGGCGACGGCATCCAGGGCAACGACCTGTTCTATATCCCGCTGCAGGGTGAAGTGGCGTTTACCGCCAGTTCGTCGGCCGCTGATATCGCAGCGTTCGAGGCCTACATCGAGAGCCAGGATTACCTCGCTGCCAATCGTGGCGAAGTGGCTCGTCGCAACTCGGCAAGATCGCCGTATATCAACCAGTTCGATCTGCGCGTCAGCCAGGCCATTCCGGCAGGTTGGGGCAATCGTGCAGAAATCTTCCTGGACATCCAGAACATCGGAAACCTCGTGAACAAGGACTGGGGCCATATCGACGAAGTCGGCTTCCCGTATAACCTTGGTGTTGCGCGCATGTCGGGTGTCAACGCAGAGGGTCGTTACGTCTATGACGTGTCGACCTATGTCAATGACACCACGGGTGCCGTGCTGCTGCCCTCGACAGGCCGAGCTGATGGTATCGGTCAGTCGCGCTGGTCGGCTCAGGTCGGCGTGCGTTACGAGTTCTGATTGGATTGCGGGGCTCACCCCGCACGCTGGTTGAAAACTGGTGATAAAAGAAAGGGGCGGCCCTGTGGCCGCCCTTTTTCTTTGTCGATTTGAACATCGTGCTTGACCCGGCGCCCCAGTTTGGGAATGCTTACCGATCCGCGGTCACTTGGCCGCAGATTTGGCGAAGCCTGCGGTTTCGATGGTCAATCTCAGTCTGCTCAGGAACCTGGTGCCGTTGGCGTCTTTGCTGCCGACCGATCGTGCCGAGTTGGCCAAGCACTGCCGCGTCGGTACCTATACCCCGGGCCAGATGGTGTTCAGCCGTGGCGAGTCCGCACGGACGGTGCCCTATCTGCTGTCAGGCGCGGTCGAGTTATTTGACGGTTTGGAAACGCGCTTGGTGCGTGCGGAGACGCCGGAGGCGCTGCAACCGCTGGCGCAGGGTGCGCGCAGGGCGACTACGGCGACTTGCGTAAAGCCCAGTCAGATTCTGGTTGTGGACCGCGAGCAATTGGATCTGGTGCTGACCTGGGCGCAGACGGGTGGCGTTGAAGTAGTGGATATTGCGCATTCTGGTAATGAGGATGAATCCGGCGACTGGATGACGGCCCTGCTGCAGAATCAGGCCTTTCACCACATTCCGCCCGGCAATATCGCTCAACTGTTTTCATGCATGCAGTCCGCGCAATTTCCTGCCGGCAAGATCATCGTTCGTCAAGGCAACCCCGGGGACGCGTATTTCATCATCACCGAAGGGCGGGTTCAGATTGTGCGCGAGGAGCCCAATGGCATTAGCGAGACCGAAATCTCGCAGTTGTCGGTGGGCCGTGGGTTTGGCGAAGAGGCGCTGTTGTCAGGCAATCCGCGCAATGCCACAGTGCGCGCCTTGACCGATGTCCAGGTGATGCGCATCGGAGCCAAAGATTTCGAGCGCTTGCTGAAAGCGCCGTTGTTGCGTGAAATAGTTCTTGAAGAAGTGGGCGCGCAAACGCAGTTGATCGATGTGCGCCTGGCTGATGAATTTCGTGCCGGGCATCTGCCTGGCGCGATCAACCTGCCCCTGGCGCGTCTACGAGAGATGGCGGTGCAGCTTGACCCGAGCAGAGTGTGCGCGGTGTATTGCGACTCTGGTCGTCGCAGTGCGTCTGCGACCTTTCTGCTTTGTGAACGCGGGTTCGACGCCCGCTTGGTTGCCGGTGGCGTGGACGCCGGCCTTTTGACCGCAACGGTCTGATTCGAGTTTTCTGGAGATTTCATGGGCGCACGTGCTGCGACGGTTAATGCTTTGATTTCGCCGCTGGGCGGCATGGACGTGTTGTCGCGTCAGGAAGTGTCGCGCCTGCGCGATGCAAGTTCCGGTGGCATGCATCTGCTGATGCGGCGATGCGCGCTGGCCGTGCTGAACAGCGGATCGCAGAGCGATGACCCGCGCGCGATGAGTGAGCGCTATCCGGATTTCGACATTCAAGTGCTGCAGCAGGACCGCGGCATCAAGCTGGAATTGAAGAATGCGCCCTGTGAGGCCTTCGTCGACGGCAAGATCATCCGTGGCGTCAACGAGCAGTTGTTCGCCGTGGTGCGTGACATCGCCTATGTAACTGGCGATATCCAGACCGGGCGCTTCAATCTGCAGGAATCTTCCGGCATCACCAATGCCGTATTCGAGATCCTGCGCAATGCCCGTGTGCTGCGCCCGAACGTGGATCCGAGCATGGTGACCTGCTGGGGTGGCCACTCGATTCCGCGGCACGAATACGAATACACAAAAGCCGTCGGTTACCAACTCGGTCTGCGTGGACTGGACATCATCACCGGCTGCGGCCCGGGTGCGATGAAGGGCCCGATGAAGGGTGCCACCATCGGCCACGCCAAACAGCGCCGCAAGAGCAATCGCTATATCGGCATCACCGAGCCCGGCATCATCGCCGCCGAGTCGCCCAACCCGATCGTCAATCATCTGATCATCATGCCGGACATCGAAAAACGTCTGGAAGCGTTTGTGCGCCTGACGCACGGCATCATCGTTTTTCCGGGCGGCGTGGGTACCGCCGAGGAAATCCTTTATCTACTGGGAATTCTGCTGCATCCAGAGAACGCCGGGACGCCCTTCCCGTTCGTGATGACCGGTCCCAAGGAATCGGCTGCCTATTTCGAGCAGATCGATGAATTTTTGCGCCTGGTGCTGGGTGATTCGGTGTCCAGCCACTATCAGATCATTGTCGACGATCCAGGCAAGGTGGCGCATGCGCTGGCCAAGGGTGTCAATAAAGTGCGTGAGTTCCGCATCAATCAGCGCGATGCGTTCTTCTTCAACTGGGCATTGACCATCGAAGAATCGTTGCAGCATCCGTTCGCACCGACGCATGCCAACATGGCGTCGTTGCGCATTACCCGCAGTCAGGATCGTCACTTGCTTGCTTCTCAACTGCGGCGCGCGTTCTCGGGCATCGTCGCCGGCAACGTCAAGGAAGAGGGTATGCGGGCGATCGAGCAATATGGCCCATTTGAAATCCATGGCGAGTCGGAAATCATGCAGGCCCTGGATCGGCTGCTCTCCGCGTTCGTAGCGCAACACCGCATGAAACTGCCGGGTGGAGAGGCGTATCGGCCCTGCTATCGCGTGGTGACCTGATCCGGACTTTGCGGGAGCGGCCTCTACCGCGAATAGCAATGCGGAATCGTTGATATTCGCGGCCGGAGGCCGCTCCCACAGGAAAGTCAATGCGTGCAACTTGCAGCGATCACCTAGCATCGTGCAAGTATCTGGACATCCTGGAGCCAAACACGCACACTATCGGTTCGTTAGGGACTGTTGCTCGTGGCCCGAATTCTCCTGCTCAATGGCCCCAATCTCAATCTGCTCGGGACCCGGGAGCCAGAGACTTACGGGCGGCGCAGTTTGGAAGATATTGTTGCGGAAATGACGGCACACGTTCAGGCTGGAGGGCATGAACTGAGTCATCTGCAAAGTAACAGCGAAATGGCCCTGATCGAGCGGCTGCACACTGCCAGAACAGACGGCACTGCCTTCATCGTCATCAATCCGGCGGCTTTCACGCATACCAGTGTCGCGCTGCGTGATGCCTTGTCGGCGGCGTCCATTCCGTTCATCGAAGTGCATCTGTCCAATGTGCACGCGCGTGAGGCCTTTCGTCAGCAGTCGTTGCTTGCGGGCATCGCAGTCGGCGTGATCTGCGGATTCGGCGCCGAGGGCTATGAATTGGCATTGAACGCGGCAATGCATCGCGTCAACAACTAGAAATTGTTCTATGGGGAGCCGTTTGCTGTTGCGAGCGGAGTATTGCCACCAACTGAGATAGGGCCGACGATGGACCTTCGCAAAATCAAAAAGCTGATCGACCTGCTGGAAGAATCCAATCTGACTGAATTGGAAATCAAGGAGGGCGAAGAAACCATTCGGCTGTCGCGCGCTCCAAAATTTGTCGCAGCCCCCGCCATGCCAGCACCTGCGCCGGTAACCCATGTGCACGTCGAGCAGCGCCCCAGTGCCGGACACAGCACACATGTGTCCTCGCCTGCCGATACCGGACATGCCAGCAGCGGGCGCGAACTGCCCGATGGTCATGTGATGCGCGCGCCTATGGTCGGAACGTTCTATAACTCACCCAGTCCCGAGTCTCCGCCTTTCGTGAAGATCGGTCAGCAGGTCAAGGCCGGCGATGTGCTGGGCATCATTGAAGCGATGAAGATGTTCAACCAGATCGAAGCCGATGTATCCGGCACGGTTACTGCGGTTCTCGCGGCTAGCGGACATCCGGTCGAGTTCGACGAGCCCTTGTTCGTCATTTCCTGAGTTGGCGATGCGTGCATTCAGCGAATTGATGCCGCTCGTAGTCCGTTTCGTCAAAATACTGACAAAATGAAATCGATGGATTTTTCCGCCAGGCGAGGCGCAGCCCCGCAGGCGCACTGGCGGTGCGGTAAGGGGCTGCAACGAAGCCTGGCGGGAAAAGACGCGATTTCATGTCATTGTTTTGACGAAACGGACCACGGTCTATGACATTGGCGAAGGTAGGGGAAGCAAATGCTCGATAAGGTCGTCATCGCCAACCGCGGTGAAATTGCGCTCCGTGTGCTGCGCGCCTGCCATGCGCTCGGAATAAAAACTGTGGCGGTACATTCCACCGTGGATCGCAATCTCAAGCATGTCGGCATGGCCGACGAATCGGTGTGCATCGGCCCTGCGGCTGCGGCAGACAGCTATCTCAACGTGCCGCGCATTATTTCCGCAGCGGAAGTCACCGATGCTCAGGCCATCCATCCGGGCTACGGGTTTCTCAGCGAAAACGCCGATTTTGCCGAACGCGTGGAGAAATCCGGATTTGTATTCATTGGCCCCACCGCCGACGTGATTCGCCTGATGGGTGACAAGGTCGAGGCGATCAAGGCAATGAAGGCCGCCGGCGTGCCCTGCGTACCCGGTTCCGGCGGGCCTTTGGGCGACGACAACGAAGAGAATATGCGTATTGCGCGCGGCATCGGTTATCCGATTATTGTCAAGGCAGCCGGCGGTGGCGGCGGTCGTGGCATGCGTGTCGTGCACACCGAAATGGCCTTGCACAATGCCATCCAGACCACCAAGGCCGAAGCCAAGGCGGCGTTCGGCAATGACATGGTCTATATGGAGAAATTCCTGGAGAACCCGCGTCATATCGAGATTCAGGTGTTGGCTGACGGACAGGGCGGCGCCATCCACCTGGGCGAGCGCGATTGTTCGATGCAGCGCCGCCATCAGAAAGTGGTCGAAGAAGCGCCGGCACCCGGCATTACACCGGAAATGCGCGCGCGCATCGGCGCAGTCTGTGTCGAGGCCTGTCTGCGCATCGGCTATCGCGGCGCCGGAACGTTCGAGTTTCTGTTCCAGGATGGCGAGTTCTATTTCATCGAAATGAACACCCGCATCCAGGTCGAGCACCCGGTCACCGAAATGATCACCGGTGTCGACCTGGTGCGCGAGCAGTTGCTGATCGCCTCTGGCCAGAAGTTGTCGCTGAGTCAGGAAGACATTCAGATCAACGGCCATTCGATCGAGTGCCGGATCAATGCCGAAGACCCGGATACCTTCATGCCCAGCCCCGGTCTGGTCAAACGTTTTCACGCGCCTGGAGGCCCCGGTGTGCGCGTCGACACGCATATCTACGATGGCTACCGCATCCCACCCAATTACGATTCGATGATCGGAAAGCTCATCGTGCATGGTCGCGATCGCGCCCAGGCGATTGCGCGCATGCGCGTGGCGCTGGCCGAACTGGTGGTCGACGGCATCAAGACCAATGTGCCGCTGCAGGCGCGCATCATGGCCGATCACGGGTTCCAGGCTGGTGGCGCCAACATCCATTATCTTGAAAAGCGCATCGCCGAGCGCAAGGATAAGGCCATCGGTCTGTAGGTCGGCGTTGGCCCACCGGTCCCGATCGGCTTGCAAATTGCAAAGTGGGTGCAACCCACGATTTTCGAACAACCCGCATCGGTGGGTTGCAGCCACCTTACGCGAGCGGCACTTCACGACCAACGCCCATGCCCTGGATCGAATTCTCATTGGTGGCACAGCGCGACAGCGTCGAGCGCGTCGAGCGCGCGCTCGACGATGTCGGCGCACTGTCGGTCACCTTGCTCGATGCCGAAGATCATCCGATTCTCGAGCCGGCCGCTGGAGAAACACCGGTGTGGCCGCATGTGGTGGTCACTGCGCTGTTCGACGCGGATGCCGATCAGCATGGTCTGTTCGATGCGCTGCAGTTGCTGATTCCGTGGCTGACGCCGGAAAAGATCACCGTGCGCGAAGTCGCCGACGCGGATTGGACGCGCGCCTGGATGGACCAGTTCAAGCCCATGCAGTTCGGACGCCGAACCTTCATCTATCCCTGGAACATCGAGCCCGAAGAAGGAGACGATGCCGTCATCGTCCGACTCGACCCGGGCCTGGCCTTCGGTACCGGTACGCATGCAACGACGGCGCTGTGTCTGGAGTGGCTGGACGGACTCGATCTTGCCGGCAAGACGGTGCTGGATTTTGGCTGCGGCTCAGGCATTCTGGGGATAGCCGCACTCAAGCTCGGCGCGGCCCGCGCCGTTGGCATAGACAACGATCCGCAGGCGCTGATTGCCAGCCGCGACAATGCCGAACGCAATGGCGTAGCCGATCGTCTGTCGCTATATACGCCAGAAGAAACGCCGGATATAAAGGCCGATGTCGTCGTCGCCAATATCCTGGCCAGCGCCTTGATCGCACTGGAGCCGGTGCTGGCCAGTCTCTCGGCAGCGGCTGCACCGATCGCGTTGTCTGGAATTCTGCAAGGCCAGGAAGACGAAGTGGTTCAAGCCTATGCCGGCGATTTCGAAGAGTTGACCGTGGCGATGCAGGAAGACTGGGTACGAGTTTCCGGACTGCGTAAATCCAAGTGAGCGAAGTCGTGCGGCCACGCATCGCCCTGGTTGTCGCGATGGATCGCGAGCATGCGATCGGACGCGGCAATGCACTGCCCTGGCATCTGCCGGACGATCTCAAGCGCTTCAAGACGCTGACGCTGGATCAGACCATCCTGATGGGGCGACGCACCGCGGAATCTCTGGGCCGGGCATTGCCGAGGCGTCGCAACATAGTGCTGACGCGATCTGGCGCCGTGCCTTTCGCAGGCATGGAAGCGGTGGCGAGTATCGATCAGGCCATGCAGCATGTGCCAGCAGGCCAGGCGTTGTACGTGATTGGCGGCGGCAAGGTGTATGCGCAGATGCTGCCGTTTGCCGATGTGCTGCATCTTACGTGCGTCGATTGCGTGGTTTCCGACGCCGACACTTTTTTCCCCGCGTTTGATCGCAGCGAATGGAATGTGCAGGCGCGTCTGCCACATGCAGCCGATGAGCGGCATGCGCAGGCGTTCGAGTTTGTGGATCTGGTGCGTGGATAGCAATGTAGGAGCGGCGTGAGCCGCGATGCTCTTGCTCTGATCCAGAAATGTAGGAGCGGCGGCTTTCAACAACGAAGCTGGTCAAGCCGCGATGCTCTTGCTCTGATCTCTGGAGAGTAGAGCAAGTGCATCGCGGCGGGACGCCGCTCCCACATTCAATGTCAATCCGCGCCCTTGCGCGTGACCTGAGCTCTGGCCTCGCAATCCACCTGGATAATGCGCGGTTCCGGGCCGATCTGAAGTGCCGTCAGCTTGCCGCCCCAGACCGCGCCGGTATCAATGGAGTAGATGCCCAGACCCTGGAACAATCCCAAGGTCGACCAATGCCCGCAGACGACAGGAAACTCGCGCGGGCTATGTCCAGGCACTTCGAACCAGGGATAGAAGCCGGGCTTCTGCGTTCCTGGCGCGCCCTTGCTATCGAAATCAATCCGACCGCGCACGTCGCAGAAACGCATACGTGTCATGACGTTGATGATCGCGCAGGTGCGGTCATCGCCGCTGAGTTTTTTCGACCAGGTGTTGGGTCGGTCGCCAAACATGGTTTTCAACATCCGCTTATAGTCGTCGCCGCGCAGGCGTTGTTCGACCTCAGCAGCGCGAATCGCCGCCAATTTCAGCGTCCAGCGTGGCGACAGACCGGCATGCACCATGGCGAAACCGGCGTCACGGTCGATATGAAACAACGGCCGCATGCGCAGCCAATCGATCAGATCTTCGCGATCGGCGGCGAACAGCACGCGGCGCAGATCGGGATTGGCCTTGTTCTGTTCCTCTTCTCTGCGGACCGAAACCGCGAGCAGGCTCAGATCGTGGTTGCCGAGTACAACCACCGCTTGCGGCTCGATGGATTTGACCAGGCGCAGCACTTCCAGAGACTGGCCACCGCGATTGACCAGGTCGCCGCAGAACCACAGCTGGTCCTGAGCGGGATCGAAGCGCAGCTTTTCGATCAGCAGCGCCAATGCCTCATAGCAACCTTGTACGTCGCCTACCGCATAGATCGTCATGTGCGATCAGTGCAGGGTGCGCGGAATCGACAGTGTAAAGCGCGGAATGGGAGCGTCGAATGCAGTGCCGTCATCGGCGACCATGTGGTAGCTGCCCTGCATGGTGCCGACGGGCGTTTCAATGATCGCACCGGAGGTGTATTCAAAAGCCTGTCCGGGATCGAGATGCGGCTGTTCGCCGACGACGCCCGGTCCACGGACTTCTTCGACCTTGCCGTTGCCGTGGGTAATCACCCAATGCCGGCTGACCAACTGCGCAGGTACCGAACCCTCGTTGCGGATGGTGATCGTGTAGGCGAAGGCGAAGCGCTGATCCTGTGGAGCGGAATGCTCGTCGAGGAAGCGGGCGGCGACGCTGACCTGAATGTCATGGGGATTGCTCATGGTCTGCATTGTCGGCAGCTTGGGCCTCGGGTTCAATACGCATGATTGCTTATTCGGCGGATTTGCGCCGAAATATGCACTTAGGGAACCTCGGAACAAGTCCGGAGCCGCGATAGCCCCCTGAGTCAGGGGGCGAAAAACCGCAGGTTTTGACCAGCTTTCGCTGTTAAAAACCGGGGTGTGGTAAGCACTAAGCTGTGGAGCGAAGTCGAAGTGGTGACTTATTCAGACCTTCCCTAAACGGGATAATGTCGCTCCAGACACGACTCTCGCGACAGTACATGCACAATCGAACACTGGATACTTGGTTGCAACACTGGCTTGCCCAGCATCCCCGCGAGATCGTCATGGGGCTGGAGCGCGTGCGCCGGGTCTGGTCAGCATTGGGCGCGCCGCCGATCGCGGGTCGCGTGTTTGTGGTGGCCGGCACCAATGGCAAGGGCTCCACCGTTGCGTTTCTGGATGCCATGCTGCGCACCGGCGGCTATCGCGTCGGGCGCTATACCTCGCCGCACCTCAAACGCTACAACGAGCGTGTCGTGGTGGATGGTGTCGAGGTGAGCGATGTCGATCTGACCAACGCCTTCCAGCGTATCGAGCATGCCCGTGGTCACACGCCGCTGACCTATTTCGAGGCTGGTACCTTGGCAGCTTTGCTGATCTTTGCCGAATCCAGGCTCGATGCTGCGGTACTGGAAGTTGGGCTGGGCGGGCGCCTGGATGCGGTCAATCTGATCGATGCCGATGTCGCGGTGATCACCAGCATCGCCCTCGACCATCAGGAGCTGCTCGGAACGACGTTGGACGCCATCGCTGCAGAAAAGGCCGGAGTGTGCCGTAGCGGGCGTCCGGTGGTCATCGCCATGCCCGATCCACCTTGCGGACTGCTGCATTCCGTCGCCGAAATCGGCGCGCAGCCGCTGCGTGCGATGATCGACTATCGCTGGCAGCATGAGCCGGGCAGGGCGAACTGGAGCGTCGAACTGTCGCACCGTCGCATCGAACTGCCGTTGCCTGCATTGCAAGCACCGGTGCAACTGCGCAACGCTGCCGCGGCCATCATGGCGCTGGCGTGCTGCGCTGATCAGCTGCCAGTTGACGATAATGCACTGCGCACAGGGCTGCTGCGCGCGCATCCACCGGGACGCCTGCAGATCATCGCCGCGCAACCCGAGGTTGCGCTTGATGTAGCGCACAACCCGGAGGCGGCGCAGACACTGGGCGACTGGCTGACCGCACATCCTAAATCAACGCGCGCGGTGTTCAGCGTGCTTGCGGACAAGGATGCGATCGGCATCGTGCGTGTTCTCAAGTCGCGCATCGCCCATTGGCACCTGTGCGGGCTCAGTGCGCAGTCGCCACGCGGGTTGGAAGTGGCAGAGCTGTCGGATCGCTTGCTTGACGCATTTCCGGACCTGCCTGTCAGCCTTCATGCGACACCACGGGACGCTTTTTCTGCAGCGCGTGCGGCTTGTGCTAACGATGAACGTATGCTGGTGTTCGGGTCGTTCTATCTGATTGCGGAGCTGATGCCTGAACCGGACATGTAGGAGCGGCGGTCTTTGTGGGTCCGACCTGTGGTGGGACGCGTTTTGTCGACTCGGTCCGCGCTGGCGAAAGCATCCCACCACAGGTCGGACCCACCATTACGGAA
>JANMUE010000534.1:0-2122 GCA_031391205.1 Lysobacterales bacterium | reverse complement strand
GTCCGACCGCAGGTCGGACCCACAAATCAGCCAGGCACCACCAGATTCAACCGCTGTGCCGCAATGCCCACGCGCACGGACTGTCCGGAAGCGAATTCGATGCAGTCGCTTTCGATGCCATCGGCGAAGATGACGCCGCCCTCGCCCATTTCCGAAACCACACGCAGCGCGGTGTTGCTGTCGACCCAGCCGAAATTCAGCGCCGCGCCCGAGGCCACTGAAGGCCAGGGTTCTCGCACGAACCAGGCGAGCTTCTGTTCGACCGGCGTGGGCATGGGCACGGCGATGCCGCGCTGGGTGACGATGGACCGCGCCCAGCCGGTGCTGCCGGTGCCGGTGGCGACGATCAGGCCCGATGACGATTGCCGTTCTTCTTTGTCGGCGGCACGCAGCCGATAGCGCGCGGATTGATGCGTACGATGACCGATGAAGATTTCGTTGAGTGCCAGGAGGCGCTGACCATCCTCGCGCTCGGCCTCAGCCAGTACGCGTGGTTCCAGCCGGAAGCGTGCGTCCGGCCTCGCGCACCAGTCGAGCAGGTCGCCGCTACGTGCCGGCGGATGCGGGCAGAGCACACCATCGTAATGTGCGGGATCCGGATTGATGCCGAACGCGAGCTGGCCAGCCAGGTACTTGGCGACATTGGCGACCAGCCCATCCTGGCCGACGATCATCACGCCATCGTCGGGTGCAAACAGAAACCGATCGAGATCGTCGCGGCCGACGCGGGTATATGGAAGTTCGGTCGGCAACGCTGACAACGCTTGGCGCAGGCCCAGCTCCAGTCGCTGATGCAGCTCTTCGAACCAGTCGATAGCCTCGCCGCGCGACTGCAAATGGAAACGTGCCTGGCCATAGGTGCCGAAACGCTGGATCAGAAGCTCCAGCGGCGTCGGTCGCGTGACCACGACCACGCGTGTAATGCGGACGCCCATGCCTGCGATCTGCTACTTGCCGTCGCCGGGCAGTTGCTGCAGCCAGTTCTGGAAATTCTGCGCCAGCAGCTCGGGGGTGATATTGATATTGCCGACCGTAGTGATGTTGTCGGCAAAGCGCGCCATCACCAGACCCAATGCCGCCTGGCTTGGTGTGGCCTTCCAGATATCGTGCTGGCGCTGTGTCTCCTCCAGCCGCGCCGCTGCGAGACTGCGCTGCGCCGTGGCCTGGGCCTGGGCATCCAATGTGGTGCGCTTGGCCGCGGCCTCGCCGATCAAGCGCAGGCGTTCGGTTTCGGCCAATACCTTTTCGTGTTCGGCGGCGGCATTCTGGCGCACCTGATTGAGCGCGTTGTCGCCGCGCTGCTTGATCAGCTGCTCCTGCTTGCGCTCGAGTTCGAGCTCGGTGGCGAGTTCGTTTTCCTTGATCGCGCGCTCCTTCTCCACCGCCTGGGCGCGACGCTGGAACGTGGCCTCGTCGGCCTTGCCCTGGATGGCTTCGCGCGTCGGCGTCTGCAGTGCTTTCTCGACCTCCGCCAGTGGCGCGATCTGATCGATGACAACGCCGACCAGGGCCAGGCCCATCGCGGCGATTTCGGCGTCCTGACCGAGCGCATGCGAGAGCGCGCTGCGCATTTTTTCCGGGCCTTCGCGCAGCGCCTCCTGCAATGTGGCGCCGGCCAGATAATTGCGCGTCGGTGTCAGTGCGCGCTGCATCCACAAGGTAGCGATGCCTTCGAGCGGTCGTTCGGTCCAAAGGCCGGTGTCGATGCCGATCGAAAAATTGATGCGCGAAACCGCCTTGGCCGGATCGGCGACGCGATAGATCACCGTGCATTGCAGCTTCACCGCCTGGTAATCGCGGCTGCGTTCGTTGAGCACAAAGGTCGTGGAAATATCTTCCACCGGCACCTGCGCCAGCGCGGCGCTGAGCGGCGAGAACCAGTAGGCGATACCAGCGCCGCTGAGCTTGAGCTTGCCGCCGGTGAAATGCAGCACGAACTGGTTGGGCTCGGCGCGCAGATGGCGCAGAAAGGAATAGCGCGTGATCGTGGCCATGGGTGACTCGCAGCGGTGTGGTGCGGGCAAGTGTACGCGACCCGAACGTTGGCAATGTAGGAGCGGCGTGAGCCGCGAAGCTCTTGCTCTGATCTCCAGACAGTAGAGCAAGAGCATCGCGGCTCACG
>JANMUE010000496.1:0-23281 GCA_031391205.1 Lysobacterales bacterium | reverse complement strand
CTCCGCTGCTTTTGATCTGATCTGAACGTCGGCCAAGATCAGGAGCAGCGGAGCAAGCCCCGCTCTACAAAAGCAGAGCATCGCGGCACACCGCTCCTACATCAGGCGCTGTAACCGCCCACCACACCCTTGGTCGCCACTGCCACCGCGTTGTGCGGATGCAGGCTTTCGAAATGGCTGGCACGCACCCAGAAATCGGCGACGTGCGGCTCATCGTTGAGCGCATTGCGCACGCGCCGCGCAGCGTCTTCGCAGAACATCAGGTTGGCGGCATTCAAGCGCGCGAAAGCCTGCTCGTCCTCGCGCTTCACCGCAGTCTGCACGGGTGTCTGCAACGCATTCTCGACGCTGTCGATCAACTCGATGAGCGGGAAGCGCTCGAAGCTGGGTATCAGTCGCACACGCAGCTCGGCGGTACTGCGCTGGCTATGCGGCGTCGCAACGATACCCTGCTCACTGCCCAGCCACTGCACCACGCGATCAAAGTCCAGCGCCTGATCGGACGCAAAATCCTGCCGGAACTGATCCTGGATCAGCTGCCGCGCCAACGCTGCTGAACACGGGCAGGTACTGGAATAGGTGATGTCCAGTGCCGTCTCAATGGTGAAATGCCCGCGATCGAGCACAGCGGTGATCACCACCGGATACGAACGCCAGCCGCTGTTGTCGCTGACCAGGGCGCGGCGACGCACCATATAGTCGAACTGGATACGCAGCAGCGCGCGACTCGACAGCTCGGCGTGCGACGCCAGAAACTCCTTCAATACCCGGCGCACCGAACACGGCGACAAAGTCTCAGTACCGAGCTGGCGATCAACCAGCAGATAGAGCCGCGACATATGGATGCCGCGCGCTTGCTCATCGACCAGATTGACGTAGGCGGTAACGCGGGCCGGCACCTGCATCACCGTACCGTCGACATCGGCAATACGCACCGGCACCTCGATATCGCCCATACCCACCCAATCCAGCGCGCCAGCAACGGCTGCGCGCACTTCCTGAGCGATATCGGGCATGGATCGAACGGCAACGGGTTGTTTCATCGAAGATTCTCCGAAGAGCGAGTGCGGCGTAGGGCGCTATTCTGAAGTATGGGATGTGCAGACTGGATCAAGTGATCCGGTCGCACATTATAGATTGCGTGCGCCTGCGTCTGCACCCGCAATGACCGATATCTTGAAAGTATCCGGAATATCACGGTCAATCCGTGACCAACGGCCGGTGCCCGGTCCGCCGATTCCCGTTGCAATGAGACAGTGCGCGGGCTGGCGATTGCATTGGATCGCGTCCGGGGCTCTCGGCCGAACAGCTGAACAGCGTCGCCGCCGACTGGATCAAACCGGAAGAACTGACCTGGGTCGTGATCGGTGATCTGAGCAGATCGAAGCGGGCATAAGCTAATTAAGGCTCGGCGAAATCTTGCGGCTGAACAGCGATGGGCAAACCTTGTAGCGACGGCGCTGGTTCTGCAGTCATGGATGTAGCGGTTCAATCGCTACGCCCCATGCCAGCAGCAAGCCGGTCGATGTTCAACAGCAGCGATTCTGCGATTTGCCGCCATAGCGCGCCTGCTGTCGTTCGAGGATGAACTCGGCGTGTGTAGGAATCGGCATGTCGGGGTGATGGGCACGCCGATGCGCAACGTAGCGGTCGTAGTCGGGCAAGCCGATCATCAACCGCAGCAGCTCCAGCAGACGCCTGATCATGCCGGCTCCTCCTGTGCGCTGAACGTTGCGACGCGCAACGACCGCAGCCCCACGCGCAGCCCGAGAATCGTGACCGCGACGAGGATCGTCATGAACAACGCGCACAGCGACGCATTCACGTAGTCGTTGATGACGATCTGCTGCATCTGCGCCATCGACGTCGCCGGCGCCAGCACATCACCCTGTGCGATCGCCGCCTTGAACTTCGCCGCATGGCTGAAGAAGCCAATACGTACATCGGCATGGAACAGCTTGTCCCAACCGGCACTCAAGGTGCACACCAGCAGCCAGGTCAATGGCGCCAGACCCACCCAGACGTAACGCTCGCGTTTCATCTTGACCAGCACCACGGTCACCAGCACCAGCGCGATCGCTGCCAGCATCTGATTGGCGATCCCGAACAAAGGCCACAGACTGTTGATGCCGCCGAGCGGATCGGTCACACCCTGATACAGAAAATAACCCCAGCCCGCCACACACAGCGTGGTGGCCACCAGATTGCCAATCCACGAACGCGTATTCCCCAGCGTCGGCGATATTTGTCCAAGGAAATCCTGAATCATGAAGCGACCGACACGCGTGCCGGCATCGAGTGTGGTGAGAATGAACAGCGCTTCGAACAGAATCGCGAAGTGATACCAGAACGCCATCATCGTGGACCCACCCAGGAAACTCGACAACACCTGGGCCATCGCCACCGCCAGCGTCGGCGCACCGCCGGTGCGCGACAGGATCGTGCTCTCGCCGACATCACGCGCGGTCTGCGTCAGCATCTCCGGCGTCACCATGAAACCCCACGAAGAAATCGTGCTCGCCGCCTGCTCCGCCGTGCTGCCGATCAATGCCGCCGGGCTGTTCATCGCGAAGTACAGGCCCGGTTCCAGCGCAGCGGCGGCGATCAAGGCCATCATCGCCACGAACGATTCGCACAGCATGGCGCCGTAGCCGATCGGCGCGATATGGCGTTCGTTGGCCAGCATCTTCGGGGTGGTGCCAGAGCTGATCAACGCGTGAAAGCCGCTGACCGCGCCGCAGGCGATGGTGATGAACAGAAACGGAAACAACGCACCCGCAAACACCGGCCCGGAGCCATCGATGAAGCGCGTCAGCGCTGGCATTTTCAACTCGGGCTGGGTCATGATGATGCCGATGGCCAGCATCAGCACCGTACCGATCTTGAGGAACGTACTCAGATAATCCCGTGGCGCCAGCAGCAGCCACACCGGCACCACCGAAGCCACAAAACCATAGATGATCAACGACCAGGCCAGCGTCGTTGCCTCCAGCGTGAATACATCCGCCCAATACGGGTCCGCCGCGATCTTGCCGCCGTAGGTGATGGACAGCAGCAAAAGAATCAGACCGATGACGGTGCCTTCGCCGATCTTGCCGGGACGCAGCACCCGCATATAGATGCCCATGAAGATGGCGATCGGAATCGTCGCCGCCACCGTGAAAGTACCCCAGGGACTATGCGCCAATGCCTTCACCACCACCAGGCCCAGCACCGCCAGCAACATCAGCATGATGGTCAGAATGCCGATCTGCGCCAGCACGCCGACGCCAGCGCCAAGCTCCAGCTGGATCATGTCACCCAGCGAACGCGCCCCTCGCCGCGTGGAAAGAAACAGCACCACCATATCCTGCACGCAACCACCCAGCACCGCGCCCACCAGCAACCACAGCATGCCGGGCAGATAACCCATCTGCGCTGCCAGCACCGGACCGATCAACGGCCCCGCACCGGCAATCGCCGCGAAGTGATGGCCAAACAATACGCCGCCGTGTGTAGGCACATAGTCCAGCCCATCCTCGCGCCGGTGCGCTGGCGTGATGCGCGTTGCGTCCACGCCGAGTACGCGCTGCGCGACGAACTGCGCATAGAAGCGGTAGCCGAGGAGATATACGCAACTCGCGGCGGTCAGGACCCAGAGCGCATTGACCGACTCACCCTGATGCAGTGCAATTACGCCAAATGCCACTGCGGCAAGCAGGGCCAGACCAACCCAAACCGTGGACCTGAGGATGCTGCTCATCTACTCGCCCCTTCGCGCAATGCGGTTGCCGTGATCGTGCATGCGGATGCACGCGAAGGGGATTGTACGTGTTCGCGGGTACTGTTCTCGCCGATTTTCCGACGGGCCGTCGTCACCGTATCCGCATCGATACGGTTTCCAAGCGAACCTGTGGAACGGACGGTAGTGACTCAGTTTGAATTTCCGGCGATGAAGCCCTTCTCCCACTTGTGGGAGAAGGTGGCGCGCAGCGACGGATGAGGGACGCTTGCGATGGTGTCTGGTATCTGCTCCAGCACAGAACAGATCGCAAACACCAAACACCTTCGAACGTTTCCCTCATCCGGCCTGCGGCCACCTTCTCCCGCGAAACGGGAGAAGGGGATCGACATCCATTACACAGGAACCTCGGAAAGGTTCCGGGGGAAAAAACCGGCTGCTTAGCCCCCCGGTCCCGAACGCGTCACCGTTCGCGGTTTGCCGAAGATGTCGCGAGTGATGACGGTGGTGAATATGGGTTCGCCGTCCGGTGTGAGTGGACCTTCTATGCGGATGGGGGCGTCGTAGCTGGGTGCGTCGTAGGCGTGATAGGTGGTGGTGGTAGCCTTGCCGCCGGGGTTGATGACCTGGGTTTTCAGTCCATCGAGGTAGCGGGTTTCGGTGGGCAGTTGCTGCCCGTCCTCTGCATCGACCTTGCTTAGCCTCACGCGCCCGAGCGCGTCATGTTCGGTATGGACACCTTTCAGTTCGTCGTTGATGGTGTCTACGCTGGCCACCGGATACGAGCTGAACTCCTCGTGCCCACGCTCGTCGTAACGCTTGACCACATAGCTCGGCGTCGCTCCCTGCGCTTCGGTGATGATCAAGATCGGGCGCCACAAGGCATCGTAATGCGTGGTGGTAACCATGCTGAAGTTCCCGGCGCGGCTGACGTGCTGCCAATGCTGCTCATCCAGCTTTTCGTCGCCGATGCCGTATTGGCTTCCCACCCTTGAAAAGCCCAGCACACGAGGCGTCCATTCCAAGGTTCCATCAGCTTCGTAATTCACGCCGATCAGGCGCCCTATCAGGTCATAGTCATAATCGGTTACTGCGTCCAACACGTCTGTCGTGTTTTCGATCCGTCCGAAATCGTTGACCTCGGCTTCAATCGACTGATTGTTTGCGAAAGTGATGACCTGCGGCACGCCGCGCTTGTAGTCGTCCAGCACTGTCGGATGAAGCAATCCATCCCATGCAGTACGCAGATTGCCGTCGGGGTGATAGTCGAACGTCACCATGGGAGTAGGCATCCCGAAGCTGAACTGCTGCAGCGGCAATGCAGTATTCGGGTCGTACACGGTTCTCGACACCTCCCGACCCGTATCAACATTCGTCTCGCTCTGCGCCAGACCCAGCACCCACTTCGCCCGGTTGTGCGCGTAAGCCGTCACGTCGGTACGGCTGCTGCCGAGGCTATTGCGGCGTTGTACTCGTTCGGGATATGCAAGGTCATCGAACTGAAGGATTTCGCGCGTGTAGGTCACGCCCTCCTGCACCGTCTGCTCCTTGCGCAGCGGCAACAACCACTCCGCCCAGATGTTGTCCTGGGTCCACAGGGGATTGGTGCCAACGCGATCAGGAAACGGAAACGCCGGCTGGATCAACTCTTCCTTCAACACATAGGTATTGATCGCAGTGTGCAGTAACTCCGACGACTGCGGATCGTGTCCATCATAGATTTCGACCTTGAGCAGATGTCCTTCGTCAATGTCGTAGCGATTACCAAAGCTCAACTCGCGACGTATACCCCCAGGCTCCTTTGCCACAACCTTGCGCGTCGGCGCGGCGTAGTCGTCAACGTAATCCGGATTCGGAATCCAAGCCCCGGTTTTGGGATCATACTCAAAGGGCTTCTCCGGCATCCATGGAATGTTCTGGTAGTCGTACTCCCAGAGCTGGCCATCCCCAGACCAAGACCGTCGATGCGCTTGCGCACCATCGCCAGAACATCGAATATGGTAAGGCTCCGGTGAGCCCACCTGTTCATCCAGGGCCGATGTGGCTAGGCGTTCATTGGCTGCCAGGTATGCGGCAGCAGCTCGTCGATCTTGCTGTTTAGCTGTGTCGGTAGCCGCGTCAAAACATCGCGCAAGTAGGCATGCGGGTCGTGGCTGTTGGCTTTGGCGGTCTGGATGAGGCTGATGATGTTGGCGGCTCGCTGGCCTGCGGTTTCCGAACCGGCGAACAGCCAGTTCTTGCGGCCGAGCGCAATGGGGCGGATGGCGTTCTCGACAGGGTTGTTGTCGATCGGGAAGCCGCCGTCGTCGAGATGCGCGGTGAACGCTGCTTTGCGGCGCAGCAGATAGTCGATGGCCTTGGCGCTGGCCGCGCCGGTGTTGACGCTCGGGCGCAGTTGGGTCAACCAATCAAAGAGTGCTTCGACTTTGGAAAGAGTGCTTCGACTTTGGGCCGCGCATGGTGTTGTCGATGCGCGTGCCGCGCCTCGGCGTCCAGCTTCGCCGCTTCGCGTTCGACGTCATAGAGCGCAGCGATGCGCGTGAGTGCCTCGGCGGCGAGGGTACTCTTGTTGGCCTAGTGCAATTCGAAGAAATTGCGTCGCGCAAGCGCCCAGCACGCCAGCTCGCGCATCGGCGTGGTCTGGAACAGATGTTTGTAGCCCGCGTAGTCATCGACGACCAGGGCACCGCCATAGTGTTCAAGGAACCTTCTGGCATTGGATCCACTGCGACTGGTGGCGAAGTCAAACACGATGATCGGCTTTTCCCCGATCTCGCCACGTCGATAGGCGAACAGATACGCGGTCTTGGTCTTGCCGTTTCCCGGCGCCAGCATCTGCACCGGCGTTTCGTCGGCGTGGAGGACACGGCATCGATTCAGCTTGTCCAATAAGATCGGAACGAACCTTGAACATTCTTAAAAGATCAAATTCTCTGTTGGTTGATCCTAAAATTGAACTGCATCGAACACCGTGCCTGCCCCACAAACAGCTAGGCCAACCCGATCCCAGCAAAGCAGTGCCCACGATGTGGGTCGGTTGCACCAACGGAACAATTCAGGACTCGAGCGGCCGTCACTATCAAGACGCGCAAGGAGCTGGCGAACTCGATCACTTAATTTTGTTTTTTTACCTCGGCCTGGGAGGAAGTAAATTTATTTGGGCGACAACTTAGCGGGCCATCTACGATGGCGTCCTGGGTTCTGCACATATTTGTAGCTGGCGCGACGGGTTACACCAAAGTTGCTTGGCGAAGGGTAATAACGTCAGGCACGTCGCTCAGTGACCTCGGCAAAGCGAGTCCTGAGTTGGCGAAGGGCGCAAATCGCCGCTGAGGGCAACAGTTGGTATCTCGACATCCGATTCCAAAGCCCAACGGAACTGCTGAGCAAGTTCGCGGAAGTCTAGAAAATACGCAGGGAAGCGCCAAGATCGAACCGTACCCCCCCAAAAAACTGAGGGCCGGCGCGGATGGCGCCGACCCTCGGATACATGCCAACCGCGCCAAGCCGCGGCGACACTCAACTGTTACTGACAAGCCTCGACTTTCAGATTGTCGATGTGCAGACCAGTAGGCGCAGCACCGGCAGTATTGCCATCCGAGGTCGCTCGGAAGCGCAACTGAATGGTCTGGCCAGCATAGTCATCCAAGTCGACAACTGCGCGACGCGGTGGCGCGAGGGTTTGCGCGCACCAAACCGATCGACCGGCCAATGGCGCACCCACCGCAATCGGTCCTGTATAAGCATCGGTCAGCATGCGTTCCGCGCCCAGATAGGTAAAGTTTGAATCGGCGATCAACTTGGCTTCCAACGCTGCACCATCCCAGCACGACGTAGCCGTATCCAATTCGAAGCTGTGATAGGCATCATAGGAAAGAATCACAGCCTGCGCACCCGCCGGAATGACGACATTCGGTGAGGTCAAGGTTTGATTCGACTCTACGACATTGTCGATCACGCGCCATACTGTGGTCGTCAAACCAGTGTTGGCGATCGCGGCACCTTGTGTCCATGCGCTGCCACCCGTGCCCGCGACCACCCAACCATTGATGCCACTCTGGAAGTCATCCTGGAACACGGTCGTCGCCGTGGTACTACCCGGACAGGTTCCGGGCACGCCTGTGGTGAAGCTGCGTACGACGGAAGTTGCGCCATCGCCACAGTAGTTCGAAGGAGTTACGCGCCAGAAATAGTTGGTGCTCGGCGTCAGCCCGACATCCACGGTCCACGTTGTGGAAGAAACCGAAGCGCTGGCAACGATATTCGCGAAATCCGACGCGGTTGCTACTTGCACCAGATAGCTTAGCGCGCCCGGCGCGGCTGCCCAGGACAACACCGGCCGCACCTTCACGCCAATTGCTAGGTCGGCGGGCAGTGTCAGGGCCGGAGCACCGGTCGCCGACGACGAAACTCCGAGGGAGATGGGCAGCGAACGCGTCGAAGGCCCGGAAGTGCCAGTCACCGCACCCGAGTACTCGCCAGGCGCGAGGCTCATGGCACCGGTCAACGTCAACACGCTGGTGCCAGGTGTCGGGTTGATCGTTGCCGGAACGAAAGTCGGAACCACACCACCCGGCAATCCCGAACTGGAGAGAGCGACAGCTGCGTTGAATCCGGCAAGTACACCGGCACGCAGATCAAACGTCGGATCGCCAGTTGATGTCGCCAAACACATTTCGACGCGACTTTCCGAATCCAGCACCAAGTCGAACGTTGGCTGACCACAGCCCGGGAGCATGAACGAACATATCCGCGTACTCCAACTGCTGACCGTCGTCGTCGGGTAGTACTCGCTGGTAAACCAGAACGTGCAGTTGTCGACCGGATCTATGCTCATAGAGGCGTAGTCGCCCCAGCGCCCCCGCCCATCGAAGATTCCAGTTTGCGCTCCAGTGACCCCTACCGTACAGGACTGTTCATCGCGCAGCGAGCCGGCGGAATCATCCAAGGTGCGCCCGGTGATCCTCAGTTCGGGATTCAGGCTCGGACTCGCAACCGAGTAACCCAGACCAAGCCCTGCGCTCTGGTCCATCGCAATGGCGCCCATCCAGCGCGAATGGGCATCCGGAACGTAGGTTCCCTCATCCATCAAGGATTTGCGCAAACCCGCCGGGGCTGGATTCTCAAAACCATCCGCGAGCAATTGACCCTCAGGCAAATCCAAATCTTGATTGAATGCGAACTTTACCCATCTAACCCCACCCTGCCCCGATTGTCCTTCTACTGAATGGTTGATCGCCATCGCCACAGCCGATGGGGCGCCCGCAGGAAATGCGCGCGCCGATGCGCGGTACATGATGTGCGTACCAAACGGATCAAGTGGCACAACCGAGTTCAACTGCGGCACATCGGCAAGGAAAGGAGCAAACGGCGTGCGCGCGGCGATACGCTGAGGAGTAGCGGAAATCGTGCTGGAAGCCGGCGTCGACCAGTTCAAACACATGTCCCAGAACAAGTACTCGCTGGACTCGGCATCGAAGTGCACGAACGTCGGGCAGGCGCCTGCTGGGGCGCTCAGCGGGCCTTCAAGATGCGCGGGCTCAGCACCGTAGGAATCCACAAAACCCGGAATACGCACCATTGCCGCCGGTAAGCCCTGCAACATTTTATCGCGTTCCAGGGCAATGTATGCAGCTCCCATGAACGCCTGGGCTGGCGAAAGCTGAAACTCATGCGTTACCAGCATGTACGCATTTTGCGAACCACCTTCATCGGTCCAGATTCCGATATGCGGATAGTCGCCAAACAGCGGAAATTGAAATTGGTATCGGAAGTAGGTTCCCAGCGGATCGCTGCTCGCGGAAATCGCAAAACACTGGCTGCCCAGGTTGGAACCAGCTCCGGGAACGATAAATTGTGACATCACCCAGCGCTGCGCACGATCGTCCCAAAGCACAATCGGGTCGCCGCGATTGGTATTCTGGCAGGCACCGCCAAATCCCGACCAGAATGAATTACCAGCGGTGGGGCCGGCAATCAGCGCGCCTGTTGTCTTGTTGAATATTGCCCAGCGCGTATTCACCCACTGGATGAAATGCGTTGGACTGACGTCGCCATTGGTGTCCGGAGGCGTGCCGCCGTTGGTTGATATTCCGTTTTCCGAAAGGATAGTCATCGGTCCTGGCGTACCAGACGGCGCCAGTTGCAGGCCGCGCAGAATCTGGGACTGACCCTCTGCCAGCGGCGCAGCCCCTACCGGTTTCGGAAACAGATTCGGCACCACATAAGCTGCGCCGGGGCCCGAGTCGGGCTGCTGCACGGCCATTTCGGCAATGATGTCGCGCATTGGGCGCGACTCGTCATACCGTACCGCCTGCGTCACCTGCGGTACCGGCGGCGTTGCCAAAACAGCGCAACTCAAACCCGAAAAACACAGGGTCATCACGACCCGAAGCTGCGTACGTCTCATCAAGTTCATTCGCGTTCCCCGACCAAGAAATTTTCCAAAACGCATCGTACTCAATCGAGCGGATGTGTCGTGGCCCCAACTAAGTATCCTCTATTGAGTCCGGAGCTGCGAGCCCCTGAGCCGGCGGGCGAAACCCGCGCGTCTTTCCGGGAGCAGCAAACTTTACGCTGTTCCGCGATACCGATGCAGCGACTTGTTCAGAGGTTCCTAATTGGAAGCTTGTCCGGCCTTGCGCAACGCCGACCGCATCAACTCCAGGCGACGCAGGTGATCGCGCAGGAATGAGCGCGTATCTGTAGGCAATAGCGCGCGGGCAAGCACAGCCTCGGCAGCGGCCTTTTCTTCATTCGGCTTCTGCTGCCGTATCGCCAGCAAGGCCCGCTCGGACAATGCCGTACTATCGCTTGCGACCCAGCGCCGCAACAACGGCATGGGCAATCTGGCTCCGACCTCACCCGCACACCGGAACGCACTCATCGCCAGTGCTGCACCAAAATCATCTGCGGCGCCATGGCCCGACACAGGCAGTTCGGAAATGAGTTGCCGGCAGGTCGCTCGCCGCCACTGCACATCAAAAATCTCAAGCCGCTCTGTAGCGGCGGTCAATAACCAGTCGCGGGCGGAAGCATGCGCATGCGGATCGAGAATGCACCCTTCGATTGCGGCGACGTCGTCCTTCGTCAACAGCGCTCGCAGACGCGGCCGCAAAGCCAACTCCGCGGCAAAATAGTTCTGGTACTGAGGATCGGCACTGCGCAAACCGTTCAACACTTCGTCCAGATATTCTCGCGATTCGATCCGACCTTCGAGCGGATGATGTGCAAACCATCGGCGCGCCTTCGCGTCGTTGCGAAATAGCGCTGGCTCCAATCCCGGCCCCACCAAGAGTAAGGGGCCTGCCGGATTCACGATCACCGTCTTGGGCTCGATCGGGCTCATTCGGTACCGGGTATAGGCAAACAGGTAGCTTTCGCCCTCGGCAACGTTGCGCAACACCCAAGTTGGTACAGTCAGCGTGATCTGCTGCGGCGCGTCCGGGCCGAATACATCTGCAGACTTGCCTATGGTCAACTTGCCAGCTGGGTCGATTGCCAGCACCGTTGCAGCGACCATATTATTCTTAGGCGAATGCAGATAGTCGCTAGGTGGGGGTAAGGGGCCGGCAAACACCAAAGCTGGCGCCTGCAGGACCATGGCCAAACACAAAGATGCGTGCCGAACGATCATAAGTGCATCAAACCAGCTGGGACGCTAATCTCGGAGACGCTACACGTTGCCCCACGATCGCGCAAGATGCCCTTTTGCTCGCGGTTCTTGCCGACTACGGAAGTCGCATCGTCACTTGGGATCGAGCCGCATCGCAAGCCGTCAGCTCACCAATGACCTTGATGGATACGGCAACGCGATCTCAACCCCGACCACCATCACAAACTGGGCGAGCGTTAGCCGCCCGGCTGCGCGCTGCATTAGACTTCGCACCATGACTCAAACCTGGAGTTTCACCATGCTGCTTCGTCGACTGCTGCTTTCGTTGTTCGTGCTGATGTTCCTGCAGATGCCGGCCTGGGCCGAAGACATCGAACAGTCGATGACGCCGGAAGAATTCAAGGCTGCCGGTCTGGATAAGCTCAGTGCCGAAGAATTGGCCAGACTCAACACCTGGCTGCAGAATCGTGACCAGCCCCAGGCTGCCGCTGCGGGTGAACCCGCGCCAGCTGAAGGTGCGGCGGCACCGGTCGTCGCGGCCGCACCGGTGGCAAGCACGCCGGCACCCGCTCCCAGCGGCCCGCCGATTCTTGCCAAATACCGCAAGAACAACCCGGAGGCCGAAGCCGCTGCACCCAAGACCGTCGATCTGGTCGAAAGCCGCATCGTGGGTTATTTCGAGGGCTGGCGCAAAGGCACTGTGTTTTTGCTCGAGAACGGGCAGCATTGGCGTGTCACCGATGACCGCCGCTTCGAAACCGGCAGCGAAGAAGGCCCAGCCGTCACCATCAAGGCCGCGGTAATGGGCTCCTGGCTGATGCGCGTGGGCGACTACAACCGGCGCGCGCGCGTGCAACGCATCAAATGATGGTCAGCATGTCGAACCTCCTGGCGACACTGCTCGCGGCCAGCGTGGGCGCGGTGTCGCCAGAGGTTTCGATGGGCTACAGCATCAGCATCTCCAGCAATAACGGCTCGCTGCCTCCGCCCCATCACCGGGCCACGGAAATACAAATCGATGGCGATGGGCATGGGCACTACACCAGACGACTGGGCTATGACCTTGCTGATGCCCGGCAACGCTTCGAACGCGATTTCCAGATCAGCGCGGACCAGCAGATTTCTCTGAGCAAGCTGATCGACGAGCTCAATGTGCTGGAAACCCCGTGGCGCGAAATCGAGCGGCCCAATGTCGGCGGATCCAGCACCACGATCCGCTGCGGCAATGGCACGCACTCGGTGGTCATTCCCAGTCAGTTGATCGCGGATCAACGCGAGGCACGCGATCGCCTCGTTACAGCAACACAGGCGCTGATTCCGAAATCGGTATTGGCGGATCTTGCCGAATGGAGTCGGACGCGGCCGGATCTGGAATAGGCGTGCGCTACATACCGGGAATTTTGCGAATGACTTTCGCAGCGCTTGGCGCGCCATGCAGTTCGTGCCAGCGCGATTATCGGCGCTGCGCGTATTTGCTTTGCTGATTCTCGGACAGGGCAGTCCATCCCATCAGCAACTTGTCGCGTTTGCCGTAGCCAAACACCTGACCGGTACGGATCGAACGCCATTCACCATCGTCGATACATTCGGCTTCGCAGGCTTCGGCTCTGCCGTTGACGTAATCGAGCAGGTGCAGCATCACGATATCCCCACGATCAGGCACGATATCGGGTGAAAAGCGCATCGGCGTAGCGGTCAGCGACATGGCGGGTCCTGATCGGATCAAGGGCGGACGTATCGTGCCTTCACACAGCCGTCATGGGGAGTCCGCCCATCGGCGAAATGATGCCGATTGCAAGAAAATGTAACGCAGCTAAATGGCGCCTGAGTGCCAGTAGAAATATATTATATTTCATTAGGTTAGGAACCTACATACGCTGGTTTCAAACACCTGTTTGCTAAATTGCAAACACTTGTGTACAGTCCGCTCCGCGTCGCCGACCTCCTGGGAGGGCCGGTGGGTGACGCCAACCACAGATGCGCGGTACGACCTCGCTACCAGGATGGATCAGGCAGGCGGCACCGGCATCCCGCGAAGTTCTTGGGAGGGACTCACGTGCGCAATCTCTTTGCCGGCCTGGTGCTGGCGTTCTTGTCTTGGGGCGTTAACGCAAATACCGGCGTGGCTTTTGTCCACGGAACCGGAAAGCAGACCAATGCACTGGCCGACTACTGGACCAGTACCATGGTCAACTCGGTGCGTCAGGGCCTGCCCAATCAGGCCAACTACACGGTCATCAACTGCGACTTCGAGCAGTACATGTGGACCTCGGGCGCCGCGGGTTGCCTCGCCGGCCAGCTCACCAGTTTCATCAGCAGCAAGGCGATCACCGATCTGGTGATCATCACCCACTCCAATGGTGGCAACGTAGTGCGCTGGATCATGTCCAACCCGACCTACGACAGCCGCTATCCCAACATCATCAGCAAGACACGCTGGGTCAATGCATTGGCGCCATCGTCAGCTGGTACACCGCTTGCCGATGCCGTGATCAGCGGCAACGTCTTCGAGTCCGTGCTTGGATGGATACTGGGCTACAAGAGCGATGCCGTGCGCATGCAGCAGGTCAGCTGGATGGCGACCTACAACGCCACCAACTTGTACGGCACGGCAGGTCGCCCTGCCCTGCCCAAGACCTTCTATGCGGTGGTCGGTACTGATGTCGATTCGGCGATCTGGGATGGCGACAGCTATTGCGGTGGCTATGCGCAGACGCTGGGACTGGAAACCACGCAACTCTGGCTGGCGTCCTGTTCGGATGGATTCCTCAACTGCACCAGTCAGTCGGCTGCGGGCCGTGTCTGGTTCCAGGACAAGCAGCGCACCGCCGAACAGGAACCGCTGAACCACAACCAGAGCCGACGCAATTGCTTTGGTCTCGACGTCATTCTGCGCGACGACATCTGAGGAGCACGATCATGAATCACTTCAACAAGCTTGCCCTCGTCGTGGCGATGACATTTGCGATGTCTGCACAGTCCGCGCCCTCGACCACCCAGCTCCGTTTCCAGTCCGCTGACGGCGATCTGGTGCCGGCCACCCTGGTGACGGCAAAGTCTGCCGCCTTGCCCGGCACCCATCATGAAACCGCGCCGGTACGCATGTCCTGGGTGCTGCCCGCAGACGCGGCGATCACTCCGCAGCGTCCTTTCGTGCAGGAAAGCCGGGAATACTGGGCCACGATCGACGCACAGACCCTTTCCAAAGGCGCGGTGCTGCAGACCACCAGTCCAGGCGCCGTCATACGTCTTAGCCCGGTGGGTCAGGCCAAGGTTGCCCTACTCGATCCTTTCAGCGTCGAGATTCGTGCCAATGGCCAGCATTTCGAGCGCGGCAAGGCATTCGCCAATGCCGCCAACGTCGCCGAGCTCAACGCCAATGGCGCTTCGTTTTCGGATGGCACGGTCGCTTTCAAGCTAAAGCCGGAAGTCGGCAGCGGCGCGGTCACGGTCGCGCTGCCGAATGCACAGCAGGCCTATCTGGTGCATGTGTTCGAACCGGAAAGCAGCCAGGTGTTGAGCTTGACCACCGATCGACTGGTGGCGATGCATGGCAGCAAGCTGCGTGTGATCGCACGGTTGAATAGCGGCGACGCGGTGGATGCCGTTGCCGGGTCTATCGTTTCGCCGGGCGGACATCAGACCGAACTGAGCTTCAAGCGCAAGGCCGATGGCAGCTATGTTGCCGATGTCGATCATGACGGGCTCACAGGCGTCGGTGCCGGTCTCTGGGAAATCCACGCCTTCGCTTCCAGCGAGAATGGCAAAGTGCAACGCGATGCCCGCACCGCCATTGCCTCAGCAACACCACGCGCACGCCTGACCGGCGTGGGCGATAGCAAGACCGATCGTGACGGCGCATTGCGCGTCAAGTTGAGTACCGAAGTTGCAGCCAACGGTCGCTACGAACTGCGTGGCACGCTGTATGGTATCGATGCCGCGACCGGCAAACTGCGTCCAGCGGCAATGGCGCATTCCGCCGCAGTACTGGTGGCCGGTGTGCAATCGCTGGAACTGGTGTACGACGCTGCGACCATGGAGAAATCGGGTGTACGCGCGCCGTTTCAGGTGCGTGAACTGACCTTGATCGATCAGGCCGAGCAGAGTGTGATCGAACTGCGCAACGCTGGTTTGACTTTGTAGAGCGGGGCTTGCTCCGCTCGCCTTTGCTGTTACACCTCTGCAATCAAAAGGCCGGGCTCACGCCCGGCCTTTTTTTTCGGCGCGCCATTGTGGTTGCCGGTGCGGTGATTGTGCTTCGCGGTCTTTGGGTTCAATCGCTGCGTTCCTCAACGTCGAAGAGCGTGCGGAGCAAGCCCCGCACCTACAACGTCACGAGCGCGCTGCGAACTCCGAGGTCGTGGTGCCTACGCCGAACACACCTGCGCAGGGCTCGCAAACACGATGCGCTCGATGAGCTTGGTCTGGTTCACGACCCCAATGACGTAGCTGAAGCTGCCGTGCTCGCCATCGGTGAAGCGCAGTGTCGCGCTGCCGATCTCGGGCAATGGGAAGCTCGTGACCGGCCCGTTGACGTTATAGACGTACCAGATACCGTTGTTGGCGCGGTTGATCGCACCGGTAAAGCTGCCATTGCTTTGCCGCGAGAGCAATGCAGTCATCCATACCGGCTGACCATCTGCCGCATAGGTGTACCAGACGACATAGATCAGATTTCCCTGATGCTCGATGGTCAGACCCCAGCCACTCTCCAATGGCTGCCACCACAGATCGGTGTAGTTGGTTGCCGTATTGCGCGAGAGATTGGTGTAGTGACAGGTCGGTGCCGCCGGATCAAATTGAAGCTTGCTCAGGGTACGCTGTTGGGAACCAGTGAATTCATTCGCCTCGAAGCGAAAGTCGAGCTTTCCATCCGGCGCGAAACTCAGCGACACGGTACCCGCGGATGCGTTGGTCAAAGTCGCCGGAGCGTTGTTGATTTCGTTGAACGGCAGACCGGTATAGACGGTGTAGTCGCCAACGAAGCTGCCATCGGGTTGACGTGTGGTCGCTGCAGTAAACCATATCGGCCGGCCGCTTTGCGCAAACGTGTACCAAGCTGCGACCAGCACATTGCCCTGGTGCGTAAGATTGACCGCATAGCCGCTGCTGGCGGGGTTGTAATACATGCCGGAGTAGTTGCGGTCGCTGAGCGTCGGCGTCGACGACAACACCGTCACGGTCAGCGTCTGCGTGTCGCTGCCGAGTGAATTGGTCGCGACGACGTTGAACGAGTAAGAGCCCACGCTGTTGACGGCGGGTGTACCACTCAGCGTGACGCGGCCGAAACCGATGTCTTGAAGCGTAAGCCCGGCAGGTACCGCACCGGTCACCGCGACTGTGCCATAGGGATCGGCATCGGAATAGATCGAGAAGCTGGACGCGCTACCGACAACAAAAGTCGCGTAGTCGTTGCTCACCACCTCAGCAGCCTTCGATACATAGACCAGCAGGTTCTGCGTTGTCGAGCCATCACCGTTGGTGGCTCTCAACACGACAATGATTCCTCCCTGCGTTCCTCGCTGGGGGTTGCCGTTGATGGTGGCGGTGCCATTGCCCACATCAAAGAAATAGAGCCCCGTCGGCAGTGCACCCTCAATGGAGATCGCCGCCGCAGTGGCACTGGATGTAGTGACGGTAAACGTGCTGCCGACACCGACCTGATAGTCGGCACGCTCAGCGCTGGTAATCACCGGCGCCTGCGCCAAAGCCTGGCTACTCACCAGCAGCGCCAACAGAAACGCACCGATCCGAAATAATGGTTTAGACCTACTCAGCATGATGTACATAGTTGCCCTTCGATGAGTTCGCGCAATGAGGAAGGGTGGCTGCTTCGAATTCGAAGCCGCCAGAGCACGCCCAGAAAGCTCGCGCTTGCGATGCACAAGAGCGACGCCATCAATGGGGTAGCTACTTCACGTTCAAAGCACCGACCCATCGTTGGTGCTTCGACGCGGGGTTAGTGTCGGCGTATCGATCGCCCGCCACCGTGCGTTAGCGAACGGTGAGGCGTGGTGCTATGTGAAGGTTTACCGTCCAGTCACGATCGTCAGGCGGACTAACCACGGTGTGAGTGCGTAAGCTTGCTGCAGCGCGTTTGGGCACCTGAATCGCCGCAGCAAGCTGCAGCGGTCCACATGAACGGGTAGCTCTGTCGCCGTGCCAACTTGGCACCGGTAGGGCCATTACTTTGGAGCAGTAGCTGAGGGCGGTCGCTGCTGCGGACTGGCAGTGCAGTAAGGGAAATCTGCGGCGGCCTGCCTTGCGAACAAACTCAATCGTCTTCCCAGCGCGCACTGCCGAAGGCCTTGGGAGCGCCGGTCGCTGTGGTTTTGCGGAACGGGGTCAACGCAGCCAGTACCGCCAGCGCATCACGCGTTTCCGCCACATCGTGCACACGCAGGATCGCAGCGCCGCTCTGTGCCGCGATCAGCGCCGCGGCCACCGAGCCGATGACGCGCTCAGCGGGCGCTTCGCGTCCGATCATCGTGCCAATCATGCGCTTGCGCGAAACGCCCACCAGCAAGGGCTGATCGATCATCGCAAAATCGCGCAGACGCCCCAGCAAGGCGAGATTGTGTTCATAACTTTTGCCGAATCCAAATCCCGGGTCGATCAGCAGTCGCTTCTTGTCGATGCCCGCCATCTGCGCAGCGAATACGCGGTCGGCAAGGAAGCGTTTCACCTCGGAGATGACATCCTCATAGTGCGGCGCAATCTGCATCTGCATGGGTTCGCCCTGCATATGCATCAGGCAGATGGGCACATCGAGCGCAGCGGCGGCATCCATCGCGCCTTCAAGCGCAAGAGCGCGCACATCGTTGATCATGCCGGCCCCCGCAGCCACCGCTGCCCGCATGACCTCGGGCTTGCTGGTGTCGATCGACATCGGCACACAGATACGCTCTTTCAACGCCTCGATGACCGGAATGACACGATCCAGTTCCTGCTGCAGCGCAACCGGCGTCGCGCCCGGACGCGTCGACTCGCCACCGATATCGATAATGTCGGCACCCTGCGCCACCATAGCCAACGCATGCATAATGGCTTGATCGCGATCGGCAAACCTGCCGCCGTCAGAGAACGAATCCGGCGTGACGTTGAGAATGCCCATAATACGGGGCCGATCCAGCGAAAGTTTCCTGCCGCCGCAATCCAGCGTGAGGACGGTGGCGCCGCCAAAGAGTTCGTCGAGATTCATTGTGCGTTCTCCCTGCGAAAAACAATCGGCCACCCGAAGGTGGCCGAAGAAAAGACAATGTAGGAGCTCTTAAATAACCATTGCATCAAGCCTGCGTCGCCGGTCCACCAATCGGACCCGCGCCAGTACCGGGCGTGATCGTCTTGTCGGGTTTCTCGGTCCAATCCTTCGGGGCACCCGGAGTGCGGCCATCCATGATCGCGTCAATCTGCTCGGCATCAATGGTTTCCCACTGCAGCAGCGCCTCAGCCATGACGTGCATCTTGTCCAGGTTGGCCTGAATCACCTCGGTGGCGCGCGCATAGGCGCTATCAATGAGCCTGCGTACTTCGGCATCAATGCGTAGCGCGGTGGCTTCCGACACATGCTTGGTCTGCGTCATCGAACGGCCCAGGAAGACTTCTTCCTCTTCTTCTGCATACGCCATCGGACCGAGCTCGGCCGACAGGCCGTACTTGGTCACCATGTTGCGCGCCAGTTGCGTGGCGCGGTGAATATCGTTGGATGCACCGGTGGTGACCATCTCGGTGCCGAAGATCAGTTCTTCGGCAACGCGACCGCCATACAGGCTGCACAGCCGGCTTTCCAGGAACTGCTTGCTGTGACTGTAGCGGTCGTTCTCGGGCAGATACATGGTGACGCCCAGCGCACGGCCGCGCGGAATGATCGACACCTTGTAAACCGGATCATGATCCGGCACCAGACGCCCTACGATGGCGTGGCCGGCCTCGTGATAGGCGGTGAGTTTCTTCTCGTCCTCGCTCATCACCATGGACTTGCGCTCCGCGCCCATCAGGATCTTGTCCTTGGCACGCTCGAAATGCTCCATGCGTACATTCTTGGCATTCTCACGCGCGGCAAACAGCGCTGCCTCATTGACCAGATTGGCGAGATCGGCACCCGAGAAACCGGGCGTACCGCGTGCGATCTTGGACGGATCGACTTCATCGCCCAACGGCACCTTGCGCATATGCACTTTCAGAATCTGCTCGCGACCACGCAGATCCGGCAGCGGCACCACGACCTGGCGGTCGAAACGGCCCGGACGCAGCAGCGCCGGATCGAGCACATCGGGGCGATTGGTCGCGGCGATGACGATGATGCCTTCGTTGCCTTCGAAACCGTCCATCTCGACCAGCAACTGATTCAGCGTCTGCTCGCGCTCGTCATGACCGCCGCCTAGACCGGCACCGCGATGACGGCCGACCGCATCGATTTCGTCAATGAAGATGATGCAGGGCGCGTGCTTCTTGGCCTGCTCGAACATGTCGCGCACACGGCTGGCACCGACACCGACAAACATCTCGACGAAGTCGGAACCGGAAATGGTGAAGAACGGCACCTTGGCTTCGCCGGCAATGGCCTTGGCAAGCAGGGTTTTGCCGGTGCCGGGTGAACCGACCATCAGCACGCCGCGCGGAATCCGGCCACCCAGACGCTGGAACTTGCCCGGATCACGCAGGAATTCAACGAGTTCCTGGACTTCGTCCTTGGCCTCGTCGACACCGGCGACATCGGCGAAGGTGATCTTGACCTGATCCTCGCCCTGCAGACGTGCCCGCGAACGGCCAAAGCTCATCGCGCCCTTACCGCCACCACCGGACTGCATCTGGCGCATGAAATAGATGAAAACGCCCAGAAAAAGCAGAACCGGCAAAGCATTGACCAGAATGGTCACCAGGATGTTGTCGCGCTGCTTGGCCTTCTGCACCACTTCGACGCGGTGCGCGACTAGATCGTCGATCAGCTTGAAATCGAGCGGCGCATTGGTGACGAAGTCGCCACCGCCCTTGCGCTTGCCGACGATGGTATTGCCATCGGCCGATATCTCGACGCTCTGGATGTTGTCGCTGCGCACTTCGCGCAGAAACTCCGAATACGGTAAATCAACGCCGCCGCGGGTGCCGCCGCTGAGCGAATGGAAGACACTGACCAGGATCACCAGGATCACTGCCCATACGAGAATTTGCTTGGTCCAGTCGTTCAACACTTCATCCTTCCTTTCAGCGGCTTATGGGGTGCGGCTTTTGGCCTTGAACCCGGTTGCCAGTGCATAGACCTCCGGGCTTCGCGGCCGGGAGGCTTTGGGTTTGCGCATCGTGACCTTGGTATAGCGCGTGCGCAAGTCTCGCAGGTAATCGTCGAATCCCGAACCTTGGAACAGCTTTACAAGAAACGTGCCACCCGGCTTCAGGTGATCTTCAGCAAAGTCTCTGGCCAACTCGGCCAGTTCCATCGATCGTGGTTGATCCACCGACTCGACACCGCTCATATTGGGGGCCATGTCGGACAACACAAGGTCGACCGATTTTGAGCCGACCACGGCCTCAAACGCCTTCAGCACGCTGTCTTCACGAAAATCGCCACACAGAAACTCGACACCTGGAATGCTGGGCATTTCCAGGATATCCAGCGCAAACACGCGCCCACGGGCGCCCAGCTCGCGCTTGAGCATCTGAGACCAGCCACCGGGCGCCGCGCCGAGATCCACCGCGACCATGCCCTGCTTGAGAAACTTGTCGCGCTCGATCAGCTCTTCGAGCTTGTAGGCAGCGCGCGAACGCAGACCCTCAGCCTGCGCTTTCTTGACGAAGGGATCGCTGAAGTGCTCCTTGAGCCAGCGCTGACTGGACTTGCTGCGGGTTGCCAATTTTGGACCTCTAAATATGCCATCACAACGTCTTCGCTACACAGCGTAGGGTTTGCCATACCCCGAAAAACCTACGGTTTTTCGCCCCCTGACTCAGGGGGCTGTCGCGGCTCCGAACCTGCTTAATTGACACGCAGGGCTTCGAGCCTGAGGTCTTGGGTCGGCATGATACCCTGCGCGCCACTCAAACTTGGAACGACTCATGGCCATCGACAAGGAACAGGTCCGCTATCTGCGCGGCCTGGCGCATACCCTCAACCCGATCGTAATGGTCGGTAAACAGGGCGTCAGCCAGACCCTGGTCGATGAACTGCAGCAAAATCTGCTTCGCCACGAATTGGTCAAGATTCGTGTCCAGGCCGACGATCGCGCCGATCGCGAGAACCTCATCAACGAACTCGTCAAGTCCTCGGGTGCCGAAATCGTGCAGCGTGTAGGCCACACTGCCACCCTGTACAAGCGCAATACCCAGAAGCCAAAGATTCATCTACCGGGTGAGCGCGCCGCGCCCAGCGAGCGTTCGCGCGCCCCGCGCGGCGATGCGCCACCGCGGCGTTCCGACCTGGCTCGATCCAGCGAACCAGGCAGTTCGCGCCGTGCGTTCTCGGATCGTGGCGATGGCACTCAGGAGCGACGCCCGCCGCCGCGTACCTTTGCAGCACGTGGCGCACGCGAAGATGGCGCAGCCCGTAAACCTTATGCAAGACGCGACGGCGCTGCTGCCGGCGGCGCAGAGCGTGGCGAACGCAAACCCTATGTGCGTCGCGACGCTGTTGCCGGTGGCGCCGAGCGCAAGCCCTATGCGCGCAGAGAAGAGAGCCGCGGTGAAGGCCGACCGCAGAATCCCTACGCACGCCGTGATGCCGCCGCTGGCGACACCGGTGGCGAACGCGTTGAGCGCAAACCCTATGCACGCCGCGAAGGCGGCAGCTTTGCCGGCGCCACCGATCGCAAGCCCTCCGCGCCACGCGGCGGCAGCTTTGCCGAGGCTGCGGGAGAACGCAAACCCTACGCGCGTCGCGAGTCGTCTGATTCGGCCGATGCGGGTGAACGCAAGCCCTACGTCCGCCGCGAAGCCGGAAGTTTTGCCGGCGCCGGTGAACGCAAACCCTATGCACGCCGCGAACCCGGAAGTTTTGCCGGCGCTGGTGAGCGCAAACCTTTTGCACGTCGTGAAGCGGGTGGCGCTGGCGAACGCAAGCCGTATGCACGCCGTGAAACCGGTAGCGCTGCTGGTACTGGTGAGCGCAAGCCGTACGCGCGTCGTGAATCGGGCAGTTTTGCTGCTGCCGGCGAGCGTAAACCGTATGCGCGACGCGAATCCTCGGGCGGCGCCGGAGAAGGTGTGCGCCGCGAACGTGATCGTGCTCCGGCTGGAGATCGCGCTCCGCGGGCAGAAGGTACCTTTGCAGCGCGCCGTACCGAATCCGCGCCGCGTCGCGAAGGCAGCCCCTACGGTGCGCGCGCCGCCAGTCCACGCCGCGAGGGCGATGCACGCCCGGCCGGCGCCTATGCGCGCAAGCCCAGTGCACCGCGCAGTGGAGCGCCGCGCAAGCCCAGCAACTTTGTCGGCGGCCCCAAGCGTCCAGGCGGCACCCGTCCGCCACGGGCGCGTTGATCGACTGCCACGATGCTGTTGTCGCTGCAGGACAACGCGCCGCTCGCCATCCGCAGTTGCTCAGCTGACGCGGTCACGCTGAGCAATGGCGAAGTCCGCCGATCCAGCTTTGTTCTGTCGGTCGACGGTTCGCTGCAGGACTGGCCGGCCAGTGACGCCAGGGCGCTCATCGAATCGGATCTCGCCGCTGTGTTGACGGAGCAACCCGACGTCTTTCTGCTCGGCACCGGCCCACGCCAGGTATTCCCATCCGCCGCCGTCATGGCCGCCTGCCTGTCGCGACGTATCGGCATCGAAGTAATGGACAACGCGGCCGCAGCGCGAACCTTCAATGTGCTCAGCAGCGAAGGCCGCAAGGTGATGCTGGCGATGTTGCTGCCCGCCTGAATTGTGGGTCCGACCTGCGGTCGGACGCTCTTGTGGGAGCGGCGTCCCGCCGCGATGCTCTTCTTTGAACTTGCGATCCCGCAAGAAGA
>JANMUE010000600.1:0-10822 GCA_031391205.1 Lysobacterales bacterium | reverse complement strand
ACACTGGTGCAACCACCCCGGGCGCCCCGCCGCTCTGCTCTTTCTCAAACTACCCAATGGGTAGCAACCGCTGCGCGGCGGCACGCCGCTCCCAGTGTGCCCGGCATGGGCACTGACTTGTTGATTGAGAGGTATCAACCGGAGGCGATGGAGCCAACCGAAGCCGAACTGCAAGGAGCTGACCGTGAGGGAGGCGCTGGAAGAAGCAGGAGGCGAATGATCGACCGCAGGGACACGAACGCGCATTGAGGCCGGGTACGGGCGGCGAGCTGGCTGGGAACAGCGAAGCCCAAATTCCATCCGAGACGTATCAGGTAGAGCGCGGCGGCGCGATCGGAGAGTCAGTGTTCTTACCCGGGGAGGTCTCCGAGTCGAGAGGCTAGGAGAAGTCAGCAGAGGCCGTAGTAGCGACGAAGCGGGGTAATGCCCGTGGAGCGAAGGGCCAAAGGAAGGAAGAGGGGATAACGCGGATGCAGGATCGAACACGGATGAGCGCGAAGTCGATGGACAAGATCGACGGTTCTGATGCTGGCGGGTGGAGCCCGGTAGGCATCGGAAGCAGCGTGAGCGTGGACGAGCCGTTGGATTCGATGGTGCCAAAGCCCCTTGAGACGGTGATGGAACAGGCGGTGAGTGCACTATGTTGGGAAGCAGCGCAGGAAGCGGTGATTGGGAACCGGGGAGCGGCAGGGCCTGACGGGATGCCGGTGACGGCATTGCGCGCGCATCTGCAGAAGCATGGGGAGTCGATCAAGCGCAAGCTGGTGTCGGGAGGCTATCTTCCGGCGGCGGCGCGGCGCGTGGAGATTGCCAAGCCCAATGGCGGGACACGCGGGCTGAATATCCCGAATGTGGTGGATCGATTTGTCCAGCAGTTGCTGGTGCAAGTGCTGACCCCGCACCTTGACCCGCGGATGAGCACATCGAGCTTTGGGTTCCGCCCGGGTCGCAGTGCCCACGACGCCGTGCGCCAAGCCCAAGCCTATGCCCGCGAGGGCTACGACTGGGTGGTGGACATGGATATCGAAGCATTCTTCGACCGGGTGAACCACGACGTACTGATGCGGCGATTGACGCGTGACGTGCAAGATCGACGTGCGCTCAAGCTGATCAACCGCATGCTGAGTGCGGGCCACATCCTGCCGCAGGGCGAGGTGGTGAGAAGCGAGCAAGGCACACCGCAAGGCGGGCCGCTATCGCCCTTGCTGTCGAACCTGTATCTGGACGCGCTGGACTGCGAGCTGACGAAACGGGGCTTGCGCTTCTGTCGCTACGCCGACGACTGCAACATCTACGTCGGTAGCCGGCAAGCGGGGGAACGTGTCCTGGCGGGTGTGAGTGCATGGCTGAGCAAGCACCTGAAGCTCACGGTACATCCGGGCAAGAGTGGAGTCGGGCGCGCCTGGGAACGCAAGTTCCTTGGCTTCACGCTCACCCTCGCGCTCCTGATCACGGTGTCTGGTGCCAGCATCGCGCGCTATCAAGACCGTGTGCGTCAGCACTTCGACGCACGCAACAGCGTGACCAGCGTTGAGTTACGCGATGGCTGGGAACGCTACGTGCGCGGTTGGTGGGGTTACTACCGGCTCAGCGAAGACCGTCGAGCGATCACACATTGGGAAAGATGGACACGACGCCACATCCGCAAGTGCTTCTGGCAACGCTGGCACAGCGTTCAAGGTCGCTACCGCAACCTACGCCTGCTCGGGCTCGCGCCCGCACAGGCCGGGGTGGCGCATAGCAGTCGCGGTGCATGGCGCTTGGCTGGAGGGCGTGCGCTGCAAACCGCACTCAGCAATCGCGTACTACGCCGCTATCGCTTCTTCGTCCCCACCGACTTGGGCTAATGCCCTACCTTCCAACCGCCGGATGCAGAAAACTGCACGTCCGGTGGTGTGGGAGCCCTGACCGGCGACATCCGGTCAGGGCGACCCGATCGGTGTTGTGGAATCAGAACCCGACTTCGATGCCCAGATACGGCGTACGCTCCGCCGCCGGCTCGATGCCGTCACCACGCACGCGTGAGTAATAGGTTTCGTCGAACAGATTATTGACCCCGCCCAGCAGCTTGAAGTGGCGATTGAGCGCCCATTCGGCGCTCAGGTCGAACACCTCGTATGAGGGCACCACGGCAGCTATTGGATTGACGATCACCCCGCCAACCAGGGTGCCGCCAACAGCGTTGGAGTCCTGCCAGTAATGATCGTCGACCAGGGTTCCGGTCAGAGCGAGCTTCAACCAGTCGCTGTTCCGATAGATCAATCCGGCCTTGAATAGGTGATCAGGTGCAAACGCCGGCGTGTTGCCGACCAGGGCAGGCTGGATGCTGCTGGTGATTTCGGCATCCAGGAAAGAGGCGCTGCCGAACACACTGAAATGCGAGTCGCCGCCCGAACCGGCCAGGAAATCGTAGTCGCCGGCCAGCTCGATTCCCTGGTGACGCGCGTCGCCGGAGTTGACGCGAACCACGTCGGTGACATCGGGGAATGTGCGGGTTTCGATCTTGTCGTCAAAATCGATGCGGAAAAGACTCACGTCAAAAAACAAGCCGGCGATGGGCGAGCCGCGCAGACCCAACTCGATATTGAGCGAGTCGGCGACATCCGGATCATTGCTCAGCGAAAGATTGGCAGTCGGGTTGGCGACGTCATCGAAGCGCATCGGGCGATAGCCCTGCGATACGTTGCCATAGGCCTGCAGCTTCTGTTCGCTCCAGTCATAGGTGGCGCCAAGGCCGAGCAGCGGCACTTCCTGTTCGAAGCTTCGGTCGATCGGGGCACGGCCTAGACCCACCCGGATCTCGGGCTCGAAAATATCGTATTCCAGCCACTCGAAGCGTGCCGCGGGAATCACGCTCCAGCGATCGAAGCGGAACACCGATTCGGCAAAGACGGCGGTGTACTGAGTGTCGCGTTCCTGGCGAAAGCTCGAGGTGGGAAGGACAGTCACTTGTGGAATCACTTGCTGGCTGCGCGGACTATCGTCGACATAGTGGGTAAAGCCAAAGGTCAGCGTGTGGTTGCTACCCCAGTCATGGGTAACGCGGGCATCCAGGCCCGTGTTGCTGAACTCTTGCAGGTCATAGGTCGTGCTGACATTGATCGGCAGATTGTTGCCGGGAAGAATGCGTGGCTGGCGTTCGCTATACCGATCCTGATTGGCGTGCCACAGTTTGGCATCCAGTTGAGTCGAATCATTGATTGCAAGGGCATGGCTAAGCACCGCCATGTCGCGCTCGATCCACAGGCGACTGTCGGGCGTCGAGGAGAAATCCGGCTGCGTGGCATACACAGCGCTCGGCAGGCGGCCCGCCTCACCGCTTTCGGAGTCGTAACTGTAGAAATCAAAACGCCAGCTGGCGGCGTCGTTCTGGCGCCAGAATAAGGAAACGTTGGCACCATCCACATCCGAATCGGCGTTGTCGCGTGTGCCATCAAAACTTCGATGGTCGTAACTCACCAACCAGCCGAAGTTTTCGGTTCCGCCGGAGAGCTCGTTATAGGTCGCGTACAGACCATCCTCGCCGCCGGTATGGCGCGAGCGCAGCCCGATTTCACTGCTGGTTTCGGGCACTCGGGTGATGAAGTTGACCGACGGGCCCGGCTGCGGCCCGTACAACAGCGAGGAGCCGCCGCGTATAAAGGCAATGCGGTCGACGCGATCGATCGGCGGCAGGTAATACATGGTCGGATAGCCGAACCAGTCGCTGGCCAGTGGTACCCCATTTTCGAAGAAGCTGACGAACTCCGACTCATGCGGGTCGCCCAGCCCACGGTAATTGATATTGAAATGACCCGGAATCTGCTGCTCGGAAAGCAGCAAGCCTGGCAGGCGCGCGAAGGTCTGGCGCAGCTCGTTATTGACCACCTCGGGCTGGTCATCCAGGACAACTACGGTGCTCTTTTTGCCGGTCAGCACCTTGCCTTCGTCAATTTCCTTGGCGATCTGCGGGAACAGTGGATCGGCACCGGCCTCGGCGTTGACGTCCTGTCGATCGAGTTTGATCGGCGTCTGACGCTGCGATTCTGCGTCCGCCGCCCAAGTCGAAGTGGTGAGCGCGGCGCTGATAGTGAGCGCTAGCAGTCGAAGTTTCATATTGATTCCCTTGGATATTTTCTGGCGTTGATTGAATAGACACCTAGCATAATGCGAATCACTCGCGCTAACAAGTATAAGCATTGGCTTGCCTGTGTCTGTTCTGGACAGTAGCCTGACCACCCTTTTCGATGCCGGCTCGCGAGAGATCGGAACCCCATGACCACGAAACTTGCCGCTCTCAATGAGTGGGTGCAGGGCGTTGCCCGATTGACCCGACCCGACCGAATTCACTGGTGCGACGGCAGCGACGCCGAACATCAGGCACTCACGCAGCTGATGTTGGAGAAAGGCGAACTGATCGCACTGAATTCCGACACGCACCCGCAATGTTATTTGCATCGCTCGCATCCCTCGGATGTGGCGCGTGTCGAGCATCTGACCCTGGTCTGCACGCCGGATCGCGATAGCGCCGGCCCAAACAACCCATGGATGGCGCCGGCCGAGGCGCATGCCAAGATCGATGCGCTGTTCGACGGCTGCATGCGGGGGCGCACACTGTATGTGGTGCCTTATTGCATGGGTCCGATCGATTCGCCGATCGCCCGCTGTGGTGTCGAGATCACCGACTCTTCCTATGTCGTGGCCAGTATGCGGCTGATGACCCGTATGGGCGCCGCCGCCCTGGCCCGCATCGAGCGCGAAGGCAGTTTCGTCAAAGGCCTGCACTCGACGGGCGATCTCGATCCCGAGCGCCGCTTCATCATGCACTTCCCGGAGGAATTGACGATCAAGTCGATCGGCTCCGGCTACGGCGGCAATGCCCTGCTCGGCAAGAAGTGCCATGCGCTGCGCATCGGCTCGTTCCAGGCGCGGCAGGAAGGCTGGCTGGCCGAGCATATGCTGATCGTCGGCATCGAAAACCCGCGTGGCGAAACCCATTACATCGCGGCGGCATTTCCGTCCGCCTGCGGCAAGACCAATCTCGCCATGCTGATTCCACCGGAGGGCTATCGCCAGGACGGCTGGAAAGTCTGGACGATAGGCGATGACATCTGCTGGATGCAGCCAGGCGAGGACGGAAGCCTATGGGCGATCAATCCGGAAGCGGGATTTTTTGGTGTGGCGCCTGGTACCAGTGCCAAGACCAATGCCAACGCCCTGCAGATGTTGAATCGCGATGCGATCTTCACCAATGTTGCGCTCACCCAGGACAACCAGCCTTGGTGGGAAGGTCTGGATGATCGGGTGCCTGCAAAGGATTGGCAGGGGCGTGATTTCGATCCGGCCAATGGTCCCGCCGCGCATCCCAATTCGCGGTTTACGGTTTCCGCAAAGCAGTGCCCGAGCTGGTCGGAACGTGCCGAGGATGCCGGTGGTGTGCCGATCACGGCGATCATTTTTGGCGGCCGCAGAGAGTCTCTGATCCCCCTGGTTTTTGAAGCCCGCGACTGGATGCATGGTGTGCTGGTCGGTGCGGCGATGGCATCGGAAACCACCGCCGCGGCGACCGGTGCGGTCGGCGTGGTACGCCGCGATTCGATGGCGATGAAGCCGTTCTGCGGCTACAACTTTGCGGATTATTTTGCGCACTGGCTCAGCCTGGACAAACCCGGGGCGCGTCTGCCCAAGGTGTTTCACGTAAACTGGTTCCGCAAGGGCGCGAACGGAAAATTCCTGTGGCCGGGCTTTGGCGACAACCTGCGCGTGCTGGAATGGATCATCGAACGCTGCGCCGGCCGTGCCGACGCGGTCGCAACGCCGATCGGCAATCTGCCCGCAGCATCGGCGCTCAATATCGACAACCTGGATCTGAGCAGCGAAGCGCTGACCGAATTGCTGCATGTCGATCGTGATGGCTGGAAGAAAGAACTCGACGCCATTGCCGCGTATTTCGACGAATTCGGTGATCGCGTGCCGGCCGAACTGCGCAACGAGCAGCAGCGCATTGCCAAGGCTTTGTCGGCCTGATGACTTCTGCAGGGCAGGCGTGTCGCCTGCCGTTTAAACGTCGCCGCAGTGTGCGGATGGTGAGCCGCAGGCTTGCCCTACACTCCGTCAAATGGCAGGGTTTACCCGGACATCCCTCTGATTGAGCAGCATATGAAACCCTACGAGTGGATCTTGTTCGACGCCGACGACACCCTGTTCCACTTCGATGCCTACACCGGGCTACGAAACATGTTTTCCGGTTTCGATGTTGTTTTTTCCGAGCTCGACTACCACGCGTACAGCGAGTTGAACAAACCGCTGTGGGTGGACTATCAGGACGGCCGTATCAGCGCGCAGCAATTGCAGCATCGGCGTTTCAATTCATGGGCAGAGCGCCTGCAGGTGCCAGCGGCGCAGTTGAATAGCGCCTTTCTGTCGGCGATGGCGGATATCTGCGCGCCGCTCGACGGAGCTGTCGAATTGCTCGACGCGCTGAAGGGCAGGGCGAGGCTTGGCATCATCACCAATGGGTTTACCGAACTGCAGCGTGCGCGTCTGGAACGCACCGGGCTGCGCGCGCATTTTGACGTTCTGGTGATTTCGGAAGAGATCGGTTACGCCAAACCCCACGTCGGCATCTTCGATCATGCCCATGCGTTGATGGGGCAGCCCGAGCGTGCGCGCGTGCTGATGGTTGGCGACAAGGCCGAGACCGATATCCTCGGCGGCCTCAATGCCGGATTTGACACCTGCTGGTACAACCCTGCGGGGCTGTCTGCGCCAGATGGCATTGCCCCGCATTACCAGGTGGATTCGCATGCGCAGTTGCAGCGGTTGCTGCAAAACGCTTGATCTGTGCGCTGTCGAAATAGCCGGACGTTTGCACGAACACGCGACTGTCGCCTGCACTCATAGCTACCCGGGCCAGACCACAGTCCCAGACACGCGCCTACCCGTCCATTCATGCAGTCGTGCGCCTGCGCCGATCTACGGTTCCACGTCCTCGAAACCATCGGCGAATAAATCGGGCGAGGCGGTGCCGAACAAGCCCCACTGTGCAAACCAACCGTGCAATCGGAGCAGCATGTCGTCGTTGATTGTTTGCGTCATATGCAGGTTGTGCTGGAGGTTGCCCGACAAGTCTGTGACATCGTAGACGATGCGTTGATGGGGGATGTCCGTAGCGATGAGGAAATCGACGTAATTGACGGAAAGCTGCGGCGCCACGGCGGGATCGATGTTGCCGTGGAACATCAGGAAGGGCGCCGTGACGCCGGAAGCTTCGGTGATCGTAGGTGGCGAACCCTGTGTACCCACTACATCAGGGACAACGCCACCGGCACTCATTCCGGCCACCAGAATACGATCGCCAAGTGCGCCAACGTGGCCAATGCTGGCGTAGGCGCCCTTGCTATGTCCGAACACTGCAAAGCGTGCCGGATCGATGCGGCTGTCGCCGGTCAGCGCATCGACACAGGCAATCCCCCGCGCCAGATTTTCCGGTGTGTGGCCGCTGTTCGGCGGATCAGTGGCGCCGCCGAGCACGTGGGTCAACGTCGGTGCGATCACCACTGCGCCCCAATCGCGCATGACTTCGACATTGGGAAATCCGAATGGTGTGCCCCCCTGACCATGGTTGAACAGGATTGCAGGAAATGGCCCATTGCCGGGCGGAAACACAATGCGGCCATCGAAGCTGCGATTTGCGTCGGTGTAAGTAAAGGTTTCGCCATCGATTTCAAAGGTGAAACCATCTTCGCCGGCGGCGGCAACACTGCAACCCAGAGCAAGAGCGGCGATGGGCAGAACGAGGAGCGCAGCACGTGAGGTCATGACCAACTCCCTGCAGGTGTGTACTGGTTATCCGAATCCGTTGGCATGAAAGGTATCGGATGCGTGAATCTTATCGTGCAACTCCTGCCATTTGTCGAAGAACGCCGGATTCAGGGGCATCCACCAGTGCTTCGCACGCACCATGGCTGTGATCGCGATCAATCGCCGCGGCGGATTTCGAAGCAATGATGGATGCGTTCGTTGCGGGCGAAGTCGAACGGAATGGTGTGCTTGCTGATGTCGCTGATGTTCAGGCCGGCGAGTGCGTCGCGGTCAATCTTGAAGCGGCGATTGTTGTTCGAGAACAGGATCAGACCGCCAGGAGCCAGACGTGCGACACAGGCCCGCAGCAGGCGTGCATGATCGCGCTGCACGTCGAAGTCATCCGCGCTCTTGGAGTTGGAGAACGTCGGCGGATCGACATAGATCAGGTCGTACTCGCCGGTATCCTTCTCGATGAAGCGCATGGCGTCGCCCTGTATCAATCGCTGATCGGGATTGGCCAATGCGTTGAGGGCGAGGTTCTCTTCGGCCCAATCGAGATAGGTGTTGCTGAGGTCGACGCTGACGGTATTTGCGGCACCGCCGGCAGCGGCGTATACAGTCACCGCGCCGGTATAGCAGAACAGATTCAGAAAGCGTTTGCCGCGCGCGGTTTCGCGCACGCGTTGGCGCAGCGGGCGATGATCGAGAAACAACCCGGTGTCCAGATAGTCGAACATATTGACGCGAAATTTCAGACCGCCTTCCTGCACGTTGAAGAACCGTGCCTGCTCGTCCTGCTTGGTGTACTGCTCCAGGCGACCGCGCTTGAGTCGCGTCTTCTCGGCGATGCGCTCACGTGGAATGCCGAACACCTCAGTGGCCACACGCAGCAGTTCGTTGAAGCGACGGCGCGCCACCGCTTCGGGAATGTCCTTGGGCGCAGCATACTCCTGCACGTGTAACCAGCCTTCATACACATCGATGGCGGCGGCATAGTCGGGCAGGTCGGCGTCGTAGGCCCGGTAGCAACTGATACCTTCGCGCGCCAGCCGCGGCTTGAGGTGTTTCAGATTCTTCTGCAGGCGGTTCTGCAAACCGACGGCGGCTTCGGACAACGGACGATCCGGATCGACCGCACGCCATTGTGCGCCTTCGCTGCCGGGTTCGAAGCAATACAGCCGACATTCGATGGCGCCGTTGAAAAACGAATAGCTCTTGCTTGAGCGAAGGCCGGTGGCACGGGCCAGCTCGGGCTCGCTGGTGATGAAGGCGGCCTTCCATCCGGAAAAGGCCGGATGCAGCTGCGTGCCGAATGCCTTATAGGTATCGACCAGCAGGCTGTTATCGCCCATGCGTTCGCCATAAGGTGGATTGCTCAGTACCAGTCCGGTTTCGAATCCCTGCGGACGCTGCAACTGTTCGACGCGATCATGCCGGAACAGAATCAAATCACTGACGCCGGCGTGCTCGGCATTGGCGCGGGCGGCACCGACGATGGCGGCATCGCGATCCGAACCGAAATAGCGCGCAGCTTCGTTGCGCCGGCCGGTTTCGGCGCGCGCTGTAGCTTCGTCGCGCAGGCCACGCCAGAGTTCCGCATCGAATTTTTTCCAGCCTAGAAAGCCGAAGTAATCACGGCGCAATCCCGGCGCCATGTCGGCGGCCATCCACGCGCCTTCGATCAGCAATGTCCCCGAGCCGCAGAACGGATCGACCAGCGCACCGCCCGCCGCTGCGATAGCGGGCCAGCCGGCGCGGATCAGCAGCGCTGCGCCCAGGTTCTCTTTCAACGGCGCATCATTGCTGCCGTGGCGATAGCCGCGCTGATGCAATGGCGAGCCGCTCATGTCCAGACTGATCTGCGCGATCGAACCGCGAATGAACAGATGCACGCGTACATCAGGGTCGCGGGTTTCGATATCGGGCCTGGCCTGATGCACGCTGCGCAGGCGATCGCAGACCGCATCCTTCAGGCGCTGCGCCGAATACTGCGAATTGCGCAGCGCCTCGTTGGTGCCATGCGCATCCACGGCAATCGTGCCGCGGGGATCGATATGATCTTCCCAGGGAAAATTCAGCGCCTGCGCGTACAGCGAATCGTTGTCGGCATCATCGACCTTGAGCAGCGGCAGCAGGATGCGGCTGGCGAGGCGCGACCACAGACAGGCGCGATAGGCCAGCGCCATCGCGCCCTCGAAATGCACGCCGGCGATCGTTTGCTTTACGCCGGTCGCACCGAGTGCGGCGAGTTCGGCGGCCAGCAGTTCTTCCAGGCTCTTCGGGCAGGATGCGAAGAACCTCATGACAGTTGCAGCCGTTGCAGAAATTCGGCGAAACGCGACCCGCAGGCATCTACGTAGCCACTCAACCGATGCGAATCGTTGACCAACTGCAGTTCGATATCGCGCTGTCTGCAGAAATCGAATACGGCTTGAGCCGGAATCAACTCATCGTGCCAGCCATGTAGCACGCAGGTGGGCACGTTGGCGAGATCAAACGGATGTGCGTAGCCCGGAAGCTGCAGCGGCAGTGCCAGCAGAAACAGGCCACGGACCTCGATCTGTTTTGACGCCAGTCCGGAAATAAATGCACCGAAGCTCGAGCCCGCCAGCACCAGCGGGCCCGAAACGCTGCCAGCCTGATCGAGCAAGCGCTGTAATCGCTGTCTGGCGCCGGGCAGGCCATGCGCGCTGTCCAGATCACGATAGTCAGGACGAAAGGTGCGCCAACCCAGGCGTTCGGCGGCGAGCGCCATCGCACTGACCTTGGTCGCGTCGGGGCCGGACTCCAGGCCATGGGAAAGAATGACGGTGCCGGTCATGTTGGGCTCGACGCGAAACAAATGGTCGCGGATGTTAGTAGGTCGGGCTGGAGCGGGACAGTGTACGCAGGCAATGTGGGAGCGGCGTCCCGCCGCGATGCTCTTGTTCCTGCGTTTGACTTGTTGAGCGGGGCTTGCTCGGCTGCTTTTGATCTGATCTCAACGTTCGCGAAGGATCAAGAGCAGAGGAGCAACCCCGCTCAACAAAACCAAAGG
>JANMUE010000472.1:0-2137 GCA_031391205.1 Lysobacterales bacterium | reverse complement strand
TCCGCAATGCACTGGGCCTGACCACCGGAGAACGTGTGATATTCACGCAGCTTGCCGATGGCACCACGGTCATGCGAGCCAAGAAGCGCTCAATCGCGAGCCTCAAAGGCATGCTTAAGTCGCGCGGCAAACGAAAAGTGGTCATTGATGAAATGAACATTGGCCGTGACTGATGCCGAGTCTCGATAGCAACGTGTTGGTGCGGTGGTTGGTGGATGATGACGCCGCTCAGAACGCTCGCGTGCAAAAATTGTTTGGCTCGATCCGGGCGGATCGCAGCGCGCTATTTGTACCCAGCACCGTGATGCTGGAGCTCGAATGGGTTCTACGATCGCGCTATCGGTTCAACAAGGCACCAGGACTGCAGGCCTTTAACGCCTTGCTGGAGACTCAGGAGCTTGAGTTCCAAGCGGAAGCGGCTATCGAATGGGCATTGCATTTATATCGTGAAGGACCGGCAGAGTTCGCGGACTGTATGCATGCAGGCTTGTGCAGCACGGTCGGGCACGCACCGTTGCTAACCTTTGACCAGAAGGCCGCAAAACTACCCGGTGTACAACTCATTGGAACGCGACCCATCTGACCGAAAAATCTCGGTATCAACGGTGCATCGAACTGCATCAAGCCACCATTCAAGTAGCATTTACAATGCCGGCATCAGCGCAGAGGCGGGGGCATCAAAAATACTGAACAACCGGGTCTCAACGCGCAAGATCCGCCCTGATGCAGCGGCGGTTAGCTCATGGGTCGCTACTCGCTAGCTGCTCGGCAGATTGGTTTCTGCTGGAAAGAGCGTTTATTCTTCCTATACCCCATGACCGTCACAAAGAAAGCAATCATCTTCCTTGTACTCACCTTTGTGGTGAGCTGGACCGCGCTCATTCTCGCTTCGACGCAGGGCCACAGCGATATCAGCGGCGCTCCCTTGTCGCTCTTTATCAATGCGTTCGGTCCGGGATTTGCGGCGCTTGTGTGCAGCATCGCTTTTGAAAAGGGTCAGCGGCTCAAGGCACTTGGCCTGTGTCTTCGCCCCAATTGGTGGTGGCTTTGGGCGCTGCTGATACCGTTTGGGCTGACCGCTCTCACTGTGCTCGTCACGGCGCTGTTCTCGCCGCATCGTTTAGTAGGCATTGAAGACATGGCGCGGCAACTCGCGGCTGAGCGGCACCAGCACTATTCGGACGCCACAGTCTATTTGTTGCAAGCAGCCGGCGTGATGGGGCTTACCATTATCGCGTTCGCGATCCTCTTCACGCTGTCAGAAGAGTTGGGCTGGCGCGGCTATCTCTATCACTTATGGCGACGCTTTGGGTTTTGGCGTTTCTCGCTCGCTACTGGCCTCATCTGGGGCGTTTGGCACTGGCCGATGATCTATCTGTTCGGCTTGAACTATCCCGACCAGCGCGTGCTCGGCCTGTTTATTTTTCCGATTTACACAACGCTCTTGGCGGCTCTGATGACGCTGGTGCGCGACCGTGGGCGCTCCGTGTGGGCGGCGGGCATCATGCACGGCACGGGCAACGCTGTGGTGCTATTGACGATGATCACGCTCGACGCACCGCAATTTCCTTGGACCGCGCCAGGTCTCAGCGGTTTCGCCGCCACGGCGATCGGCGCGCTGCTAATCGCGCAGTTTCAGCGGCGAGATACTCAAAAAACGGAAAGCCAAAATGAGCCACTGGCACGTTAAGCGACCGTCCGCATTGGATCGAACTCGACAACCCGAATGACTTCAGCAGGAAAAAGCGCTCCCAAGACTAAGCCGATGTTGAACGGCAAAACTATGGCCGTGTGACTATTGTGCCCACTGATCAAGCTGCGTTCGGTCAAACCCAACATCACCACATCAAGTAACATCGCAGCTCTAACTTACTACCAACGAGCGGCTGCGTGGCGTCCTTCCTGTTACTCATTGTCTGCCTGGGACTAGGTGTGCTGGTCGCGCACCTGGGTCGCCCACCCGAAGGCCTGGCCAAGAATCTCAATTGGTGGGTGCTGCATGTGGCGCTGCCTGCCATGGTGCTGCAATACATTCCCCATCTACAGTTTGATTTGTCGCTGTGGTTTCTGTTTGTGCCCATGTGGCTGATATTCGCCTGCTCATGGCTGCTGTTTCACCACCTGGGCACCCGGCTTG
>JANMUE010000596.1:0-2566 GCA_031391205.1 Lysobacterales bacterium | reverse complement strand
CCACCATCCATGAGTTCGACTTTAGCGCCGATTTCTTTCTGGTTGGCCGTCTCTGGCGGCGGCGGCGGCGCACCCTGCGCCACTGAATTGGGCGGTGTCGGCTTGAACGATTCGGCATAACTGGCGTACAGCGATAACGCATTGGTGGGCTCGAACACCAGACCGATGGATGGCACCGTCGACTGCGGATTATTCGATTGGCCGGGATTGATCTGCGCGCCGGTGGACAGCAACACCGCGAGGTCGGAATACTTGGCCCGATACTTTTCGCTACGCAGGCCGAGCGCGACAATCCAATGCTCGCCAAACTTGATTTGGTCCGAGAAATAAACGCCGTAGTTGTAGACCCGGGAGATGCCGATCTGGGTGGGACCGGCGCCAGTGGTGGAATTGACGGTTGGGTAAGTGGTCAAGCCGTGCACCGGATTGTAGACGCTGATCTGCGGACCGATGACGTTTTGAAATATCCAGCGTGTAAAGTTGTGCGTTTCGTAGCCGGCGCTGACACCGAACAACACCGTGTTTTTGAAACTGTCGGGGCCGATTTCGCGGTAGATGTTCCAGTCGTAGTAAGCGTAACGCCGGCGATTCCAGGTGTCGCGCAGGCGCTGCTGGATAGTGCTGTTTTCAAGCGGCGTGGTGGTGTTGACACTGCGGTTCTCAAGCAGCCGACGGCCATCCACGTGCTGCACATTGCGATAGTTGAACTTGGTGGTCCAACCATTCTCGAAGCGATGACTGAACGACAGGTTGTAGACTTCGCCGTGATCGTAGGCCTTGTTCTGCGGATCTTGATACACGATGGAATGATCCTTAGGCACATTCGCCACCAGATTGCCCGGCGCCACCAACGCTTGATCGGCGATAGCGAAGCGGCTCTCGCGATGTACCTCTACCTTGAACGTCAACTCGGTGTCCTCGCTGAAGCGATGCGTGAGCGAAGGGAAGAAGTAGTAGTTCTTGGTCCAGTCGAACTGCCGCCACGTGGGCGCATCTTCATACGCGGCGATAAAGCGATACAGCCAGCGACCGTCGTCGTCGATGGGACCGGTGCTATCGATGCTGCCGTTAAAGCCCGTGCCATTGTCGCCCTGACTGCCGGCGTAGGTGGCGCCGGAAACGAACACGCTATGCTTGGTTGTGGCCAGCGGGCTCTTGGTGACGATGTTGATCAAGCCGCCGGGGTTCATTGAACCGTACAGCACCGAGCCCGGGCCTTTCAGCACTTCCACACGATCCACATTCGCGGTGGTGGGTGAGCCGAAGCGCGACGCACCGCCGGGCAGGCCGTCGGTGGTCAGGTTGTTGATCATGGTGTTGGTGGCGCCGTTAGTGTAGCCGCGCAGCGTGAAGCCTGCGGCCGCCGGGCTTTCGCGGGTCATGCCCACCACGTAGGGATACAAGTCATCGAGCGATGACGCCAGTTTGTCGCTGATGAACGCATCGTTAAGCACCTGGATGGTGGCCGGCACATCCATGACGTCCAACGGCATCTTGCTGCCGATGGACGTCTCGCTTGCCTTGTACGTATCGACTTTCGCGGTAACGATCACTTCTTCAAGAGCGATATCGCCCACCTCTTCGGCCTGCAGCGTGAAACTAATTGGCAATAGCGATGCGACGAGCCACCAGTGAGCGGCAGTGCTGGTCAAGCGAACGAATTGATTCATGTTGGTCCCCTGATCTTTTGGTTGTAGGTATGGACTGGGCCGCAAGCAACCCGTCGTTTCCGCACTAGGCCGAGCGTGGGCCGGGCTTGGCGGAATGGCGCAAAGCTTGCGATGTATTTCTGAAATCAGTCTGAATCCAAACTAAAATTTAATTAAGGCAGTGGGTTGTTGCTGATCGGCGGGCAGCTCGTGTCGGCAGCCACCGCTGCGGTCGCTATGTGCGGCGTTAGTTGTGGCGTCAACGCCAAGCGATGCCCGGCGGCCCTGGCGTTCCGATGAGCCAGCGACGCATGCGCAATGTCGCGATCAATGTGGCGCCGCCATGCGCTTTGCTGGGCGCGTTTCTTTTTCATGATGACTACCTTCCCGACCAGTGATCGTAGCGCCTAGGGTTCCAGCCCCGTCTTAATAGAACCTGTAGCCAATCTGAATCCGGCTTAAGCATGACCTCAGGCATACTCGAACATCGGCCAACCAGCCTGACCAGAACTTTGCCAATGCCGCATCCCACCGCCATTAAACTCCGCACCCATTCAAAATTGCTGGCCATCAGCTTCGATGATGGCAGTAGCTATGAATTGCCGTTTGAATATCTGCGCGTATATTCGCCGTCCGCCGAAGTGCGTGGCCATGGCCCCGGTCAGGAAACACTGCAACTGGGCAAACACACTGTATTGATCAAGGGTGCAGAACCCACCGGCCAATATGCACTACGTCTGCTGTTTGATGATGGCCACGACTCGGGCCTGTACACCTGGGCGTATCTGCAGGAACTTGGACAGACCTACGACCAGAAGTGGCAGCAGTATTTGGATCGGCTCAAAGACTTGGGGATTCCGTATCCCACAGCAACACGACCGTAGCGTAGGGGCAGACCTATGTGTCTGCCCTCTGCC
>JANMUE010000440.1:0-7041 GCA_031391205.1 Lysobacterales bacterium | reverse complement strand
TGATTTGCCCCCCACTCGGTGTTGGGGTTCCACCCCCCCGTGGGGGCGGCGCCCCCCCGCCACGCTCTGGCACTAACCCCTGAGAGCAAACCCAAGAGCTCCGCGCCCGCCCGCCGCTCCCACGGGACAGGCTTTCGCGGCGTTGCTCAGACAATTCCGATCTCAAAAGCCTTCAGCACGGCGCGTGTCCGGTCGCGAACACCCAGTTTGGACAGGATGTTGGAGACATGGTTCTTCACCGTACCCTCGGCCACTCCCAGCGAGTTGGCGATTTCCTTGTTGCTGTAACCGCCTGCCATAAGGCGCAGGATCTCGGTTTCGCGGTCGGTCAAGGGGTCGGGTTGATCCAGGCTGGCGAATTGATTGTGCATGTGCTCAAGGCCAGCCAGCAGCCTCTGGGTGACGGCCGGCTTCACCAAAGAGCCCCCCCCAGCCACGGTTTTCACCGCGTCGACCAACTGATCCAGCGATACATCCTTGAGCAGATAGCCCTTGGCTCCGGCCTTGAGGCCCGCCAGCACCAGTTGCTCGTCGTCGAATGTGGTCAGGATGATGGTCGGCGGCAGTTCGCCGCGGGCAGTCAACTGTTTGAGCACGTCCAACCCAGAAAGATTGGGCATGCGCATGTCCAGCAGCACGACATTCGGTCGCACCCTGGGAATCAGTTCGATGGCCTGGGCGCCGTCGGAGGCTTCCGCCACCACGCGAATCGAATCGGAGAGTTCCAGCAGGCTGCGTATGCCCTGGCGCACCAGGGTCTGATCATCCACCAGACATACTGAAATCATCACTTCACCTCCATCGGAATCCATACCCGGAGCGAGAAACCGCGCCCCGGTGCGGTATTGACCTGCATATCGCCACCAACCTCGCGGAGGCGCTCCTGCATGCCGTTCAGACCATTGCCGGCCTTGAATCCTTCCACGCCAACGCCGTCGTTGCGCGATTCGAACACCAGCTCCCGACTCTGCTCATCGACCGCGAAACGCCACCACAGATTGTCGGCGCGCGCGTGGCGGATGGTGTTGGTCAGGGTTTCCTGGGCGCAACGCAGCAGAATATGTGCGCGCCGCGCATCATCGATCTGGAACTGCTCGGGCACGTCCAGATGTACCGTCGGCGCGGGCACACCTTCGACCAGCGTGTGCAACGCAGTGCCTAGGTCGATATCCGAATCGTCACGCATCTGACTGACCACCTCGCGCACATCGGAAAGCAGAAGCTTCGCCACCGACTGCGCCTGACGCACCTTCTCATGGGCGACGCCGCCGACCAGATGGCTCGCAACTTCGAGATTCAAGGTCAAAGCGGTCAAATGATGCCCCACCAGATCGTGCAATTCACGTGCGATACGTACGCGCTCGGCAACGCGACTGGATTCAGCCAGCAGCGCGCGCGTTGCACGCAGTTCGGCATTGAGGCGGCGCTGCTCCTCGCGCGCCTGCGCCTGCCCCTTGGTCACAAAGGACGTGGCAAACGTGAAACTGGAGAAGCCAACATAGAGAAAGCTCTGCAGAATGGCGTCGAACCAAAGATAGAGCGGTTCACCGTTGCCATCCTCCAGACCCAGGAATATCGGCAGCAGGCTGAAATTCTGCGCAATCATCCAGAACGCCGCCACACCAATAGGAAGCATCCAGGGCAGCACACCGGCAATCACCATCAGCAGGATACCGGACAAACCGCTCTGGCTGAACCAACTGATCGCAACCGCTGCGGTAGTCATCGAAATCAACAGCGGCAATCGTTTCCACGCCGACTTCATCACGCCCAGATCGGCGGTGGCATACCGGAACGAGAAACCGAAAACGCAGTAAGACGCCCACCATCCCATCAGCGCACTGACGTCTTCACGGGCGATCGATTCGGGCATCGCACTGCGGCGAAACCACGCGAGCAGGATGTCGAGATTCAACAGATTCCAACTTTCCATGACCAAGGGCATGCCGACGCAGGCGAACGTAAAAAAGCCCGCGTAGCGCAACCAGTCAATCTGTTCAAATCGAGAAAGCCGCATAGCGACATCATAGGCTGGTGTCGAGTGCCTTGATACCAAACCAAAGGCATGGTCGCTGCCGCCAAAACGCGCATATTGCGGCTCCTGTCAAGTCCTTTCGCTGTCATGCACAGCTGCCATAATGGACAGACTGAAAGCAGACCTGGAACCGCTCCATGGCTTTGATCATCCGTGACGTGCGCGAGCACGAGCTCGACCAGGTTCTCGCACTCAACAACAGCGCCGGTGCCAGCATTCTGCCTATGGATGCGCTGAAATTACGCCGTTTCTTCGACAGCGCTGGTTACTTCCGCGTTGCCGAGATCGATGGTCATCTCGCGGGATTTCTGATCGCGCTGGGTGCCGAGGTCGATTACGACAGTCCCAATTACCTTTGGTTCCAGTCGCGCTACGAGAATTTTGTTTACATTGACCGCATCGTGATCGCATCGGCTTATCGTCGTCACGGACTGGGACGCATCTTCTACGCCGATGTGCAGACCTATTCGGAACTGCGTTCGCCCTACCTCGCCTGCGAAATCTTCCTGGAACCGCGCGACGATGCATCCGTACTGTTTCACGGTACGTACGGTTTCCGTGAGGTCGGCCAACAGTCGATCTCCGATACGCGCCGAGTCGGGCTGCTGCTCAAAGAGCTGTGCAGCTATGCGTTCGTGCGCGACACGTATTTAAACGCTGCTGCGGGCGGCCTGCCTGCGCTGCCCTGGCTCGCCGAGCGGATTCAGGCCGGTCAGCAAACGGCGCGCGTGGTCAACGCACGCTAAGCCAATGAAGGACGCGGCGCAGGTGCTGCGCTATGCCGCCGTCAATCCCATGCCGCTGCGTAATCTGATCACCGGCTACGGACTCGAACTTTTTGAAGTGGGCGAAAACGAGCCGCTGCCTGGATGCTTCTGGGGCGCGCCCGAAGCGGGCATCATCGGCACGCATGTCTACGTGCGCGCCGACACGCCATTGCATTCGCTGTTGCACGAAGCCTGCCATCTGATCGTGATGCCGGCGTCGCGTCGGCATCACGTACATACCGATGCCAGCGACTGCCAGCAGGAAGAGGATGCCACCTGCTATCTGCAACTGTTGCTGTCCGAACGCATTGCTGGCTTTGGTCTTGAACGCGCCTGTGCCGATATGGATGCCTGGGGCTATACCTTTCGGCTGGGCTCGGCCAGGGCCTGGTTCGATCACGATGCCGAGGACGCAAGGGCATTTCTGACTGAGCGCGGATTGCTGCCCGACGGAGAAACGTGAATCGTAGACTGGGTTTGAGGTGAGTCGCTTGACGATGCCGTCGGGCATCGTCAAGCGAGCCGAACGCCCGGTGGTGACGCCGGGCCGGAGAAGCGCCGCGAACCCCAGCCGACGTGCGTCTAATTCGATACTCGCCGCCGTAATCCCTTGCCAGCCCGACGTCCGCCGACTAGCCTTTGCGATTCGGCGACGCGGACTCTGGCTTTGGGGATCATCGCCAGCCGCAGCCTTCCGCTACTTCCATTCGCTTCAGTTCCAATCAGGGGGATCATGATGTCTCTGCAACGTGTCGTTCTTGCCTCGGCCATCGCCGTGGTGCTGTCTGCCTGCCAAACCCAGCCCAAGCGTGCGCCGGATGCGCAGGTCCCGGCAAAGGCTGCCGTCACTTCGGCGGACGCCGACCGGTTCGTTGCAGCCATCAACGAAAAGACCAAGGCCGAATATCCCGAGCAGACGGCTGCTGCCTGGCTGTCGGTAACTTACATCAACGGCGACTCGCAGCTGATCGCCGCCAAGACCAACGAGCGCGCGCTGGGTGAATTGAAGCGCAATGTCGAAAAAGCCACCGAGTTCGACGATCTGACGCTGTCGGCCGATACCGGACGCGCATTGAAGATGCTGAAGCTGTCGACTTCGATGCCGGCGCCCAAGGATCCTGTAAAGCTGTCGCGACTGACGGCCCTGGCGACCAAACTCGAAGGTGCCTATGGCGCCGGCAAGTATTGCCGCGATGGCGAAACGGGTGACCAATGCCGCGATCTGGTCAAGCTCTCGGAAATTCTGGCCGAGCACAAGGATTACGACGCGCAGTTGGATGCCTGGCAGGGCTGGCACAATGTCGCGCGGCCGATGCGCAGCGACTATCAGGAATTTGCCGGACTGATCAACGAAGGTGGCAAGGAGCTCGGTTTTGCCGATGTCGGCGAAATGTGGCGCTCCGGTTACGACATGTCGCCCGCCGACTTTGAAGTCGAGGCCGATCGGCTCTGGGATCAGGTCAAGCCACTGTACGAGCAGCTGCACTGCTATGTGCGCAATGAGCTGGTGGACAAATACGGTGAGAAAGGCGCCGTTGGCAAGATGATTCCGGCACACCTGACCGGCAATATGTGGGCGCAGCAGTGGGGCAATATCTATGACATCCTGGAACCCTATCCGGGCGTGTCCAGCCTCGATGTGAACAGCGCGCTCAAGGCGCAGCGCGATGCCGAATACGCCAAGCTAACGGCCGCCGCCAGCAAGCTCAGCCCTGAACAAGTGGTCGATATCGGACGTCAGGCCGATCTCGCGCATGCCAAGACGATGACGCGGCTGGCTGAAGATTTCTATGCTTCGCTCGGCATGCCCAAGCTGCCCGAATCGTTCTGGACCAATACCCAGTTCATCAAGCCGCGTGACCGCGATGTGGTCTGCCACGCCAGCGCCTGGGACATGAATTTCGCCGGTGATGTACGCATCAAGCAGTGCATCGCACCGACCGAAGACGAGCTGACCACGATTTATCATGAGCTTGGCCATGTCTACTATTACCTCGCTTACAACCATCTGCCGCCGCTGTTCCAGACCGGCGCGCACGACGGTTTCCACGAGGCCATCGGCGACACCGTAGTGCTGTCGTTGACACCCAAGTACCTCAATAGCGTCGGCCTCGTGGGCGTGCCCAATGTCAGTAAGGAAGCCGTCATCAACGAGCAGATGAAGCTGGCGCTCGACAAGGTTGCCTTCCTGCCCTTCGGCAAGTTGATCGACCAGTGGCGCTGGGGGGTGTTCTCCGGTCGCATCACGCCGGAAAACTACAACCAGGCCTGGTGGGACCTGCGTGCCAAATACCAGGGCGTTGCACCGGCAGTAGCGCGTACCGAGCAGGATTTCGATCCGGGCGCGAAGTACCACGTGCCGGGCAACACCCCCTATACACGTTATTTCCTCGCGCACATCCTGCAGTTCCAGTTCCAGAAATCGCTCTGCGACGCTGGCGGCCACAAGGGACCGCTGCATGAGTGCTCGATCTACGGCAATCCCGAAGCCGGCAAACGCTTCTGGGCCATGCTGCAGAAAGGCGCATCACAGCCCTGGCAACCCACGCTGAAAGAACTCACCGGCACCGAACAGATGGATGCCAGCGCAATCATCGACTACTTCGCGCCGCTGATGGGCTGGCTACAGGAGAAGAACAAAGGGCAGAGCTGCGGTTGGGGCAGCTGAAACGTTGAGGAAAAAATGTAGGAGCGGCTGACGCCGCTCCCACATTCCGTTTATTCCCTGCGCAACAAACGATCCGACATGCCTACCGCGGCCAATGACAGCACAGCCCCGCACAGCATGGGCCAGGGGAGTCGTCCACCACCCAATCCGGAACCCAAATCGGCAACCTGGCGCACTGCGGTGGCGAGGTACTCGCCCGAGGTTGCGACACCAACGATCACCAGAATGGCGAGGCCAACGCTGGGCGCCAGACGATCCAGCATGCTCGGCACTTCTTCGGTAGTCACCATCGCCGACATCTGCGCCGAGAAATCTGCCGGCAGCTGCTGCGCCAGGGGCTTTGCGGCTGCGCGCATCACCAGACGATAGGCTTCGATCTCGTGGTCGACTCCAGCGGGCGCGCCGGACCGCTCAGCCGCCTCGGCCAACGCCTGCTTTCGCATCTCTTCATTCAGCGGAAACGGATTCATACCGCAATCTCCAACTTGGGTTCCAGTAACTGGCGCAATCGGTGACGCGCCCGGAACAGACTGTTCTTGATGGTGCCTTCGGGTTGACAGGTCATCGCCGAAATATCGGCGATGCTCATTTCCTCCAGATGATAGAGCGTCAGCAGCATCCGTTGCATAGGCGGCAATCGCTCCATGCCGCGATTCAGCAGACCCATGATCTGGCGCTCGGCGTGTTCCCCTTCCATATCGGAACCATCGGCGACTCGGGCAAACCGACCTTCCTCGCCCTCTTCATCCAGCTCCGATTCCAGTGGAATGCGCTTGCGCTGCAGATGGCGCACACCGATATGGTAGGCGATCTGCGCAATCCAACCCGAAAGCGGGCTGTCGCCACGGTATTGCTGCAGACGCTGATGCACACGCAGAAATGTCTCCTGGCAAAGCTCGCGCGCGTCCTCGGGATGCTGCACCAATCGATAGACGACATGCCAGGCCAGGCCCTGATGGGCCTTGACCAGTCGCTCGAAGGCGCCGCGTTCGTTGCGCTGAACCGCGGCGACCAGGTCCATGTCGTCACTCATGGGCGCATTAGATACACCCACTACCGGATGGGTTGCATCTTTATTTTTGGAGGCTGAAACCGTGACAGAAAATCCCATGCAACCGATTCCGCGATGCCTGCGTCTCTATCGGCAAGTGACGGATTGACCGCCACCGAACCATCCAGGGCATGACAAGCCTGTAGCCATTGCAATCAAGGAGCGAGACATGGACTTTACCGTTTTTATCCCGATCACGCTGTTCGTCTGTATCGTCTGGATCGTCAAGCTGGTGACTGATTCCCGACTGCGCCGTCGGCTCTCGGAAACGCATGCCTCCGAAGACCTGGTCAAGGCCATGTTTCAGAGCGACGAAATCAATCGCCGTCATTCGGCGCTCAAATGGGGGCTGGTGCTGGTGCTGGTCGGCGCCGCATTCGGCCTGATCGATGGACTCAATTTGAACCCGGACGATCCGGCGACCTACGGCATCCTGTTCGCCGCCTCAGGTCTGGGCCTGCTCGGCTACCACCTGTGGATCAGAAAAGCGTGGGAGAAGCTCGACAATGACCCGGCCAGG
>JANMUE010000437.1:0-2318 GCA_031391205.1 Lysobacterales bacterium | reverse complement strand
ACGATGACTGCCACTCGCTTGCCTTCACGATTGCGCAGGATGTGATTGAGCAGCGTGGTCTTGCCCGCGCCGAGAAAGCCGGACAACACCGTGACGGGGAGTTTGGTGACAGGGAGGTTATTGACGCCTGACATGTTGAATTGCGATCCTGACGGTACTGTTATACTGTAACAATATTGATAACGACGCCAACATGCAAGGCCGACAACAATGACGCACGCGGATTTACTGCCGGAAAGTTCAGGCAAAGGCAGTCTGTTTTCATTTAACGCAAAACCGGACGCAGTAACCGCCACACCATTACGCCCTATCTACCCGCGCTGTGGCAGAACCACGGGTCAGTTGCCGGAGCTGGAAAGCATTTTCGACAACGCCGTATCGCTGAGCATCTTGCGGCGACCGACTCCGCTTGCACTCAAGCACTACCTGGCGGACCAGTGCCCACGACACACATATGAACGCGCGCAGCGAATATCGGTTGAGCAACCTGAGTTCGCCACGGTGCTGCAAGATTTTTCGGTTAATGGTCGCACGCATCTGGAAGACGAATTGCGTTCACTGATCGAGCTGTTCGCCACGCTGAGTGATTCACACTCCGTGGGCATGCGCCTGTGCCTCTCGCATCAACAATCGTGCCCGCGCTTTCATGTCGACAGAATCGGCCTGCGCTTGATCTGCACTTGGCAAGGCCCGGGCACGGAATGGCTGGAACATGCCGATGTGGATCGGCGCTTTCTCGGTTTCGGCTCGCAGGGAGTCCCGGACGAGTGTTCCGGCCTGTTGCGAGCCGGCGCACAGATTTATCGCATGCAAACTTTTGACATCGGTTTATTCAAAGGCGAACTGTGGCCCGGCAATGCCGGGCGTGGCGCAGTACATCGCTCGCCAGAAGTCAAACCACTCTCACCACATCGTATCGTGGTGACACTGGATGAGCTGGAGTGATAACCACCATCCACTGCATGCTTATCTTCACGTAAATCCGTCGCTCGGTATCGTTACTGACCACGTTCGCTAACAGTTATTCACTCGTTACGGTGGTCGAGCAAGTTCTGATGATCGCCAGCGCGCTGGTAGCGCTGGTTGGATTGATTGGCATGGTGACCACTGTGATGGCCAGCTTGAACGAGTGTCGTCGCGAAATGGCTATTCTGCGTTCGGTGGACGCGCGACCACGCCACGTGTTTGCATTGCTGATCAGCGAAGCAAGTTTGTTGGCGCTGATGGGGATTACTTTCGGTGTGTTTTTGTACTTGGTGCTGCTTAACACGGCCAGCCCGCCGCTGCGTGATCGCAATGGGCTGAGCTCCAGATTGGGCTGCCCGATGTAGCCGCTTGGAGCTGTCTCAGTGCGATGTTGCTCGCGGCCATCACGATCAGTTTGTTTCCTGCTTGGCGCGCGTGAGCTGGTAACGAATCTGACTGAAACTTGCTTGCCGTTGTCGCCAGAATTAGCTACCGTAAGTCAGGTTATTAAATAACAGAGCCAGTACTTGAAGTTCAGTCCCGCCAAACCTGCGTCGCTGCGTTTTGCCGAGTCGCGCGGCAAGCACGATCACAGTCGTTGCATTGAACGCGCCTTGGCGACAGCCGACAAGTTGTGCACCGAACGTGAATTACAACTAACCCCCATCCGCAGGCGAGTATTGGAGCTGGTGTGGCAACGTCATGCGCCAATCGGCGCTTACGACATACTGGGCTCCTTAAAGACGAGTGATGGCGCGTTAGCGCCGCCCACGGTATATCGCGCCTTAGAGTTTTTGCTGGAAGCGGGTCTGATTCATCGCATCGACACTCTGAACGCCTTCGTGGCCTGCGAATTGCCCCATACCGAACATGCTGGTCAGTTCCTGGTGTGCCGTGAATGCAATCGCGTCACTGAGCTGGACGATCCATCCCTTGAAAAACTCTTGACGCAAAAAGCCAAGGCCGCTGGCTATGTCGCAACTCAGCACAGTATCGAGATCAAGGGCGTGTGCCTGGACTGTCAGAAAAATCTGGCAAAACAAGGCTGATTATCACTATTCGGAGATGCTGCATCTAGCAGATCCAATCTCGATATGAAGACGGACTAGAATTACGAACCGAGGCTAGTGATTGTCTCTGCCGATGATTGTGACTGGCACATCCTTCGTCTTCGGTTTGGATTTTTCTGACGCGCAATGGCTACTTTGAGCTGAGACAACGGTAACCTTAACGTCCGGTATTGAGAAATATGAACCCGCAACTCCAATGTCGTATATGGGCCGATTGCCCCATTCGTCCAGCACTCCCCTAAACGGACGTTCGCGCTCTCGACGTGCCGAGTCGGCAAATCA
>JANMUE010000429.1:0-12623 GCA_031391205.1 Lysobacterales bacterium | reverse complement strand
CTCTGATGCACAGCAGTGCAAGAGCTTCGCGGCGGGACGCCGCTCCCACAAAGGCTACGAATCCGCGAGCAACGCCAGCAATTCATCCACACTCATCTTTGCCGCACTGGTCTGGCCTTCGATGACCTGATCGATGAGTTCGCGTTTGCTGGCATGCAGGGCGATGACCTGTTCTTCGATGCTGCCTTTGAGCACCAGTTTGTAGATGGTGACCGGGCGCGTCTGGCCGATGCGGTGGGCGCGATCGGATGCCTGCTGTTCTACGGCGGGGTTCCACCAGGGATCGAGGTGGATGACGTAGTCGGCAGCTGTGAGATTGATACCGACGCCGCCGGCTTTGAGACTCAATAGAAACACCTTGCCCTCGCCACGCTGGAATGCGGCGACGGCGGCATCGCGGTTTTTTTGCGAGGTGCTGCCATCGAGGTATTGATAGTCGATGCCTTCCTTGTCCAGGCGTTCGCGTACCAGCGTCAGGTAATCGACGAACTGCGAAAACACCAGGGCACGATGGCGGTTGTCGGTGAGTTCCTGCACCAGCTCGACCAGTTGTTCAAGCTTTGCACTGGTGATCTTCAGTTCGGGCGCAACCAGATCGGGATGGCAGGCGGCGCGGCGCAGCCGCATGATCTCGGCCAGCACCTGCACGCGGCGCTGCTCGGGCGGCAGGCTGGTGTTGTTCAAGCGTTCCAGCGATTGCCGCTTCACTGCCGCTAGCAACTGCGCCTCGGCCACGCTTGGCTCGACGGTCAGCAGGATTTCGGTGCGCGGCGGCAGCTCCGTCAACACTTCGGCCTTGGTACGGCGCAGCAGGAACGGGGCCAGCAGCCGGCGCAGATGCTCGCGTTCGGGTGCACGCGGGTCGCGCTCCATGGCATTGACAAAACGTTTGCGGAATTGCTCTTCGCTGCCGAGCAGGCCCGGATTCAACACGCGGAACAGACTCCACAATTCACCGAGATGATTTTCCAGCGGCGTGCCGGTGGTGGCGACACGGAAATCGGCCTGCAAGCGGCGTACCGCCTGGGCACGTTGCGTGGCTGAATTCTTGATCGCCTGGGCCTCGTCCAGCACCAGAGTTGCGAACGCGATTTTTTCGAACTGATCGATCTGCGCCACCAGCAGGCCGTAGCTGACCACGATCAGATCGCCGGGCGCCAGATCGCTCAACGCCTGCACCCGATCGCCATCACCATAGACGCGTATGTTGAGCGCGGGCGCAAAACGCATCGCTTCGCGCCGCCAATTGCCGACGACACTGGTCGGCGCCAGCACCAGCGCGGGACCTTCACCAGCGCGTGCCGACAGCATCGCCAGTGCCTGTACGGTTTTGCCCAGGCCCATATCATCGGCCAGACAGGCGCCTGCGCCCCAGCCGGCGAGCCGCATCAGGAAGCGATAGCCATCGATCTGATAATCGCGCAGCTCGGCCTGGAAATCTGCCGGAATCGCAGCGACCAGATGCTGCGCGCGATCGATGCGTTTGAGCTGGTCGCGAAACTTCGTGTCGATATCGCTCTGATCATCCAGTGCCTCGGCGAAGATCGGTGCGGCGATCGCGGTAACCGTAAGCTTGCCGCTGTCATCAGCAAAGCCGCGCAGCATTTCCAGACGCCGGCGCAACTCGCCTTCGAGCGCGATCACGCGTTCGCTGTCCAGTCGCAGAAAGCGCCCCTGCGTCGACGCCAGCTGCTTCATGATTTCGCTCAGTGCCACCACGCTGCCATCGTCCAGCGCGATGCCGCCCTCAGCGGAGAACCAGTCGCGCTGACTCTTCACCTTGATCGTCAGTGCGTTCGCGTCACGGGGCCGACCCACGCGCATGGCTTTGCCGACCGGCCATTCGAGTATCAACTGATCGCCCACCGCCTGTAATTCTTCAATCAGGGTGAGCGCTGCTTCCGGATCGCGCACCTCGATCTTGTCGGAGAACTCGGCGGCTTCAAGGCTGGGGCAATGCGCACGTAAACGTTTGGCCGTCTCGCGCTCGTCGGCCAGGCGGCGCTGAGCGCGCACCGGTTCACCATTCAAGGTCGCGATCACCGTTTCCGGTCCCGCGCCCAGAGGCTGCGCCAAGGTTCCGGAGCCCAGCGGCCGCACCATCAGGCGCAGACGCAGGCCATCGCCCAGCGGCTCCAGCAACGCATAGGTCTGTACGTCGGCATCGATTTCGCGAACACCGAAGGACGCCAGATCGGTATCCATATGCACGCGCTGCGACAAATCCGGCAACAGGTCCAGCAGTGGCGCGACGGCTTCGGCCGGCAGCACCAGTCCGCCGTGCAGAATGCGCGCCAACGCCTGCGTGGTGGCGTCGAACTGATAAACGATCAGACGATCGCCCTCGAAGGCGATCAAGCCACGTCCGCCTTCCGGAATCGACAGCGAGAATTTGAGATCGACCTGCTGGTCGCTGCGACGCTGTGCCAGCAACTGCGCCTGTCCGGCCTCGACCGTGTATACCTTGCGGACATCGGCGAAATCGACCACGCGCGGATGCCCGATCAGCGCCTGCAAAGTGCGAGAATCGGCACGCTTCATGCCATCGACGTAGCCCTCCTTGCCAGCATCGGCCAGCACCGCCTGCAGCAGGCGCCGGTCGGCATCGTTGTCCGCTGCGGTGCGTTCAATCGCGTCCAGCAGCGTGCGCGCCGACACCAGCTGCCTGCCGGCGCTGAACCCCTTGGCCTGCGGGCGCTGCTCGTAAAGCATCACGTCAAGCATGTCATCAAGATCATTGAATCGCCGCACCCGCACTTCGATACGCGAAAATTTGTCGGCGGCAGAAGATTTCTGCGCCGCGGTACCACGTGCCAATTCCGCGATCGCCTCCAATGCGCTTTCCCAGGCATCCTGGGAGCGACACCAGTCCAGCACATTGAGCAGGGCCGGCCGGATCTGCGGATGTTCGATTTTGACGATCTGATTCAACTGCGCGGCCAGCAGCTGCCATCCGGCGGTAATTGACTGATCAAGACTCAGCGCCAGCGCCGCGCGTAGCTCGGCATTGATCGGCACCTTGGACCAGGTCAGCAATACCGCCAGCCACCAGCAGTCATCGGCACGCAGTTCTGCCGGCAGCTTCGGCATTTTCATCGCGCGCCCGGTGATGCGCGCCTGCATGAACGCCTGCCACCAGCTGAGGGTGGGGATATCGCTGGGTGCGCCTTCATGCGCATCGAGTTTGAGAAACTGTTCGCGGCGCTTGCGTACCTCGGGTGTATCGCCGGCGCTCAGGCAGGCGAGATACAGTTTGAGAAAAAAGTCACCGATCGTGGTGCGTTGACCATGCTCGCGGCGCAGCGCCTTGAGTGCCTGTTCCAGCGCCTGGAAAACATTGGCATGACCATCGCCACGTAGCGCCGCACGATATCCGGCAATCAACTGGCCATTGACCTCGGAGGCACCCATGATCGCAGCCACCGCTTCGATGTCGCCGCGCCGGATCTGGTGGCGCACCAGCGCATCGAGCAGCGGCGCATCGCTACGCTCACTGACACCACGCAGCGATCTGGCTTGTTCCATCCACCACGGCAATTCCGGCGTCGGCGCCCAGAGTTGCTTGAGCAGTTGCCCAGCCACCGAAAGTGCGCGCGTCTTGGGATGCAGGACGGCAAGTACCGCCGGATCGAACGCGGCCGATCGAACCACATCCATCGGGCTCTCGATCACCGCGTAGACGGTATGGACGCGAATCAATCCATGCTGGTCCGGATCCAGACCGCAGAGCAGGGCCGCGACGCGCAGCCGTTGCTCGACAGCCGGTTTCTCGGTGACGTTCTCGTAGCCGACCAGGCGCGCACGCGGCTTCTGAAACGCGCGCTTCCATGCGGTAATGCGGCCGCTGGCCAGCACGCCGCGAAATACCGCCGCGCGCAACAGAACATCGCCCAGGCAGACCACGCCGGAATTGACGCCGATCACGGCGAAGTCGGCAAGCTTTTCCAGCGTCGCCGCAACGCGCTGGCGACTTGCACCCTGCCAGGAGAGATGCGGCGCCACGCTGTTGAGACATTCTGTGAGACTGGCGAGCGCGATTTCGCCGCTGCCGAGACAGAGCGCTTCGATCAGGCTCTGCTCGATGTCGTCCAACGTCGCATAGCGTTCCGCCAGCAACCGGTCGTTGCTGGAAGGACTTTTTGTTTTTACCGCCATGCACACTCCCTGGTACAGCCATCGCGCCACGTTGCGCAGCGCGATGCGATTTGCAAAGCGCGATCAGAACGCCTTGATCAACTCGTCGGCGAATTCCGAGCACTTCACTTCCTTGGCGCCTTCCATCAAACGCGCGAAATCATAGGTGACGGTCTTGTTGCCGATTGCTACGTCCATGGCGTTGATGATCGAGTCGGCCGCTTCGGTCCAGCCCATGTAGCGCAGCATCATCTCGCCGGACAGAATCACCGAACCCGGGTTGACCTTGTCGAGGTTGGCGTACTTCGGCGCGGTGCCGTGCGTGGCTTCGAACACGGCATGGCCGGTGACGTAGTTGATGTTGCCACCCGGCGCGATACCGATGCCGCCGATCTGTGCCGCAAGCGCGTCGGAGAGGTAATCGCCGTTCAAATTCAGCGTCGCGATCACGTCGAAGTCTTCCGGTCGCGTCAGCACCTGCTGCAATGTGATGTCGGCGATCGCATCCTTGATGATGACCTTGCCGGCAGCGACTGCGGCCTTCTGTTCGGCATTGGCCGCGGCCTCGCCCTGCGCCGCCTTGGTGCGCTCCCACTGGTCCCAGGTATAGGTCTGGTCGGCGAAATCGCGTTCGGCCAAGGCATAGCCCCAGTTGCGGAACGCGCCTTCGGTGAACTTCATGATGTTGCCCTTGTGCACCAAGGTCACCGACTTCTGCTTGTTGGCGATAGCGAACTCGATGGCCGCGCGGATCAGACGCTCGGAACCATCCTTGGACACCGCCTTGATGCCGATGCCGGAGGTCTCGGGGAAACGGATCTTGGCGTATTCCTTCGGGAACGCGGCCTTGAATGCATCGAGGAACTTCTTGTTGGCCTCGGAACCCGCCTCGAACTCGATGCCGGCATAGATGTCTTCGCAGTTCTCGCGGAAGATGGTCATGTCCACCAGGTCGGGGCGCTTGACCGGCGAGGGCACGCCCTTGAACCAGCGCACCGGGCGCAGGCAGACGTAGAGGTCCAGCATCTGGCGCAGTGCCACGTTCAAGGAACGGATGCCGCCGCCGATCGGCGTGGTCAGCGGACCCTTGATCGATATCAGGTAATCGCGGCAGGCCTGCACCGTGGTTTCCGGCAGCCAGGTGCCGAACTGGTTGTTGGCTTTTTCACCAGCGTAGATTTCCATCCAGTGGATCTTGCGCTTGCCGCCGTAGGCCTTGGCCACGGCCGCATCGAACACGCGCACCGAGGCACGCCAGATGTCGGCGCCCGTGCCATCACCTTCAATGAAAGGAATGATGGGATTGTTCGGCACAGTCAGCACGCCGTTGGAAATGGTGATCTTGGCGCCGTCTGCAGGCACGTTGAGAACTGGTTCGGCCATGGTGTCGCTCCCGGTAGTGCGCGCGCCAAAGCGGCGCGCAAAGGCGGGCATTGTAGAACGGGCACGAATTTGCCGCACGATCGCGGTCATGTCATCGATGCTGACCTCTGGCAGGTGTCTGGTGTGATCCATCGGACCATGATCGGCGGCATCGGAAAACCGGGAGATGATTGCCATGACCAGCGGTTCGATCGCGATGGCCGTGATCGGTATGAGCTGCGCTCTTCCAGTGGCCGCCTCCGATGCATCGATCACCGCGCAGGCTACGCCGCCAGCTGCTGCCGCATCAACCGTCGCCCCGGCGCCGGGCGACATCTGCAAGGACGCCAGATTCCATGAGTTCGATTTCTGGATCGGCGACTGGGAGGTGTTTGGCGCCCAGGGCAACAAGCTCGGCGAAAACCGCATCACTGCCGTCAACAAGGGCTGCACCCTCGCAGAACACTGGACCAACAGCAGTGGCGGCGAAGGCCGCAGTTTCAACGCCTATGATGCCCTTACCGGGCAGTGGTATCAGTTCTGGAGCGACGATCAAGGCGGCACTTTGTCGCTGACCGGCGGGTTGAAGGACGGCGCCATGGTGCTCGAAGGCGAGCGACCCAACCTCAACAACGGCAAACCGCAGAAACAGCGCATCAGCTGGACACTGCAGGCCAATCGCCATGTGCATCAGCACTGGCAAACATCCGACGATGGTGGTGCCACCTGGCAGACGTCATTCGATGGCGAGTACCGACGTAAGGTCGACTGAGGGCTGGATCATCGTCAAGGGCATCGAATGCGCAGCGCGCACCCGATGCCCGCCGCTCAATCAGCGGGACGACACGCGTTTACTCAAAGCCGTTGGCGAAAAGCGTGTTGGTCACCGTCAGCGACAACGACTCGCCGGCCTGGGCGCCACAGGTATCCGATGCAAATACGCGAATGGAGTACGTACCCAGCGAGGTGGTGCTCGTGGTGGTGAACGAAACGATACCGGTCACGGGATCGACGCTGACTGTGCCGCCGCCCAGCAATGAACTGGGCGTGACGCTGACGCCGACAAAGTTCCCGTTCGGATCGCCCGGTGCTGTCGCCGGGGCCGCAGTGCCGCCATCGCCCCGGACTACCGTCCTGAACCCGTAAGCGCCAAGCGTGGGTAGCATGTTGTTCGATACATTGACCGGAAACACCGCCGATGCGGTGCGGCCATCGTCGTCGGTCACCTTCAGAATCGCCGGATAGATGCGGAAGCTGGTGGCATTCGGTGCCGCCGGCTGACAGGTGGCCTGCGCGGTCGCTGACACCGTGACGCCGGTGACCAAAACACTCTGGATCACCAATTCCGGATTCAATGGGTAGGTATCAGCGATCGCGGTGTAAGGCGCCGTACCGCCAGCAATCGTGGCAATGTTTTCGGCTGCGGGTGCCGGCCCGCCCTGGGTAACGGCGATCAAATCGGTCGGCACCGTAGACACCGTAATGGTGACGGGCGTGCCAACGCCGGTGATCGCGAAGTTCGAGTCAGTGATGTCGAAATACGTGGTGCCAGCGCCGATTCCGGTGCCGTTGGCCGCCGCGACCTTGATGCGCGCTCGCGCCGTAACGGTGCCGGGCAGCGTCACGGTTTCAGTGCCATCGTTCGGCGTATTCGCCAGCAGCGTGGTAAAGGTATAGCCGCCGTCCAGCGAGATCAGGATATTTACTTCGGACGTGCTGATTGGCGCGAGGTCGGTGCTGGCCACGGTCCAGGTGATGGCCTGCGTGCTGCCGCCCACCAACGGACCGGCAATATTACCCACGGCAAAGGGACCAGCGGCGGCCACCGCCGTCACCTGCACATTCGGTGAGTGCCGAAGACCGCCACCGCCAGCGCGATTGTCGCGGGCGGTGACGCGGAAGTTCATCACGCGCGTGCCACTGGGTGGGTTGGGCAGGATCTCGGCGGGACGGAACGTGCCAGAGGCAGGTGGCAGCGATATCGTCGCCGGCGGTACGTTGGCGTTGTCCAGGATGTACTGGATCGACGGAAATATACGCGTGGGCGAAGCGGTGGAATAGAACGACCTGAACAAGGGCGCAGTACCATTGTCGCCGGTGGTGCTGGGCGAACCCTGGGCACCTGTATCGACCTGCTCCCAATTATAGGTCAATGAATCGCCGACATCAGGATCGTTACCCATCGCGGTCAACTGGAATGGTGTTCGCTCCGGGATCGTCATATTGGCCGTGGCGCTCAGGTCAGGCGGCGTATTGCCAGTCGGCGTCACGGTGCCGCAGACGGTATTGCCATTGCCACTGCCGCCATTGTTGATGACCTGGAAAATCTGCGTGAAGCTGCGCGCATGAAAATAGGCGTCGCTGTTGGGCATCAGGTTATCCGGGCAGATACCGGCATAGGCCATGATGGTGCTACCACTGCCGGGCTCCATGGCTGAAGTTGGGGTCCACTGGCCGCCACCGCCACAACCGTTCCAGGTATGGCTGCCGCCGAGTTGATGACCAAGCTCATGGGCAACGAAGTCGATGTCGAAAATATCGCCGCGCGGTGGATTCAGGCCGGTGATGCCCTTCGCCTTCTGCGTACCGCAGACATTGCCAAGCGGGAAAACGGCACCACCGCCGCCGCTGCCGCCGACAGCATGGCCAATGTCGTAGTTGGCAGTCCCAATGGCATTGTCGATGGTGTTTTGAAGCAATGTATTTGGGTCGCTGGGCGGATCGGGCAGCGGCCCCGGGTTGGCAGTGGTGTAGACAATCAAATCGTTGTTCGCCACCATCACCAGACGCAGCGCAAACTCACGCTCATAAACGCCGCTCAGTCGGTTGACCAGCGTCGTCAGGCCGGACAAACCATCGGCAACGCTGCCGCCGAAATGGTTGGTGAACCCTGGCGTCGCCGCGATCGCGATGCGATAGGTGCGCAGCGTGGCGCCAGCCGGATTGTTCGGCACGATGCGCAGATCCAGGCCGAAGTCTTCGTCATGATCATGCCCTTCGACCTGGCAACGATAACCCTTGGTGTTCGCGCCCATGTCGGCGCGCCGATACGACAGATAGTGCTCATTGTCGCCCAGCTGATAGGGATCGATATAGTAATCACCGTTGGCTGATAACACCTGTGCGTGAAAACCCTGTGGCGTCAGATCCAGGCGCAGACTGGCGGTGGCATCGGCGCGGTCCTGGCCCAGATAGGTGCGGATGTTCGGATACTTCTGCGCCAGCGCCGGCTCCATGACCGGTGACTCGACAATCGCGAACTCGGCAAAGCCCCCATTGGGCAATGGCAGCGCCAGCGTGATCGGACTCTGCGCCGTTCGCGTGCTGTTTTCCAGCGGCGCACGCGCCAGATGAGCCGTCAGAGCGGAATAGTCGAGAGACACTGCACGCGACCGCTGCGGCTGCACCCAGCGCTCGCTGCGCTGCGCGATGGCGGTCTCGTCGACATCTTGCCAAAACCCAAGTGGGTCGGTCGAGGCACCCGCCGCACACGCAAGGCTGGAGGCCAGAACCAGAATCGCCGTGATCAAGCATCTACCGGCCAGGACGGATATTTTAAAATGCGATTGCTTCAACATTCAGCTCCCCTTGAACACATTCGATGAAAGACAAACCCCTGTGTCGCCGTCTCTAACCTGAACGCAGCGAGACCCCATAGCCGACAAGTATTGCCTATCATCCGGGAGTCCGCCATGTGCCGCCCAATGCTCTGACGTATGCGAAACATCGACTGCGCCAATTCGCTTGTGGGCGCTGAAAGGGACCGCATCGCGATGCTCAGGGCCGCTGTGTTGTACTTCCATCAACGGCGCGCAATGGAGTCAATGCTTTCAAGGTCGAGCGCTTGCAATTTGCAATGTGCCGTAGAGTCGGAAGCCGAAAAAGTGTGATGCACATCACATAAACGCGCTATCGGGCGGCATTGGCAACTACGCCTCATCAGCACTCTTTGCTGCGCTCTGCACGCACTCGCGTTTACTCATCAACTTGACATCTGGTCCCGTTCGTTCAAGCAAGCGGTTGCCAAGAGGGATAGACTCGGGACACGCATGAGTGCTCTTCAATCAAAGAGCGGGGGCTCGTGTACACAATTACATCCGGGCAATTGGAGCAAGTGATGAAATTAATACGTTTTGCCGGCTGCGCGCTGGCAATGGGGATGAGTGGTCTGCTCGCTGCGGCGGGGTTCAACGCAGAACGAACCAAGATCAGTTTCGATGAGCTGGACATGGTGAAGGTCGCCAATGAGGACGCGGTGACCGACGTCAAGGGCGCAACCCCCTATCGTTTCGCAGTTGGACACGGAGTCAAGATCAATCCAACTGAACACGGTTCCTGGAGCAGCAAGGCCGATGGCAGCACGGTATGGAAATTCGATATCGCGACTCCGGATGCGGCCCATCTTAATTTTGGATTCAACCCCTTCCGGCTGCCCAGCGGCGCTGTATTAGCGATCACCTCAGCGGACGGCCGCAAAACAATTGGTCCCTTTACCGACAAGGACAATTCCATCACCCATCAGCTTTGGACACCGGTGCTGTTGTCATCCGACGCCAAGCTGGAATTGACGGTTCCCGCCGGCAAACAATCCGAGGTTGAGCTTGAGTTGGTAAAAATCGGCCATGGTTATCGTGGGTTCGGCGCCACAGCTAAGCACTGCAAGTCAGGCGCGTGCAACATGGACGTCGTCTGTTTGGGTAGTGGGGATCCATGGAATGCACCACGGCGCTCCGTCGGTGCCTATACGCTCGGCGGCACAGACACCTGCACTGGCTCGCTGGTCAACAATACGGCCAATGACCGTCGCATGATTTTCGCCACCGCCGGCCACTGCAACATCACTTCCAACACCGTCGCCGCCACGATCGTCGCCTACTGGAACTATGAGTCGGCAACCTGCCGCACACCCGGTTCGCCTGCGAGCGGCACGGTCGTTCCCAAGCCAAGCACTACCTCCAGCGGCGCGACCTTCCTGGCGCGTGTTGGTGGTCTGCCAAGCACCTCGGATTTCTCGTTGCTTGAGTTCGTGCAAGCTGCCAACCCGGCCTACGATCACTACTGGGCCGGATGGGATCGGCGCGATATGCAGCACAATTGTGCGGCACCGGTAGATCCGGCTTCGACCACCGGCCTGTGTGCATCCATTCACCATCCGGGAGTGGACGAAAAGCGCATCACCTTTGTCCAAACCAACATGACGATAGACGGCTACAATGGCGCCTCCGGCACTACGCATCTGCATTCGTTCTGGGACACGACACCGCCGATTCTGCCCGGCATTACCCCGCCACCGGCTTCGGTCGTCCCTGGCGTGACCGAGCCGGGCTCCTCAGGATCGCCGCTTTACGATTCCAACCAGCGGCTGGTAGGCGTACTTAGTGGCGGCCCGTCCGCCTGCGGTTCCACCGGCGCGAACCTCTCCGACTACTACGGTCGGCTTGCCATTGCCTGGGAAGGTGGTGGTACGGTGACTACTGCGGCGAAGACACATCTCGATCCCGTCGGCGGCGGAACGGCGCAGACGCTGGACGGTATCGGTCAGTGCAATCAACCTTCAGCGCCAACCGCGATCAACGCCGTGGCTAATGCCCCGAACAGTATCGCGGTGAGCTGGACCCCAGCGTCCGGCATCACGCGTTACCGGGTCATGCGCTCCACCGGTACCTGCCCGGGCACCAACTATGCGCAGATTGCCGAAGTGGACAATGTGTCGACCTACAACGACACCACGGTGTCGGGCGGCTCGACCTATAGCTACAAAGTGGTCTCGGTGGATACGGTTCAGCCCTGCGAATCGGTACAAAGCGCCTGCAGCAGCGCCACGGCTACCGGCGTTTGCTCGCTGTCGCCCACCTTCTCCGGCGCCGGTTCGGTTGCCAGCGCGGGCACTGTGAGCTGCGCGATCAACGTGAACTGGAATGCCGCTGCAGCCAACTGCGGCGGCGGCGGGCAGATGCGTTACAACGTCTACCGCTCAACCACCGCCGTATTCACACCAGCCCCGGCCAATGCCGTTCAAACCTGCGTCTCCGGCACCAGCATCGTCGACATGCCACTCACGCCGGCAACCCAGTACCACTACATCGTGCGTGCCGAGGACTCCAGCGGAACCGGCTCGGGCAACTGTGCAGCAGGGCTTGAAGACAGCAACACCAGCGTGCGATCGGCCACCCCTGCAGGCCCGGATTCTGTGACCTTCGGTGACGACGTCGAGTCGGGTACGGCGCCGTGGACGGTAACCGGTTCGTGGTCGCAGGTGACCACGCAGGCCAACAGCCCGACGCGTTCCTGGTTCGTGCCGGATCCGGATATCGTCAGCGACGCCACCCTTACGACCACGGCTGCCATAGCAGTACCCGCGAACGCGGGAACCGTGCTTGAGTTCTATATTCGTTACGCCACCGAACCCAACTATGACGGCACGCGCCTGGAGTATTCGCTGGATGGCGGCACGACGTGGAGCGATATCCTGGCTGCGCAAGGCACCGTCCCGGCCAACGCAGCACGTTTCCTCAGCGGTGGTTATAACGCCGTGATGAATGCGAACGGTGTGTTCCCATCGGGCGTCGCATGGCATGGCGCCTTCAACACCGCATGGATTCGCTCATCGGTGAACATGGCCGATTTCGCCAATCGCAACGTCAATTTCCGCTTCCACTTCAAGAGCGACAGTTCGGTCGCTGGAACCGGTTTCTTTGTTGACGATATTCGCCTGTTCTACGGCAGCAGTTGCATGCTGGCGGACCCCAATCTCGTGTTCCTGAACGGGTTTGAGTAAAACCGATATCGCCTAAGGCTTGATCAAGCGCCCCTCTTCATTGTGAAGAGGGGCCGCCTCCCGGCCGAACAGTGCGATTGCTCGTATCGAGTCCGAGGTACCTGAAGGCATTTAGCCGATTCCTGCGGTTATTCTTCGTGCGCTTCTTGATTCGGCGAGTTACGCTTCCGCGCGGCTCGATCAGTGATATATGGTTTCCCAATACCTTTCCTGATTAGTTCCCATCCTCAGCCGCAATGTCGCCCGATCTGAGACCGGTAGCGCGCATGGTACGCCCACACTCGAACGGAGGTGGGTCGTGGCGATGAATCAGGTGCAGTTCCAGAAGGGACTGTCGATGGTGGATTTC
>JANMUE010000426.1:0-9964 GCA_031391205.1 Lysobacterales bacterium | reverse complement strand
CCCCCCCCCCACACCGCCCCCCCCCGCCCACCTCCCCCACCCTATCTCTCTACCTCTTGGGTGCAGAGTGTTATACTGCGAACGAATATCCCTTTCCCAAGCTCAGGGGGTTAAGTTCTCCGAAGGCCGGATGAGTGAAGCGTTCGATGGTGTCGAATCTTGTTGCGGCGCGTTTGGCAAACACCGATCTCCATCGCGCATTTCCCTCACCCTAGCCCTCTCCCGCTTTGCGGGAGAGGGGATCAATGCGCAGGATGAGTCCCTTCTCCCGCTCCGCGGGAGAAGGTGGCCGAAGGCCGGATGAGGGAAGCGTTCGATGGTGTCGGATCTTGTTGCGGCGCATTTGGCAAACACTGATCGCTATCGAGCATTTCCCTCACCCTACCCCTCTCCCGCTTTGCGGGAGAGGGGATCAATGCGCAGGATGAGTCCCTTCTCCCCCTCCGCGGGTGAAGGTGGCCGAAGGCCGGATGAGTGAAGCGTTCGATGGTGTCGGATCTTGTTGCGGCGCGCTTGGCAAACACTGATCGCTATCGAGCGTTTCCCTCACCCTAGCCCTCTCCCGCTTTGCGGGAGAGGGGATCAAAGCGCGGGATGAGGGTATGGTGGGCGATTGAAAGCTCAACAGTCTTCGAAAGCCTCACCAAAGACACGCCGCTGCGGCGCTTCGATCGCATCGCGTCCACCGGTTCCCTGCAGCGACCTACCTCGCCAGATAATCCTGCTTGCCAAGCTCGACACCGCTATGGCGCAGAATGTTGTACGCCGTGGTCATGTGGAACAGGAAGTTGGGAATCACGAAATGCAGCACGTAATCCCTGCCCTTGAACTCCAGCGTGATCGAAGGAAATTTCAGCACGATGTCGCGGTTCTCGCTGCCTTCGAACTGCTCGGGCTTGAAGCCAGCCACATAGGCCATGGTCTTGGCGATGCGCTCCTTGAGTTCGGCAAACGTGGCTTCGTTGTCTTCGTACTTCGGCGCCTCGATCCCTGCCAGCCTCGCCACGCAACCCTTGGCGTTGTCCGATGCAATCTGCACCTGGCTCGCCAGGTCGCGCATATCCGGCGCCAGCCGCGAACGCACCAGCACGGCGGTGTCGAATTTTTTCCGGTCGGCCAGCGCCTGCGCCTTGTCCAGCCACTGGTCCAGATTGCGCAGAAAGCGCAGCAGCACGGGAACGGTGGCGTCGTACATCGAAATGCTCATGCGGATCTCCTCCAATGGGGCCGGGATGATGCCATGCGCACAGCCATGCTGCCGAGATGCGGCGACGCCAGGCACGGTGCCGATTCGGACGCGGTCATGCACGGCATGTCCCGATTCCGCTGGTATTTCCGTATGGGCCGATGAGCGACCCGCGGTCGCCATCAGGAGAAGCCCATGTCGAACCCGATTTCGCGATCCTGCACTGTGCTGCTTCTGGTCCTGGTCGGATCGGGACTGGGCAGTCCCGCCGTTGCTCAGGTGCTGGGCAGCGCATTCACCTATCAGGGCGAACTGACCGAGTCCGAGGTTCCCGCCGATGGACTCTATGACCTGCAGATCTGTCTGTTCGACAGCCCCATCAGCCCCACCACGATGGGATGCGCGACCGGCACCGATGACGTGCCCATTGAAGGTGGGTTGTTTTCGGTGACGCTCGATTTCGGCAGCGCGGTGTTTATCGGCCAGGAACGCTATCTGGAGCTGCGCGTTCGCCCCGGCGACAGCACCGCCGCCTTCACCGTTCTGTCGCCGCGGCAATTGCTGCGCCCCGCGCCCGAAGCACTGCGCGCGAACGTGTCGAGTGCTGCGCCGTGGTCCGGACTGAGCGGCATGCCGGCAGGCTTCGCCGATGGCGTCGACAACAACAGCGGCGGCACGGTGACCAGCGTGAGCGCGGGTGCTGGATTGAGTGGCGGGCCGATCACCGGCAGCGGCACGCTCGCCATTGCCAACGGCGGTGTCGTCAACACGATGATCGCCAGCGATGCCGTGGATGCCGCGCGCATTGTCGATGACAGCGTCGGCGCCGCCGAAATCGCCCCCAACGCCGTCACTGCATCCGAGCTTGCCAACAACGCCGTCGACACCGCCGCCATCGTCGATGCCAACGTCACCCGTGCCAAGATCGCGCCCGCCGCCATCGGCGCCGCGCAGATTGACACCACCCAGGTGCAGACGCGTATCGCCGGCAGCTGCGCCGGTGGCGAATATTTCCGCGGCGTGCAGGCCGATGGCAGCCTGATCTGCGAGCTATTGCCGATCGCCTTCAACCGACTGCTCGACGATGCCGGCGATGTCGGCTCGCACCTGTCGTTGGCACTGCGCGCCAACCAGCGCCCGGTGATCGCGTATCACGATCAGACGCTGGGCAATCTCAAGTTCTATGACTGCGCCGACCCGACCTGCAGCACCGGTACCGTGCGCCTGATTGCCGCCGCTGGCGATCAGGGCGAACTCACCGCCATCGCCGTGCGCAGCAACGACCGCCCGGTGATCGCCTTCCGCGACGTCACCAACCAGTCGCTGCGCCTGATCGACTGCACCAATGCCAGCTGCTCCACCATCGCCACGCGCATCCTGGACGACACCATCAACGTTGGTTATTCAATCGCCATGGCACTGCGCAGCGACGATCGTCCCGTCGTCGTCTACGGCGACCAGAGCAACTTCGCCACCAAACTCTACGACTGTGCCGACAGCGGATGCAGCAGCGGCACCGCCATCGCCATCAGCAGCGGTGGTCCGTCCTACAGCCTGGCCATCAACATACGTGCAGATAATCGGCCAGCGTTCGTGATGGGCAGCAATGTCGGCAGCGGCACCTCAGCGCGATTCTACGACTGCGCCAATGCCGCCTGCAGCAGCGGCCTGCTCAGCCTCGTCGCCGGCACCGTCGCCGACGCCGACGTTTCCATGCTGCTGCGCGCCGATGGCCGGCCGCTGCTCGGGCTCAGCAGTATCGGCAGCCTCAGCCTGTTCGAATGCACCGACGCCGACTGCAGCACCGGCACCACGCGCACGCTGGTGTCCAGCAACGCCGGCCGAGAAATCGACATGGCCATGCGCGCCGACCTCACCCCGTTGTTCGCCTTCTACGGCAGCACCGAAGGCGAGCTGCGTCTCTACGACTGCAACACCACCTGCAGCACCGGCGGCGCCGTGCGCAACCTCGACAACAACGGCGACGTCGGCCGCTACGCCGACCTCGCACTGCGCAGCGACGGCCGCCCCGTCATCGCGCACTACGACATCACCAACAGCGAACTCAAACTGCACATCTGCGCCAATCCCGATTGCTCGTGATGCGCGTTCAGATATTGCGGAAACTTAATTCGCCGTTGTGGGAGCGGCGTCCCGCCGCGATGCTTCCCCTTCTCCCGCCCGCGGGAGAAGATGGCCGCAGGCCAGATGAGGGAAACCTGCGACAAAAAACGCCAGGAACGTAGGCTGGCGGTGAGCGCAGCGAACCCGAGCAAACATGCACGCCTACTGGGGTTCGCTACGCTCACCGCCAGCCTGCGCCGAGCTTAGCCACCAGCGTGTGCAATCCCCATTGCCCACCCCAACTTCGGCGTGGTCTCGCCCTATCTCGCGTCGCAATCCACCGCGACGTCCTACTTGGAGGACGGTCAGGCTTCGCGCCTTCCATCTCACGGGCCGCCTGTCGCGAAATCCGGAGGCACGCGGTGAACACCGATTTGCCTATCCATCTCAACTCCTTACTGCTCCGGTGCAGCTCGCAGCGTCACGGAAGGGCACGGGAGAACTACGCCGACATCGTCAACGGCCGTCGTCGGACCAATGCGGCGGATCTCCTGCGAATGCCGCCTTGACGACGCCATAAGTTGCGGCACAGGCGTGAAGGTCGGAATTCATGCCCGTTCGCGGCACGCTTGCGATGATCCGCTCGCTGCCGTCGACGTCGCGCATTCGCAGCTTGCCGACCCAACGTATCGCCATATCTACCGCCCGTCCTTGAGTGTGCCGACTTGCCAGCGCCGGCTGCGCCACGATGCCGAAGCCTTCCACCATTTCGCGGGCCGCATTTCGCGATCCTGGAACATCCGGTATCCCCTCGTCATCGACATGTAGCCACCGAATATCGACTCCCGGCATGGCTGGCACATCCTGCGGCTGCACCCGGCCGGCGGCGATCCTCCACGCCCAATGCATTAAATGTGCGCGTTCCGGCGGCCTCAGGGTCGACGCGATCACCACGTCGGCACCCGCGATGCGAAGCGCGACAAGGAACCGCTGCAAACCGTTCCGAAAAGGCTCGACGCAGTCTGCCACGCGCTTGCTGCCAGGAAAGCGCCCAACCCAGATGCGTCCACTGAGCGCACGCGCCGCAGTCTGTGTCACGTTGCGCGATACAAATGCGCGACGATCGAGCCTCCGCGACGGTGCATCTGCCACCTCAGGCAGCGCCAAGCGCAGTTGGACGCCGTCAATCACCGCTTCCGAACACGTCTCGGTCGCACGATTGTGCACCTTTGCCGGGTTCGCGGCACCCACTGGTTTCGGCAACTGGCTGCGTTTTCGGACGGTCGCTGCACAGGCGTCCGCTGAGCCGGCGTTCCTGTCCCGTTTTCGCTTGCTCATGGAAACCCCCAATGGGTTAGCGTGCTGCGCGTCATTGGCCGTTGCAGTAAATAACTGCATCGGCATCCTGGCCGTCGTGCGGGACGCGCTGCATTGCGGCGCAGTCGTCGGGATCGAAGCAAAGCACTTCAGTCTCGACGACGCCCGGTTCTCCGCGAATCAGCGATGCAGTGATGTAGTCACGACACGAAGCATACTTCGCCCTGCTTGATGAATCGGCGTAGCCTCCCAGGCATCCGATGTCGGGCCACAGATACGCCAGAGCACGATGCCGCCATGGCAGAGTCCGGACGGTCACGTACCGGCGCGAGGCCAGAAGCGCGCTGTGATCTGCCGCGCCGACGACCGCCAGGGTCTGATTCACGGAATTCGCGAACACGTCGAACTCATCGCCGGAGACCGCTCCCGCAAACTGGCAGACGGGATACAGACGCGTCGTTGCACAGGCACACAACGAGGCCGCAAGTATTCCCAGGATCGTGACGCGACAGAGTCTCAAGGCACTACTCCGAGTCAATGGCGTTTGCGGTCGCGAAGTAGTCAGCCGGTAGGCGATACTGATCCACTATCATCTTCTGCACGTGCCCGCTGGTTGGGAACACGCCGCCGCGGACCATTGCATCGTCATCGCTCCCGATCTCGTGCATCTGATCGACTTTGAAGCCGATAATGCGTACCACTTCGTCATCATCGGCGAACGAGACGGTCTTCGATGCGGCGTTGTCCAGCGTCTTGGTCCAGGTCTCGTTCACCGAGCCGCTGCCCACGGGAAACACGTTCAGCAATTTCGCGCTGCCGGACATCTGCTGGTTTCTGAAGTACTGGTAGTGATCCTCGTGCTCGAAACTCAGCGACAGCTCAAATCCGCGCGCGATCAGCAGCGAGGCGACGCTGTAACGCAGGTTGTCGGCGAGTTTTCGGTCCTTCTCCAGGATCTTCTTTACTCTGGGCAGATTGAACAAGCTCGAGTCGTACCAGTCGCCGCGGCGTATCCATATTTCGCTGATGCGCTTGAAGTTCATTCCTACCGACATGACGTCCTTTACCGACTGTGCGGTCCTGGTGTGTTCCGAGGCATTCAGGCTCGCGGAAAAGAACCAGCTGTAACGCATCGAAGCCGTCACCGACCACTGCTTCTCGTGTGTTTCCTGCGACACGGACGTTTTGGAGATCGCGAATCCGCGTTTACCATCCTTGGTAAGGAAGTTGTCCCAATCGGCGACCGCGGTGATGTCGGCACCGATGTCTGCCCACGAGGGATTGGTGCCGACGACCAGCACATTGCCCATTTTCAGATCGTCAAGGCCCAGCTCTTCTTCCAGGTGAGCGCCGGTCGGAAATGCGACGCGACCATTTCGCAGCCGCGTGTAGGCCCGATAGATCTGCGCATCTTCGGCCGTACCTACACGTTCGATGATTGCCTCCTGCCTGGCAAGCTCGCGATCGATCTTGGCCGTCTGGGATTCGACGCGCCGACGGAATCGGTGGATATCCAGCCAGGCGACCTGTCGCAAGGCCAATTCCTTTTCGGATATTCCCTGCAGATGCGCCTGCCGATGCGTCTCCCAGTCGCTCAATACCTTGTCAATCAGGTCATTCAATTCGGTCTCGAATGCGTCAACCCTGCGCTGCGACTCCTCGATCTTGTTGAGGTCGGACTGTTTCAGCTCCAGTTCGATATCGATCTTCGCGCGATTCAGCAGTACCGAGTACTGTTCGCTGAAGCGATCATTGGTGTTTGCCGGCCCGAGAAAATTCTCCCCGACCGCGATCGGAGATCCGCGGCTGATCGATCGATCCGCGAACGAACGCGCTACGTAGTTGTTGAACAATCGCGTCTTGGAGCGGATCGGGAAGTCGACGATGTTGTTGGTCAACGCGATCTTCTGGCTCGGGCCCGATCGCACCAGTGCATCCACCTCGTCGTAATAGACATCCATCGCCTGTGGCATGGGGCTGTCTTCAAGCTTCAGTTCGAATAGTTTGTTTGCCATTTGAGTTTCTCCGAAGTGGATGGTCGTGGGAACGGTACGTCGCGGTGCGCGCCGCGAGGGCCACCAAACCCGCCCTATGTAGTCTGGCGTTGCACACCTCCGCGACCGTCGCGAAACAAGGAACGCAGGATGGGCGACTTGTCTCACGGGTCCATCAGCACCAGCGGGCGATGCGCTCTGCTTCAGGAAGCAGCGCTGTCGTCCTGTCCCCGAGTGCCGTCATTGACCCACTCCCAACTCCGGCGTAGTCTCGCCCCATCTGTCCCGGGGGACAGGTACGCGTCGCAACACACCGCCACGCGATACCTGGAGGGCGATCAGGCTGCACTGCCTTCCAAACCAATGGAATTCTCGCGACCTCTGGCCGCGAAGTTTGGAGGCGCCCCGTGGCTGTTTTGCTGTCGATATGCCTGTCATACCACTCCGTCACGGGCCGCCGTTGGCGCGACGCTGCGTGCGTCAAGTTACTGCTGCGCGTCAAGGACGTTGCACCTTGCACGCCAGTTCTACTGCCAAACCACAAACAGCCTCGGTTCTAATCGATAAGGATCCACTACATGCTCAACAGAATGACCGGCGGTATCGGTTTCGTCGAGGACATCGCCACCCTGGTGAGCGATCAGGAACAACTTTGCATGAGGTCGATTCCTCGCGGTGCGTTCGACCTGCGCGATTGGGCGCAGGTCCACTCGCGCGTCGCCTTGATACAGAAGCATCTTCGCGCCCAGGATGGGTTGGCGCTCATGCCGCCGGGCGGATGGCCCGCAGCCAAGATCACAATGTTCGACAACTGGGTGGAGGAAGGTGCGCCAAAGCAACGCGCAGCGAAGTACGCAAGCTTTTTCCGGGCAATAGACGCGCAAACCGAGTATTACGACGTCTACGGACAACCGGAAGGCCTTGAAGACCTCGGTCCCTACTACGGGGCATTCTTTGGCGCGGCTTTGCTCCAGGGCGTGTGGCAAAGGTATGTTTCCATCGTGCCGTCCACGCCGATCTTGAAGAACCGAAAGAAGCTGCTATGGGAACAGGTGCTGGTCGCGACTGAAAATTCACAGATACGCGATGGCCTGCTGAAAATCGACGAATGGCTATGCACCCTGGTCGGGACACATTTTGTCTCGGGCAATACACTGGATGATCACGCCTTGTTCGATGCATTCGACGCATTTGGCGCCGACAGGCTACCTTTCGACACCGACAGAGCAGACCGCGTGCGTGCATTGGGAGACCCGAGCGACTATCGGCTCGTCAATGATCTTGCCCAGTATCACCGCATGGATTCCCGAAGCATGTGGTTCTACTGGTTCGGCCACATCCAATGCACAATTGCTGCGCTCAAGGGAATCCCGACTGCCCATGACGCCACAAGGTCCGCGCTCCTGGCGGCGATCTTTGTCGGCCAGACCATCGACACGGCATACCGAGTCGGAAGCGACCGCCGCACTCGTCCCGCATACACCGGACCACAGGGCAGAAGCATCATCCTCGCCACCGCTGGCGTGCTGTTGACTGATCCGGAGTCGGCCATGGTCGAGATGGAGGATCTGTTCCTCATCGCGGCCGGCGCCATACCGCCAACGTAGCCGACGTATGCGCTGAGAGCGCCAAGGGACACCTGATCCACCTGATGAATGCACACCATCCTTCGATTTGTATCCCACCTAAGGAGCTAGTCATGAAAAAACGCATCGCGTTGACCGTACTGTGCACCCTCGCCCTCCACGCCCACGCACAGACGCCGCCGGTCGGCTGCACCATCAACCAATACGGCCGCATCGCCAACGGCGCCACGATGTGGTCCACCACCGATCAGGGTATTCCACCGGCGCAGTTGCCGCCGTTCGAAACCAACTGCCAGATCAATCAATTCGCCTACAACAATTTTCTGTATCTGGTCGGCGACGACGGCAAGGGCCATCCGCGCTTCATGGGGCTGGCCGCCTGGTACAACCTGTTTCCCACAAAGGGCGTGCCGGTGTGGCCCGGCACCTACACCACGCTCGATGGCGTGCAGCTCAACAAGGCCATCAACCAGCAGCAGGCCGGCGATCAATTCCTGCTGCTCGATGTCGCCAGCCAGATCACCGCCTACGACATCCGCATCAACAAACCCTTCTTCGAACACGTCAACAACAACAAACTGTATCTGCAGGCCAACATGAATACCGCGGCCGCGGCGTTCAACGCCAACAGTTACACCGGCGGCGTGTTCTTCCCGCCCACCGACATCAGCGACAAGACCTTGGGCGCGATGGAAATCAAAACCTCATGGCGCAGCTTCGGCAGCATCAACAACCGCCTCTGCCCCAGCGACATCATGCATTGCGAAGTCGATGACGAAAACAACGTCTGGGGCCTCGCCGGCCTGCATCTGGTGCAGAAGACCAACACCCACGGCGAATTCGTCTGGGCGTCGTTCGAACACACCGCCAACGCCCCCGACTGCAACATCAGTGGTGGCAATCCACTCGCGCGTCTGCCGGGCGATCCAACCAAACCTGGCAGCACCATCAACGTCAACAAGAACTACACCAACGGCCTGCAGGAATCGGGCTGGAACTACTTCAACTTCATCACCTATCGCCAGAACGGCGGCGACGGAAAATCCTGCGTCTATCCCACGCAAAAAGGCACCAACAAACCCCTCTGCAACACCTGGCCCGGCTCCACCGCGAAATGGGTACGCGCCGACGTCTGCCGCACCGACGTACTCGCCTCACCCACCACCAGCTGCGTCGCCCTCAACACCCAACACCCCAACAGCCAGGACATCGCCTGCCTCAACAGCAGCGTCGTTGCGAACGCACCGAGTGGCCTGGCACCCAAGTGGAAGTACTACAAACTCATCGGCATGGAATGGCTGAGAAACGGCAACACCGAAGGCGGCGGATTTGGGCAGGGCTGCTTCACCTACACCGGCTCCGACCCCTGCCCCAACTTCAAGAAGCCTGGCGGTGAATCGGCCGGTGCGCCCAACTACACGCGAGCTGGGTCAACCACGATGGCCAACACCACGATGGAGACTTGGATGCAGAACGGGATGTATCTGGTGAATCCGTCTGATCCGAAGGACGTGACCAGTGCGCTGGATTGTTTTGCTTGTCATCAGCCGCAGACTGTCGCCAAACCGGGACCCAAGCCGGCTAGTGGGTTTAATGAGGGGGATATGAGTCATTTGTTTTCGCGTATTGGACAGTGAAGTTAAAATATATCTCGCTTCAGTTTAGGACCAAACCTATACCTGATTAGTTCCCATCCTCAGCTCACAAAATTGCTCGCCTGACGCAGCATCGTTGTAGCGCATGGGCTGCAGAGGACCATGGCGATGAGCAATCGCGGCATCAGCTCACGTAGCTTGAAGCGACGATTGAATCGGTAG
>JANMUE010000412.1:0-15935 GCA_031391205.1 Lysobacterales bacterium | reverse complement strand
CTCTGATGTTCGCCAGAGCAAGAGCTTCGCGGCTCACGCCGCTCCTACATCCGCTCCTACATCCTCACATCAACCGATTTCGCGCAGCAACCAGGCGCGTGCCGCGGTCCAGGCACGATTGACCGTACGCGGCGATGCATCCAGTGCATCGGCGGTTTCCTCAACGCTGAGTCCGGCGAAATAGCGCAGCTCGACCACTTGCGCCATCAATGCATCGCGCTCCGCGAGCCGATTCAACGCCTCATCAAGTTCGATCAACTCGAACGCATCGACGGCGATGCCCTGCTGCTCGTCCAGCGTCAGCGCTGCCACGCCATCGCCGCGTTTGGCGCGCCCGGCGCTGCGCGCACGATCCACCAGCACGCGACGCATGACATTGGCTGCCACGGCCATGAAGTGGCCACGACTGTTGAGCTCAGGGAGGTTGGAGCCCATCAGCCGCAGATAGGCCTCGTGCACCAGGCCGGTAGCGCTCAGGGTGTTGGCGCCGAACTCGCGCGCCAGCCGCGCCAGCGCGAGGCCCTTCAACTCGTCATACATCAGACGAAACAGTTCGGCCTCAGCACTGGCATCGCCCGCCGAAACTGCGCCGAGTAGCGCCGTGATGTCCGGCTGCTCCATATTCATGGCGGGTATTCTAGAGTCCGTGCCGGGTTCGTGCTGTGATCGGCTTGGATTAACCTCGGAACAAGCTCGAAGCCGTGACAGCCCCTAAGAATCCTCTGAATAAGTTCGGAGCCTCGATAGCCCCCTGAGTCAGGGGAAAAAAAACCGCAGGTTTTGGGGTTGTGGCAAGAAAAAATCTGTTAGCGAAGACGAAGTAGCGACTTATTCAGAGGTTCCCTAAGAATGGATCCAACCTGGGACGCCACGTGGGCGCTGTTCCATCAGGCCATCGAGATGGACGTGGAGGCGCGCGCGCCATGGCTGGCGCAGTTGGCGCTGTCCAACCCCGCCCAAGCAGTGGAACTGCAGGCGCTGCTGGCGGCGCATGCGCGAGATGACGCCCTGCTGGATCGTCCGCTGATTGCCGAAGACAGCCTGTTGACGCCAGCGCCAGGAGAACGCGTCGGCGCCTATGTATTGCTGCGCGAAATCGGCCGTGGCGGCATGGGTACGGTGTTCGAGGCGGCACGCGACGACGGCGAGTATCGGCATCGGGTGGCTTTGAAACTGGTGGCGCCCGAGCGCATGCAGCCGGGGATATTGGCGCGCTTCCGCCGCGAGCGTCAGATCATGGCCGGGCTTGAGCACCCGCATATCGCGCGCCTGCTCGACGGCGGCAGCACGCGTCATGGCCGACCTTTTCTGGTGATGGAATTCATCGATGGCGAACCGATCGATCGCTGGTGTGCGCGGCGTGCGGTGGCGGCGGCGGATCGTCTGCAGCTGGTCGAACGCATCGCCGAGGCGGTTGACTATGCGCACCGGCATCTGGTCGTGCACCGCGATATCAAACCCGGAAATGTGCTGGTCGATGGCCAGGGTCGCGCGGTACTGCTGGATTTTGGCATCGCCAAGTTGCTGGAGCCTGATGCCGAAGTGAGCGACGCGACCCAGCAGATCGGTGCGCGCGCGATGACGCCGCGTTATGCCAGCCCCGAACAGTTGCGTGGTGAGCCGGTGAGTACGGCGACCGATGTCTACGCACTGGGCGTGCTGCTGTATGAACTGATCGCCGGCGCGCCGCCTTATGAAGATCAGCGGCAATCGCCGGAGCGCCTCGCCGAACGCATCGAACAGGGAACGCCACCCAGCCTGGCGCAAACGCGAAGGCGTCACTTGCAGAAATTGCGTGACGCAGACGCTGGCGCGCACACCGATGAAATTGCACGGTTGGAATCCGAAGTGCCGGCCCCCGAGCTGGATCGGATCGTGCGCAATACGGATGCCGGCGCACACGCCGCTGAAATTGCACGGCTGGAATCCGAAATACTGGCCCCCGAGCTGGATTGGATCGTGTGCAATACGGATGCCGGCGCACACGCCGCTGAAATTGCACGGCTGGAGTCCGAAGTGCTGGCCCCCGAGCTGGATTGGATCGTGCGCAAGGCGATGGCGGCGCGCGCCGACCAGCGCTATCCCAGCGCTCTGGCGCTGGCCGATGACCTGCGTCGGCTGCGTCAGCATCAACCGGTCGAAGCGCGGGCGGCCTCGCTGGCCTATCGCATGCGAAAGTCAGTTCGGCGGCATCGGGTCGGCTACGCGGTCGCGGGACTCTTCGTGCTGATGGCGTCGATCTTTGGTGTGCGGCTGGCAGTCGAATCGCAGCGCACGCGCGCCGCGCTTGCCGCCAGCCAGCAGGAACGCGTCCACGCCGACAATGCCGCCACATTTCTGGTGGCGTTGTTCGAGCTTGCCGATCGCACCCAGAACGAAGGCCGCGATGTCAGCGCCCGCGAGATTCTCGATCGGGGGCGCGAGCGCCTTGCGGCGCAGCAAGATCTCCCTCCGGCGGTGCGCGCGCGCCTGCTGGGATCACTGGCGCGCGTGTACCGCAATCTCGGCGCCTATCCGATCGCATTGCAATTGCTGGATGAGGCCGGCCCGTTGATAGATGCCGGTTCCGAGTCCCTGCCACGAGCGCAATGGCTGCGCGATCGCGGCAGCGTGCTGGAACTGCAGGGCGCCAACGCCGCGGCACGCGACGCATTGCAGCAATCGCTGCACCTTTTCGAATCACTGGGTGCGGCGTACGCCATCGACAGCGCGCGTACCGCCAAAATGCTCGCGATCACGCTGCAATCCCTCGGGGAGCGCGAGGCCGCGGGCCAGATGTTTCGTCGCGCCGACCAGGATCTCAATGCGATCGCCGGCAGCAGTATCGACGATCGCGCCGACAGCGCGCTGCGTCTGGGCTCCTGGTTCTGGATCGCCGGCGATTTCAATGCCACTGCTGATTATTACGCACGCGCACTGGCGCTGCGTCGCAATGAACGCCCGACGGATCTCTCCGAGCTTGCCCGTACCCTCGATGGCAATGGCGCGCTGGCGCATGCACAGGGCCGTTACGACCAGGCGGTGATCTACTTCGAGGAAGCACTGGCACTGCGTCGTCAGGTGCTGGGCAGCAAGCACCGGTTGACGGCCGACACGCTCAGCAACTTCGGCGCAACCCGATTCGACCAGGGCCAGCTGGAAGCCGCGCTAAGCCTGTTGAACGAAGCCATAGGCATCTACGAACAGGTTTTGCCGCGCGACAGTCCGGTGCTGGCCAAGACCCTCAACAACCTGGGTCTGGTGCGGCATCAGCAGCGGGACTACGCGGCGGCACGCGATCTCTTTGCGCGCGCGCTGGGCATCCATCGCCGCGCGCTGGGCGATCAACACCCCAAGCTTGCGGCGAATCTCAATAACCTCGGCCTGGTCGAAGAACAGGCCGGCCATATCGAATCGGCACAGCAGCGCTTTCGCGAGGCGCTGCAGATTCAGGAGCAGGCACTGGGCAAGGATCATGTCAGCATTGGCTTCACCTTGACCAATCTCGGCCGCATGGCATTGTGGACTGACGATCGCGCGGCGGCACTGGAACTGCTCGAACGCGCAAACGCGCTGCGTCGGGGCCTGCCAGACGCACATCCGTTGCGCGCCGACACCGCCAGCTGGTTGGGTCTGGCGTATTGCCTGGATCCCGCCGAAGGTGGCCGTGGTCGGGCGTTGATCGCTGCCAATCTGCAGCAGCACGGCCCGGCACAGGCGCTGGAGCGCGTCGAACTGGAAGCGCTGCTGGCGATCTGTGAGGACCACGCCGATGTTGCCGACCACACGGACTGGCGCCGCCGCGTCGCCGCCGTGGTGCAATTGCGCGGTTCCGATCATCCGCTGTCGCGCTTCTTGCTGCGCTGGCCCGGCTTTGCCGCCCGACGCTAAACAGCACGTAAGCGCCGGCTCTCATTGCGGCCTTTTCCGGGGCGCATGACCATCGCCGGTTGTCGCAGTGGCGAAGCGCTGATTAAGCTCTGCCGCAGACAGAAGAGAAAGGAGTCACCATGGGCCGTGCCATCGCCATCGTCGAAGACGAACCCGCCATCCGCGCCAATTACACCGACGCGTTGCGCCGACTCGGATTCGAGGTGCAGTCCTATGCATCGCGCCCCGAGGCCAGCCGCGGCTTCGATGTGCGCCTGCCGGATCTTGTGCTGATCGATATCGGCCTGGGCGACGAACCCGAAGGCGGCTTCGAGTTGTGCCGGGAGCTGCGACAGAAGTCGGCGACGTTGCCGATTATTTTTCTGACCGCGCGCGATTCCGACTTCGACATCATATCGGGCCTGCGCCTGGGTGCCGATGACTATCTGACCAAGGATGTGTCGCTGCCGCATCTGACCGCGCGCATCAACACGCTGTTCCGCCGCATCGATGCGCTACGCCGGCCACAGGGCGCTGAGGCCGTGCTCAGACAGGGCCAGCTGGCTCTGCTGCCCGAGCGCATGCTGGTCACCTGGAACGAGGTCGAGGTGCCGCTGACGGTGACCGAATTCTGGATGGTGCACACCATGGTGCGCCACCCCGGTCACGTGAAATCCCGCGACCAGCTGATGCGCGATGCCCAGGTCGTGGTCGATGACGCCACCATCACCTCGCATATCAAACGCATCCGCAAGAAGTTCATCGCCATCGATGCCAACTTCGACGAGATCGATACGGTGCATGGCGCCGGGTATCGTTGGAAACCGTGATGCGGCGGATGCCGCATCAAGGGCATAAGTGCTCGCCTAACCCCACCCCGACCCTCCCCGAACATCGGGGAGGGAGAAAAGCCTCGGGCACGGTTTTGTCTATCCTGTAAGAATGGGGTTGCTCCGCTGCACTTGATTTGATCTCGAATCCGAAGAAAGAACAATGGAAGCGGAGCAGGCCCCGCCCTGCATTCCGTCCTCCGGTCCGTAGCCCCGTATCATTGGCCCTATGTCGCTACGTATCAAACTCCTGCTCGTCGCCCTGGTCGCCCTGGTGTTGCCGTGGGCGGGATTCCAGTTCGTCAAGCAGATGGAAGTGTTGCTGCGCCAGGGCCAGGAACAGGCGCAGCTGTCGTCGGCGCAGGCGCTGACGCAGGCATTGGTGGCGACGGCGCCGATGATTCCGGCCGCGGGCCGATTGATTCCACTGCCTGAGGCGCCGCGGGTTCTGCTGCTCGATGGCAGTGCCGACGACTGGGAGGCCGACGATCTGCGACCGCTGGTGCGTGCCGATGGACGCCTGGGCATGCGTCTGGCGGCACGCGGCGACACCTTGTTCGGCGTCGTCGAAGTGGTGGATGGCAGTCGTCAGCGTGTCGATATCGCCGTCGACAGCAGTGGTGACGAAGTCATGCTGCAAATCGGTGAGGGCATACGTGCGCGCCGCTTCCGCCTGGGCAACGCCGCCCCCGGCACCTTGCAGGTGCTGGCCGATCCGCCCGAAGCCGCTGTCACGCTGCGCGGCGAATGGCAGGAAACGCAGCAGGGCTATCGCATCGAATTCGCGCTGGGTGGGGGTCGTGATGGCGACGGTTTTGCGTTGACCCTGCTCGACGCCGATGGCAGCAACAGCCGCGCCGCCTGGCCGCTGCTGGACGCCGTGCCGGGCGTGGCATTTCCGGCCACGCTGTGGTGGCCTGAAGGCGCTATGGTTCAGGCGATGCGTGCACTCGCCAACAAGGGCACGCGTATGCGCCTGGTGGATACTTCGGGTCGGGTGCTGGCCAAGGCGGGTGGTTTGAATGTGCCTGAAAGCAATGCGCCCGGTGCCACGCGCAATCGCTGGTATGCGCTGCTCTATCGGCTGCTGCTGGCGCCGCCGCTGAGCCGCGCCGAAGACTATGCCTGGGATCTGGAAAAGCTCGACGCCGATGAAGTGTGGACCGCACTCTCAGGACTGCCGGCCAGCGTATGGCGGCCATCAGCCAATGAGCGCGCCGTCATCGTCGCTGCCTCGGTCCCGGTGCGCTGGAATGGCGATACCCGTGCGGCGCTGGTCTATGAAGGCCCCAGCGAAGCTTTGCTGGTGCTGGCCAATCGCGCCGTCGCCGAACTGATCGCGGTCAGCCTGCTCGCGGTGCTGGTCGCCGGCCTGGTGTTGTTCGGTTTCGCCGGCGTGCTGAGCTGGCGCATCCGCCGCCTGCACTACGCCACCGAACGTGTGCTCAAGCCCGATGGACGTCTCGATCCGAAGTTGCCGCATCTGAAGGCCACTGACGAGATCGGCGATCTGTCGCGCAGTTTCGCCAAACTGCTGGACGAGATCGGTGGCTACAACGATTACCTGAAGACGCTGGCGACAAAACTTTCGCACGAGTTGAATACCCCGCTGGCCATTGTGCGCTCCTCGCTCGATAACCTCGATCACGAAACGCTGCCCGAGTCGGCGCGCGTCTATGCCGACCGTGCCCGTGACGGTGCGGACCGGCTCTGGGGCATCCTGCGCAGCATGTCCGAAGCCAGCCGCATGGAGAAGGCGATCAATGCCGCCGATGCCGAAGACTTCGACCTGACCGAAGTGGTGCGCGGCTGCGCCGAGTCGTATCGGCAACTGGCCGGCAACCGCACCGTGCACGTGATGCTGCCGGATATGCCGCTGCGTTTTCACGGCGCCCCGGAATTGATCGCGCAGGCGCTGGACAAGCTGTTCGACAATGCCAAGGGCTTTGCCCAGGGCGATGGCTGGATTCGCATCAAACTGTCGCGGGAGAGTGATGGCGCCGAAATCGCCGTGGCTAATTCCGGGCCACCATTGCCGGAGAAGATGCAGGAGCGTCTGTTCGATTCTCTGGTCAGCATGCGCGATGCCGGATCGCTGCGCGCCGCCGGCGAAGTGCCGCATCTGGGGTTGGGTCTGTACATCGTACGGCTGATCGCCGCCTCGCATAACGGCAGCGCCAGCGCGGTCAACCTGGCCGGCGAGGCGGGCGTCGAATTTCGATTGAAGCTGCGCGGCATGCCGCGTTGAAATGTAGGAGCGGCGTGAGCCGCGATGCTGTAGCTCGATGGTATCGATCGGGAAAATAGCCTCGCGGCTCACGCCGAGCCTGCATCGAATGGCTCCCCCTGCGTTGAACAATGCATTATCATCCATACACACACCAGGTGTATGCCATGAACACGAGAACCAATATCGTCATCGACGACAAATTGATCGGCAAAGCCATGCGCAAGGCCGGCGTCAAAACCAAGCGCGAGGCCGTTGAGGCGGCGTTGCGATCCTACGTCAGTGAACCCGACTATGCCGGGATGCTGGCACTGTACGGCAGCGGCGGCGTGGCCGAGGGCTACGACCCCAAGGCGACGACCCCGCTGCGTGTGGCGCACCGGAAGTCGTGATTGTCGATGCCTCTGTCTGGATCGACTATCAGCGCGGTGGTCACACGGCTGCGACACTATTGCTGCTTGATCACGTACGCAGGACTCGTCCGGTCTACCTGATTCCGGCGATTCTGCAGGAAGTGCTGCAGGGCGCCGCATCGGCCGAACGATTTACCGCATCGCTGCGACTTTTCAGCACGTTTCCCTGCCTGAACGTGGATCGGCCCGCGCGCACGGCAGCGGATGCCGCTCTGTTGTATGCGCGCTGTCGCTGGCAGGGTGTCACGCCCAGAAGCACGAATGATTGCCTGATTGCCGCCAGCTGTATCGAACTGGCTCAGCCGCTGCTGCACAACGACGCCGACTTCGTCCGCATCGCCAGCGTCGAACCGCGCCTCAAGTTGCTCGAGCCTGCACATTGATACTGTAGGCCGGGGGCCTGACCCCGGCACCTTTTCCATGTTCACCAAAAAGCGCCGGGGTCGGGCCCCGGCCTACAATCGACGGAATTCCACGGACATCCCCATGCTCAGCAAAGACCAATTCGACGCCCATGCCGCCGCCGGCTACAACCGCATTCCCGTCGTGCGCGAGGTGTTGTCCGACCTGGATACGCCATTGTCGGTGTATCTCAAGCTTGCCGATGCGCCGTATTCGTATCTGTTCGAATCGGTGGAAGGTGGCTCGCGCTGGGGGCGCTATTCCTTCATCGGCCTGCCCGCGCGTCTGGTGCTGAAGGTCCATGGCAACCGCATCGTCGAAGAGGACGAGGGTGTGGTGGTCAGCGAACGCGAGGTCGCCGATCCGCTGGCCGAGCTGGAAGTAATCAAGGCGCGCTACAAGGTACCGGTGATCGACGGTCTGCCGAAGTTTCATGGCGGCTGGGTCGGTTACTTCGGTTACGAATGCGCGCGCTATGTCGAACCCAAGCTCAAGGCCTTCACCAATGCCGATCGCCTGGGCATGCCCGATATCTGCCTGATGCTGGCCGAAGAACTGGCGGTGTTCGACAATCTGCGCGGCAAGCTCTTCCTGATCGTCAACGCCGATCCCAGCGATCCGCGTGCCTATGCGCGTGCGGTGCGGCGTCTGGATTCGCTGGCACGGCGACTGCGCCAATCCGGCGCGGCCTATCCCGAGCTGGTCGACGGCACTGCGATCGACGAATCGCATTTCGTATCGAGCTTCCCGAAAGATCAGTACCTGAAGGCCGTCGAAAAGAGCAAAGAGTACGTGCTCGCCGGCGACGTGTTCCAGGTGCAGATCAGCCAGCGTCTGTCGGTGCCGTATCGCGCCCGGCCGCTGGATGTGTATCGCGCGCTGCGCGGACTCAATCCTTCGCCCTACATGTACTTCATCGATCTCGGCGGCGAACAGATCGTCGGCTCGTCACCGGAGATTCTGGTGCGCGCCCAGGGTGGCCAGGTCGTGGTGCGGCCGATCGCTGGCACGCGTCGCCGCGGCCGTACCGACGCCGAAGACATCGAGATGGAAAAGGAACTGCTGGCCGATCCCAAGGAGCGCGCCGAGCATCTGATGCTGATCGATCTGGGTCGCAACGATGTCGGTCGCATCAGCGAGACCGGCTCGGTGAAGGTGACTGAGCAGATGATCATTGAGCGCTACTCGCATGTGATGCATATCGTCAGCGAGGTGGTCGGCAAGATCAAACCCGGCATCAATTTCATGAACGTGCTGCGCGCCACGTTCCCGGCCGGCACATTGACCGGCGCACCCAAGGTGCGCGCGATGGAAGTGATCGCCGAACTCGAACCGGTGAAGCGTGGCGTCTACGGCGGCGCGGTCGGCTACTGGGGCTGGGACGATCAGGCCGATCTCGCCATCGCCATCCGCACCGCGGTGATCAAGGACGGCATGCTGCATGTGCAGGCCGCGGGCGGCGTGGTTGCCGACTCGGTGCCCGAGCTCGAATGGAAGGAAACCATGAACAAGGGCCGCGCGCTGTTTCGCGCGGTATCGGAGGCGGCGGGCGGGTTGTGACCCGCCGATCTGCCCGGTCGCAGTTGTCGCGGTGCTAACGCGCTTCGATATCCACCTTGCATCGCGCGTCGGGTTCTGAACAAGTATTCAGGCCGGTGTTTCGGTCGACGTGCGCCAAGTTGAGGTAGTAGCGCGTGTATTCGGTCAATGTGCATGCGCCAGGCAATATGCCGTCAAGCATCCAGGGAAATGAACCCTGACCCACGCTGACAACGCATCCGGGTCTGACATGCACGAACGAGCCCGGACAATTGCTGATGGCCAATGCCACCTGCGTAGAAACGATTGAAGGAAATACCTGTAGCTCCCCGAACACGCTGCCCGCATAGATCGGATCGCCGCTTCCCATGGTGTTGAATTCGAGTGCAACAAATTTGCCCGCCTCGATGGTGATCTGCGCATTGCTGGATGGCCGCGACGGAAAATCCGAGCCAAATACGTTCGACCAGCTGACCAGAGGCAGATTGCTTTCGAAGTCGTCGGCATAGACATAGTCATCGCCCAAGGGGCCGGGAGGCGGCAGTGAAGTTATCTGACGAACCAAACCGAAGCTGGGTGGATTGTCATCGCACGGTGGAGCTGGTCCTTCCCGCGACAACGTCCGATTTGCAGCAATTCCAGCGAGCGGCAAACTCAGCGCGAGCATCAATGAAATCAATCGAAATTTGGGCATAGAAATTGGACTCCGGCACGCTCAACGGGCTTCCATCAACGAGTTGCAGAAATTGCCTGGACACATGTTTTGCCCGGTAATGGAGTCGACGTGCGCCAAGTTGAAATAATAAGTTGTGTTCTCAGCCAGCTGACAAGTGAACGGTTCGGCACCGGCAAGCTGCCAGGAAAATGCACCTTGACCCGTTGAAACCCTGCACATCGAACTGCCCTGCGCCGGGTTCAGGAAATCGCCCGGGCATTCGCTGAATGCGACGGTCAGATCGGCGTGGAGTACAGTGGCAAACACGCGAATAGTGCCGAAATCCGAACCGCCGTAGATCGGATCGCCACGGGCGCCAGTCTCGAAAGCCAGCGCTACAAACTTGCCGCTTTCAATGCTCAGGCTGCCACCTCCTCCTTCCCGCGACGGAAACTGCGATCCAAACAGATCAGCCCACTCCGTCAGCGATGGCGCATTCTCGAACGCGTCTGCATAGACATAACCATCGACCAAAGGGCCGGGAGGACCCAGAGGAATGGTTTGACGGATCAGGCCGTAGCTGGGTGTTACGCCCGCACAATCGGCCTTCGGCACCGGCTGACCGGAGCCCGAAAAACCTGTCGCTGCGAACGTGCTGAGCGGAAGGCCCAAGGCGAGCATCACAAGACCACAGTTGAACTGGTGCATAAATCGCCCCTACCAACCCCGTAATCAGCTCCCAATGTTCCTGATACGCCGGGATCAGGAGTCGGAGCAGTCTGCATTCATTGAGACAATCGCAGTTCAGTAAGCTCAACGAGCTTCGATGTACGCCCGGCAGTCAAAGGGCGGCGCCCCCCCAGCGCAATTCGATAAACCCGTGGATGGGTCGACGTACGCCAAATTGAAGTAATAGGTCGTATTCTCGGCGAGCTGGCAGGTAAAGGGCTCGGTTCCAGCAAGCCACCAGGAAAACGCGCCCTGACCGGTAGTGAGTCTGCAGAACGAACTGGCCTGCACCGGATTCAGGAAATCGCCAGGGCATTCGGTGAATGCCATGGTCAGATTTCCGGTGTACGCAGCGGCTCCAAATGTACGAATGACGCCGAAATCCGAACCGGTGTAGATCGGATCGCCACGGGCGCCGGTCACGAAAGACAGCGCAACAAACTTGCCGTACTCGATGGTCAGCTCGGCATTTCCTGACCGCGAGGGAAACGGCGACCCAAACGCATCAGCCCATTGCGTCAGCGATGGACCATCCTCGAACGTGTCGCCAAAAACGTAGCCATCGACGACGGGAGCGGGAGGATCCAGCGAAATGGTCTGGCGGATCAGGCCGAAGCTGGGCGGGGTGTTGGCGCAGTTCTCGCCTGATGATGGAACTTTTTCACGTGACAGCGTCGAATCTGCAGCAAATCCAGCGAGCGGCACACTCAACGCCAGTATCAGGGAAATCAATCGAATCTTAGGCATAGGTGTTCCTTATCCATCAAAATAAACACAACGCCGGCCTCAGTCTTTTTGATTTCTGGCGAGATATGGCGTTCAATCCCCACGGAACCTGATGCTCATGGTGACCAGAGCGGGCCGAGTCTGCACCGGGCCAGATTAAGTTTATGTAAGTATCCATCTGCAAGTCGCGGTGACATTGGTACAGCTTGGAAAGCAGGCAGACATTAAGCGCAACGAACTTCAACAAACACCGGGCGGTCGGCCCGTCTGTCGACGACAGAGGTTTCTATCCGATGTTTTCGCGCGCCTCAGGATTCTCAGGCCAGATATCGAGCGCAGTGCGGAAGTAGGCTTTGGCTTCGAAATGGCGCGCGGATTTGCGCAGGGTGACGCCGCGATTGTTCCAGGCACGACTGAGATTACGGCGTACCGCTTCGCTGGGCAGCGCCAGATGCAGCGTCTCCAAGGCGTACATTGTCTGCTGCAGATTACCGGCCTGAACCGCGGCATTGACGCGCTCGATCAGCAGCTTCTGCAGCACTGCCGGATCGCTGCCAGCAGCGTATCCAATTAGCGCATCGCCGGCCAACCGATCGCGCCAGACATCACGCAGCAGGCGTTCCAGCGCTGCCACGAAGCGGCTGCCGTCGCTGAGGCTGGAAGCACGCAACCGTTGCGGCAGCTCGGAGCGCCAACGTGCGCGCTCTGCTGCATCCAACGCCAGGGCAGCTGCAATCGCAACGAAGGCATCGGCATCGTGGGCGACCCATTGCTGCAGGTCCAGCGTATGCAGGATGCTGGCGGTTGAACGGGTGTGCGGCAGCACGCCGGGTTCGGTGATCACCGGAATACCGGCCCACAGGCAGTCCAGCGTGCTGGTGGCACCGCTGAACACCAGCGGGTCGAGCGCGACATCGATGCCATCGAGCAGGCGATGAAATTCGGCTTCGGATACCCGACCGATCACATGCACGCGATCGTGCAGGTTCGCTGGAATTCCAGCCAGCCACGCTTGCCGCGCGCCTTTTCCGCTGACGCCGATCACACGCAGCGTAGCCTGAGGAACCCGCTGCAACAGATGCACGGCCCGCGCAATCAGCGCCGGCGAACATTTGTTGGGCGCATTGATGTAGCCGAATACGGGCGCAGCTGCATCGCTCGTGCGCTGCGACTGTTGTGCAAACGGCGTGCAACACCATTGCGCGAACGGCAGTCGCAATGCCGGCTCACTGGCGACCTCGGGCCAGTTCGTATCGATCGGATCGGTGACGGCATCGGCAATGCGGCCATCGATCGCGGCGACGCCAGTGGTCGCCACATAGTCCAGCCAAGTCAGTTGCAGCGGCGCAGGGCGGAAGGCTAAAGCTTCCAGCACATGGCCAACGCCATGCCCGCAGATGTCAATCGCGATATCGATCTGCAGCAGCGCCAGGTTGCGCGCCAATGTGCGCGCATCCGCGCCGGTGGCGTGCACATGCTGCACCATGGGCAGGGCCTGTTGCTCGGCGGCAACGCGCGCTGGATCGTGGCAGCGATAAACGAACAACACCTCGAAACCATGTGCGTCATGGTGCCGCGCCAGCACCGGCATGAAGCGCGTCAGCGCGGTGTGCGCGTCGACGCCGAGATAGGCGATGCGCAGCCGGCGTTCGGGATCGGCATTGCGCAACATCCAGGCGTGCATAGAGCCGCCGGGCGGCGCGAAATCTGCGCCCCATTGCCGGTGCAGTTGCACGAAATGCGCCGGCTCCCCGGGTTCGCGCAATTTCTCCAGCACCAGAGCGTTCTGGCGGATGGTGGCGTCGTGTGGAGCGAGTGCCACGGCTTCGTGCATGGTCTGCAGCGCATCGCCGCCTCGGCCCTGCAATGACAATGTGACCGCGAGCTCGGTCAGCGCGCGCGGACGGGCGCCGTCGTGGGTACAAAGCATGCGGAAGATGCTTTCGGCGGCATCGAGATCCCAAAGCGCGCGCGCGTTCACGCCATCGGCGAAATAGGCGGCGATGTCTGCCGGTGTCGTCATGCTGCTTGCCGGGCGTAGGGTGGGTGCAACCCACCGTTCTCGAACGTTCGATAATAGTGGGTTGCACCCACCCTACAACGGGTCATGTGCGCCGATGCAGGGCTGCGAGGAACGCTGCTATCGACGCCATCAGCGCCACCCACAGCGGCAGCGGCAGGCCGATCCAGCGCGGGCCTTCGGCGTCCAGCGCATACAGCAGCGCTGCGGCGACCAGCAGGCCGGCGCCCAGCACGGCGAATACCGTGCGGCGCTGGCCTTCGCGGGACTCATCGACCAGGGCCTGCATTTCCTTGGAACGTATTTCCATCGAGGTTTCGCCACGCGATGACTGTCGCAGCCAGGCGTGCAGCAGCCTGGGCATATCCGGGGCGTTGCGCATCAGCTCCGGCAGGCGCTCTTCGAATGAGGCGCGCAACGCAGCCAGCGAGTAACGCTTCTGCACGATGTCTTCCAGCACTGGCTGAGCCACCGCAAACAGATCGAGCTTGGGATGCAGCAGGCGTCCAACGCCTTCGATATTGAGCAGGGTTTTTTGCAGCAGCATCAGCTGCGGCTGGATGGTGAGTTCGTAGCGCTGCGCCAGCTTGAAGATCTTGGCCAATACTTCGCCCAACGAAATCTCGGCCAGCGGTTTGGTGAAGTAGGGTTCGCAGACACTGCGCACCGCGGTCTCCAGCTCGTCGACGCGCACATGCGCCGGCATCCAGCCAGCCTCGATATGCAGCTCGGCGATGCGCCGGTAGTTTTTCGAAAACATCGCGCGGAAATTCTCAGCGAGGTAATACTGGTCAGCTTCGGTGAGCGCACCCATGATGCCGAAATCCAGCGCGATAAATCGTGGCGTCTCGGCCGGAGCGGTATCCACCCAGATATTGCCCGGGTGGGCATCGGCATGAAAGAAATTGTCGCGGAATACCTGCTGGTAAAACACGCGCACGCCTTTCTCGGCCAGTGCGGCGCGGTCGATGCCGGCGACATCCAGCGCTTCCAGATCATTGGACGGAATGCCGCGTACGCGCTCCAGCGTCAGCACGCGTTCGCTGCTCCAGTCCCAGAACACCCGGGGCACCAGCAGGTCGGGTGAATCTTCAAAATTGCGCCGCAGCTGGCTGGCATTGGCGCCCTCGCGCTGCAGATCCACTTCGTTTTTCAACGTACGCTCAATCTCGGCGACGATTTCTCGCGGCTGGAGCTTGTCGGCATTCGGCAGATGACGTTCGGCGATACCGGCGATCAGCTTGAGCAGACCGAGGTCATTGGCGATGCGTTTCTCCACACCCGGTCGCAGCACCTTGACCACCACTTCGGTGCCATCCGGCAACAGCGCCATATGCACCTGGGCGATCGAGGCCGAGGCCAGCGGTTCGCGATCGAACACCTTGAACAGCTGCGCGATCGGCGCACCCAGCGAACGCTCGATCTCGCGCTCGGCATCAATGCCAGGAAACGGCGCGACACGATCCTGCAGCAGGATCAGTTCGTCGGAAATATCCGCAGGCAGCAAGTCGCGCCGCGTCGACAGGATCTGCCCGAACTTCACGAACAGCGGGCCCAGCGCCTGCAAACACAGGCGCAGACGTGCACCCCGTGACAGGCTGCCGATATCCCCGCGCGGCGCCGGCAACAAGCCGCGCAGCCAGCGCAGCAGACGCAGGCCGGGCAGCAGCTCCAGCAATTCATCGAGCCGGTAGCGCGCCAGCGTGGCGCCGATGCTGATCAATCGGAAGATGGGCCTGGTGCCAAGCACTCAGTTGCTCCCGCGTTGACGGACGATGCGTTGCAATCTTGCTTCCAGTCGTTCGACACCATCGCGCAGCGTGTCGACGGCTTCGCCGAATTCGTTCAGTTCGTGGCCGGCGACGACATCGCGGCTTTCTTCCTGCACATACTCGGCCGCCGATTCGGTGAAGCCTTTGACGCTGGCGCGAGACCAGTCGAAGGCCTCGCGCAAATGGCGCGCGACCTGCGGTCCGATCACTGGCCCCAGGCGCGCCGCAAACGCACCATCCCAGTCCGGATCGAAGCGCCGACTCAGCTGTTCGACACGCCGCATCAGCTCGACATCGCCAGCGATCTGCACGCGGCCCGCCGGCAGGCTCTTTGAGGACTCGGGGCGCAGCAGACCGATCAATCCGGCGAAGGTGCTGCGCAGATTCAAGTCACTGTCGCCAGCATGCGCCGGACCGACACGCAGCTGGTTCTTGTCGACCGTGATGCGCAGCGCCCATTCGGGGCCGGTCCAGGTCAGCGTGATGGAACGCCCGTCCAGCACCGCGATTTCGTCGGGCAGATTCGGATCCAGCGCCAGCGCCTTGTTCAACAGGGCTTCCAGAATGGCGCCGAGGTAGGCCTTCAGCGAGGGGGTTTCGGTGGTGGTGCTCATCTGCCCAGTGTAACGGGGTAGGCGATATGCGGTGCGGGCGGCCGTTTTTTGGGGGGCGGCCGGGGGGGGGCCCCAGGGAACGGTGTAGGCGGAAAAAAATAAACGGCCACCCACCGGAGGGGCCCCAAAAAAAAAAGGAAAAAAGATTTGTATAGAGGG
>JANMUE010000053.1:0-13935 GCA_031391205.1 Lysobacterales bacterium | reverse complement strand
GGGTTCGCTGCGCTCACCCCAGCCTACAACAGCCTTACAAGCACCAGCGCTACTTCAGCGTGCAGTCCAGGTCACATTCAGACCGATCGAACGCTCCGGCGCAAATGTCGACAGAACATCCGCGGTCGCGAAATAGTCTTCATCGAATGCGTTGCGCACGAACAGCTTCAGATCCCAGGACGGATTGAGGTGGTAGCTCAGGTCAAGGTCGACGACATCCACGGCATCGCGTTCGGTTTCCTCGAAACCCGGTCGGTCCATGCTCCAGCGATGACTGTAGAACGCGCCCAGGGTGAACTGCGAGAAGTCATACTTCGCGTCCAGCGAAACCGTCACGGGTGGCGTACCGAACAACGGCTCATCGGTCACTTCGTCGTTGCTGCGGACAAGCGTACCGCTGGCGCGCAGCACAAAGCACTCGGCTGGCGTCCAGCTCACCGCGCCTTCGATACCGTGCAACTGCGCGTCGGCGACATTGGTGTAACCGTTGACGCCGGGTTGTACGGCGAACAGCTGGATCAGATCATCGACATCCGTACGCCAGGCATGAACCTCAGTGCCCCAGTTTCCGGCGTGCCAGGCATAGCCGACATCGACACCGAACGAACTTTCCGAACTCAGGTCAGGATTGCCCACGATTTCGCCCTGCGGCGTGACACCGCTGAAATAGCGCTCCTCCAACGTCGCAAAGCGATAGCCCGATGACAGATTCAGCGTCCAGCGGCTGGCCTCGTTCGGCGTCCAGATCGCGCCAGCAGTGAAGGCGCTGTCCGAATCGCTGGAATCGGCACCGGCCTGTTCTTGATCGCTCGAACTGAAACGCGCGCCGAACTCCATCGCAAACTCCGGTGACGCGTGCCAGTCGGTCAATCCAAACAGCGACCACGCGTCCTCACGCCCGTCGTGCAGGCTGTAGGTACGGTTGTCGAGCCTGGTGCGGGCATCGAAACCGGTGACGTCGCGGCGACCGAGGAATTCGACACCGAAGTTGTTGCTGAAATTGCCGGCATCGATGGTCTGCTGCACAGTCGCGCCGATGTCGGTGCTTTCGACATAGGCGTAAGTGTTCGGACTGCCCGGGCGCTGGTTGTAGGTGAGCAGCGACTGGTCGTGGGCATGTACGCTGGCCTCGAAGCCATTGTCGTGGCGAAGGCGCAGGCGACCGAGCGTGTGGTCGTCCTTTGGATAGGTGGTGTCGCGGGTCGGGTAGCGGCTGTTGGACTTGCCGATATTGTCGGTGCGCGACGGCATCAGCAGTGCGTCGAGATCGAAGTCGCCGATACTCGTGCGGTACTGCAGCGTGGCGCTGTCGCGCTCGAAACTGGTGTTGAGCGGCGTGCCATTGGCGGCCTCACTATCACCCGCCTCATGCCGGGATACGCCGATCGAGAACGACTCCGAACCGATGCCGGCCATCAGCGACGACTCGTCAGCGGAATTGACGTAGCTGCCGGCAACCGTAGCCGCATCGAACCAGCGTGGCTCGATCGAAATCGCACCACCCAGTGCGCCGGGCCCGAAATGCACGGTCGCCGGGCCACGGGTGACATTGATCTCGCCGAGCAACGAGGGCTCGACAAAGGCCACCGGAACGCCGGCGCGACGCTGTGCGGTGACCGGCATGCCGCCGACAACGACCAGGATGCCGTTTCCGCCACTGCCGCGGATGGAGAACGTCTCGAAAAGGCCGTTCTGCCCGGTTGCGCCGATACCCGGCACGCGAGTGATCAGATCCTGAAAATCCAACGGTTCGCCGACGGATTCCTGCCAGGTCAGCACATCCGTCGCGAGCGCCGATGGCACATCCGCCGCGGTGCCCTTGGCGGTGACATTGACCGCCTCGCCCTGCCAGGGCGCATCGCCTGCGGCCTCGATTTCGGCGCCTTCGGTGGCGTTCTCCGCAGCAAAAACTGGCGGCGCGCCGAAGATGGCAGCCGAAAGCGCGGCAGCGAGCACGTGGCGTTTGAATGAGTGCGACATGGACTTCTCCGGATACTGGGCGCCATTCGGATCGCGACGCAGCGGGCGATTCTAAGCTGGGCCGACTGGCGGTAAATCCGCACCCGGACGCAGGAAATACCCGCCTTAAGGCGGACCCGTCGACCTGCCTGATGGTGCCGCGAACCCCAATATTTCACCCGTCATGCCGCGCTCGAATACGCTTTTACCGGCCAGCCTGGCCAGCCGACGACATACCCCTTACCGCAATCCGGCTGCGACCGCCACGATTGCCGCGCCGCGCTATGCCCCCTAGAATCCTCGTGTTTTGCACTTCCGGCAGATCCGCCGGTCATTCCTTGTTTTGAGGGAGTCATCCTATGTTGTTAGAGAACGGTCTTTTGATCGCGATCGGCTGCGCCTTCTTGGCGTTGGTCTATGGCGCCTGGTCGATCCGCTGGATTCTGGCGAAACCCGCCGGAAATGAACGTATGCAGGAGATCGCCGCGGCCATTCAGGCCGGTGCAAAGGCCTACCTGAATCGCCAATACGGCACCATCGCCATCGTCGGCGTAATCCTGTTTGCGGTAATCGGCTTCGTGCCGCAGCTGGGTTGGCCAACAGCAATCGGCTTTGCTATTGGTGCCGTGCTTTCCGGTCTTGCCGGATTCATCGGTATGAACATCTCGGTACGCGCTAACGTGCGCACCGCCGAAGCCGCCCGCCACGGCCTTGGTGCTGCACTCGATGTGGCATTCCGCGGCGGTGCCATCACCGGCATGCTGGTGGTCGGCCTGGGCCTGCTCGGAGTCGCCGGCTACTACTGGATTCTGACCAACACCGGCATGGAATCCGACAAGGCCCTGCACTCCCTGGTCGGACTGGCGTTCGGTTCCTCGCTGATCTCGATCTTCGCGCGTCTGGGCGGCGGCATCTTCACCAAGGGCGCCGACGTCGGTGCCGACCTGGTCGGCAAGGTCGAAGCCGGAATCCCGGAAGATGACCCGCGCAACCCGGCAGTGATCGCCGACAACGTCGGTGACAACGTCGGCGACTGCGCCGGCATGGCCGCTGACCTGTTCGAAACCTATGCGGTGACCCTGGTCGCCACCATGTTGCTGGGCTCGTTGATGTTCGATCAGGTCGGCGTCACCTCGGGCACTGCCATCCTGTATCCAGTCATCCTCGGCGGCGTTTCGATCATTGCGTCGATCATCGGCACCTTCTTCGTATCGGCCAAGGACGGCAAGGGCATCATGCCCGGCCTGTATCGCGGCGTGATCGTCTCTGCCGTGCTGGCCGCGGTTGCATTTTGGCCGATCACCCAGCAGATGATGGGCGAAAAAGCCAATGCTTACTTCGGTTGTACGCTGATCGGCCTAGTGCTGACCGGCGTTATCGTCTGGATCACCGAGCTATATACCGGCACCCAGTACGCGGCAGTTCGCAAGATCGCCGAAGCCTCCACAACCGGCCACGGCACCAACATCATCGCCGGCCTCGGCGTCTCGATGAGGTCCACTGCCCTGCCTGTGCTCGCAGTCTGCGCCGCGATCTATGGCTCTTTCACACTCGGCGGCCTGTACGGCATCGCCATCGCCGCCACCGCAATGCTGTCGATGACCGGCATGATCGTCGCACTCGATGCCTATGGTCCGATCACCGACAACGCCGGCGGTATCGCCGAGATGGCCGATATGCCCAAGGAAGTGCGCGCGATTACCGATCCACTCGATGCCGTTGGCAACACCACCAAGGCCGTCACCAAGGGCTATGCCATCGGCTCGGCTGGTCTCGCCGCGCTGGTGCTGTTTGCCGATTACACGCACAACCTCGAAGCTGCCGGCAAGCTGGTGGAATTCTCGCTGTCCGATCCGGCCGTCATCATCGGACTCTTTCTCGGCGGCCTGATTCCCTACCTGTTCGGCGCCATGGCGATGGAAGCTGTCGGCCGCGCCGCGGGTTCGGTGGTGGTTGAAGTACGTCGTCAGTTCAAGGAAATCCCCGGCATCATGGAAGGCACCGCCAAGCCGGAGTACGGTGTTGCGGTCGATATGCTGACCAAGGCTGCGATCAAGGAAATGATCATCCCCTCGCTGCTGCCGGTTCTGGTTCCGGTCATCGTCGCCTTCGGCATGAACTGGCTGATGGGTCCGGGCGCCGGCATCAAGGCGCTTGGCGGTCTGCTGATCGGCACCATCATCACCGGCATCTTCGTCGCCATCTCGATGACCACTGGTGGTGGCGCCTGGGATAACGCCAAGAAGTACATCGAAGACGGTCATTTTGGCGGCAAGGGTTCGGAAGCGCACAAGGCCGCCGTCACCGGCGACACCGTCGGCGATCCCTACAAGGACACCGCCGGCCCGGCCGTCAATCCGCTGATCAAGATCATCAATCTGGTGGCGCTGATGCTGGTGCCGCTGCTGTAACTACAGTTGTGGGAGCGGCGTGCCGCCGCGATCCCTCCGCTACACAAAAAAGCCCCGCCCAGTGCGGGGTTTTTTGTAGGAACGGCGTGCGCCGTGATTCGCTGCAGCAACGTGAAGAATCGCGGCTCACGCCGCTCCTACATGTTCTTCGCAAGCCGAACATAGATGGGCCGGCTCGCCGCCCCTGGCGCGCCGCGCTCTTCGAGCTCGAAGGCCTTGGGGTATTTGCGCAGCAGATCGCTGAGCTTCTTGTGGCCGTACAGGCGCGGATCGAAATCGGGGCGCACCTTGGTGAGATAGCTGCCGATGGAGCTCAGATGCGCCCAGCCGGCATCGTCGGAAGCATCCTCGATCGCAAGTCGCACCAGGTCGATCGGAAAACCCCTGGTGTCTTTGTGTTCCGCAACCGCAGGCTCGACGACAGTGGCAGCCGCGGCCTGCGGCTTGGCTGTCGCTCTTGAGGCCACGACCGGCTTTGCCTTGTTCTGCTTCGGATTCGCTTTGGGCTGCGCGCTATCGGGACGCAGCACTTCGGTGTAGATAAATTTATCGCAGGCCTGCACGAATGGATCCGGCGTTTTCTTCTCGCCGAATCCATACACCGTCAAACCCTCTTCGCGCAGCCGCTGCGCTAAACGCGTGAAGTCGCTGTCGCTGGACACCAGACAGAACCCATCGAAGCGCCGCGTATACATCAGGTCCATTGCATCGATGATCAGCGTGCAGTCGGTGGCATTCTTGCCCTTGGTGTAGGCGAACTGCTGCACCGGGCTGATCGAATGCTTGAGCAGGCTGTGCTTCCACTGCGTGTGGCTGGTCGAGGTCCAGTCGCCGTAAATGCGCTTGACGCTGGCGACGCCATACTTCGCGACTTCGGCCAAAAGGCCCTCGATCACCGAGGGCTGCGCGTTGTCGGCATCGATCAGCACTGCCAGTCGCGTTTGCTCGTCATGCACCTTGGCTTTCGTTGCCATCGCGAATCCTCCGCCGGAGTTCGTCGATGGCAACCATATCAGCTGGGCCTCAAGCTTGGCGCATCACCGCTGTACAGCCATCTCAAAAATTCGCGGTCAACGAGAGCACTGCGGTGTGCACGCTGCCAGACCCGTCGAAAGCCAGACTGGGGTTGCCTTGGTCGGAGTGCTGCTTGATCCGCATGTCTCCACGATAATGTTGCAACTCGGCACCCACGCTCCAGATATCGTCGAGCGCTGTCTCAACACCCAAAGCCAGAACGGTGCCGATACTGTTGCCACTGAGTTGCAACCGACCACTGCCATCGATGTTTCCAGCCGTGCCATTGTCGATGGAGTAGTCATAGTGAAGCTTGTAATCGAGATCCATGTTGGTCAGGCCGGCACGTAGATGCAGACGCGTCAGCTCGCCCATCGGAACTTCATAGCGCGCAGAGAGCGCAGTGCCGCGAAACTTCGCGCGGTTTTCGTGCGTCTGAGTCACCTCTTCGTACTGAGAGAATGCACCCAGGTCGGAGTCGATACCGAAAAATCCGAGTTCGATCGCCCAACGCTCATTGAGGCGAATGCCGCCGAATAATTCGCCCGCATACCCATCGCGGTCACTGCCCAAAGTCGAGTCGACGCCACCGTTACTGACGCCGACACGCGTGCCGACGTAGCCCGAAGCGGCCGCCGTTGCATTGCCCGTTGCCATGACGAGGGTGATCGCTGCGAGACCTACTGACACACAGCTGGCAGCGACGAATCGCTGTGCTGCACCTTTGTTGCTTCGTTTCATAGGAAGTGCTCCACGCGCACAATGCGCATCCCATGGACACGCATTCAACGACGCAGTTCCACTTACGAAAAATATTGTCGTTGCTGCGTTCGTTCGGTGAACGCATGGAGGAAATCGTGGTCAGAGTGCGCAGGCAGTTCCGCATGAAGCTCCACCGGAACGCGCAGCGCGCTCCGGTGGATCACACTTCCGCTCAGCGCTTCGGAGAGCGCACCTGCAAGGTATCCAGCGTGGTCTCGCCGGGTTCGGTCACCGCCGGTACATCGTTTTCGACGGGACTGAAACTTATCGGCACCCTGACGTGCGCTGCGATCGCAATGCCGCCCTTCAGCGCGGGCTCGAACGTCCACTTGGCCGCGGCAGCAGACGCCGCGGCATCGAAGACGCCGGGTGGCTGGCTGGCGACGACATTGATGATGCTGGGCAGGCCATCGGTGTCGATACCGATTTCCAGCAACACGCTGCCGCCGATGCCATCACGAGCTGCCTGCTCTGGATATTTGGGAGGTGTTACCCGAGCGAAGCTCGGCTGGCGATCGGCAACGCTGTCGGCGGCGGGAATCGGAGACTGCGTTGCCCAGGCGAACGCCGTGGTGGTAACGATCAGCGCAGCAAGAACAACGCTGCCCAAGCGCTGCTGCAGACGGCTGGGGGTGGGATGGTTCATCATCTGGATTCTTTCCTTCAGTGGATGGCTGGACTGCCATTGGCAACCGACCGGCAGTCCGGTATCGGCCAGCTGCGTATTCAGCATCGCTTCGGCGTAGCACCGGCGCGCTTTGGGTTTTTGGCGCAGCACCAGCGCATCGCAGGCGAGTTCCTGATCGATGCGCAGCCGCGTCGCGGCGAAATGCAGCAACGGGTTGAACCAGAACAGGCAGCGCAGCATCGCGGTCAAGGCGTTGATCTGGGCATCGCCGTAGCGCAGGTGGATGCGCTCGTGCAGCAGAATCAATTCCTGCTGTTCGGGCGAGTAACGCGTTTCGAATTCTGCGGGCACCACGATGCGCGGCGCCAATGCGCCAATCAACACCGGAGCACTGCCAACAGCACTGGCGCGATAAACGCCATCGCTTCGAACACGCATCCCGCCCAGCGATCGAACAAATCGATACTGTTGCGCCGCCAGCCACAGCGCCATCATTACGGCACCGAGCGCCCACGCGGTCAGTAGTGAGGTCTGCGTGCCGGTCTCGGCAAACTGTGCCTTGGCCGCCTGATTGACGACCTCGACAGTCGCCAGCGTCGTCGGTGAAAACGCTGCATCACTGAGCCGCCCCCACGCAGGCAACATGCAGGCCAACATCGCCACAGGCGCAAGCACCCAAAGTCTATAGGTGACTACCGTGCCCACACTTCGCCGCACCAACGGGCGCACCGCCAGAACGATCAGTAGCATCACACTCATGGCGAGCGTCATTTCCGTCAACGCGGTGAGCAGCTCAGCCTTCATGATCCAGCTCCTGGATGAGTTTCTTGAGTTCGGCGACGTCGTCCGCGCTGAGTTTTCGCTGCGCGCTGAAATGCGAAACCAGGGGCGCAATGCGCCCCTCGAACAAGCGGTCGATCAGACTGCTGCTCTGCTGCCGCAGATAGTCGTCACGGCGCAGCAGCGGCCTGTAGAGATATCTGCGCCCGTCCTTCTCGGCACCAATCGCGCCCTTGTTGAGCAGGCGATTGAGCAGGGTCTTGACGGTAGCCTCCTGCCATTCCTGAGCACCGGCCAACGCAGCGCAGACTTCTTCAGCACTCATCGGGCTGGATTGCCAGAGGGCGTCCATCACGGTGGATTCGGCATCGCTGATCTGGATCATGTCTGATTACATCCGTAATTGATGCGTACAATTACGCATGTAATCGTCTATGTCAAGCGCTTTGCGCTGCGTATCGTGTGGCAGACACAGGGCCTCTGCCGGGTTGCCACCGACGACGGCCCGGACGCGCGTCGCGCGCAGGTCGCGTCGATCACATCGAGCGATAGCGATGGCAAGCTGCGACGTCTGTTACATCGTGTAAAGCCGCGCCCGCCTTGCGCCGAACTGCAGCGCAGGCGCGATGAATCGAATCCGGCCATCGACCGCGTCGGTCGGCTGTCGATACGATGCGTGGATGGAATCCTTCTCTACCAAGACGGAAGTCGAGCCGGCCGGGCGACCCAGCGAGCGCCTGTTCTGGCTGCTGCATATCGGCGGCTGGCTGGCCTATGCGGCCTACAGCATGCTGATGGCGCTCGGCCATGGCAAGCCTATCGACTACTGGGTGGTGGTGGTGGCCGCGGCGGTGACCGGATTGATCGTCACCACATTCCTGCGTTACGCACTGCGCTACCTGCTGAGGTTTCCGGTACCGGTGTTCGTCGCCGCGTCGATCCTGCCGGTCCTGCTGTGCTCGCTGCTGGTCTCGCAGGCTTACGTATTCGCGCTGCTCAAATGGGGCTGCCTGGACTGCCGACCGGTCGGACTGCTCGGCTATCTCGCCTATATGGGCAGCTTCACCTACATCATCGTGACCTGGTCGGTGCTGTATTTCGGCATCAAGACGCACCTCAAACTGCAATGGCAGACCCGCGAATCGCTGCAGGCCCACGCCATGGCGCATCAGGCTCAGTTGAAGATGCTGCGCTATCAGCTCAATCCACATTTCCTGTTCAACACCCTCAATGCGATCTCAACCTTGATTCTCGACAAAGACGGCACGACTGCGAATCGCATGGTCACCGGATTGTCGGCCTTCCTGCGCTATTCGCTGGATGCCGACCCGGTGCAGCGGGTGACCTTGAAGCAGGAGTTGGAAGCCATCCATCTTTATCTCGGCATCGAGAAACTGCGCTTCACCGAACGTCTGAATCTGCATTCCAACATCGAACCGGCGGCCTATTCGGCGCAGCTACCCAGCCTGCTGCTGCAACCGTTGATCGAGAACGCCATCAAGTACGCCGTCGCCAAACGCGTGGAGGGCGGCAGCATCGAAATCGCTGCACGCCGCGATGGCAACGTGCTGGAAATTGCTGTGCGCGACGACGGGCCAGGCTTCCCGAATCCCGGCGCGGAACTTCCCGCCGGCAATGGCGTGGGCCTGCGCAATACCCGCGACCGGCTGCGCGTACTGTATGGTGACCAGCAGAGCTTTGTGATGCGCAACCGCGAACCCCGTGGCGCCGAGGTCGTGCTGCGTCTGCCATTCGAAGCCTCGGGTGCGTTGCGCGAATAGAACGGAATCATTAGATACCTTCTGAACAAGTTCGGAGCCGCGCTAGCCCCCTGAGTCAGGGGGCGAAAAACCGCAGGTTTTTTAGGGTGTGGCAAACACTAAGCTGTTCAGCGAAGACGAAGTCGTTGGTCATTTAGAGGTCCCTTACGTCTGCCATGCCCATCCGCACCCTGCTTGTTGACGACGAACCCCTGGCCCGACGCGGGCTGGAGCTGCGCCTGGCCGATCAATCCGATGTCGATATCGTCGGTCAATGCGGCAATGGCGAAGAGGCGCTGCTGGCGATCGCCGCACATGCGCCGGACCTGATGTTTCTCGATGTGCAGATGCCGGGGCTGGATGGTTTCGCGACACTGCGCGCCATTCCCGCCAGTCAGATGCCCATGGTGGTTTTTGTCACCGCCTATGATCACTACGCCATCCGCGCCTTCGAGGCGAGCGCGGTCGACTATCTGCTCAAACCCATCGAGGACAGCCGCCTCGCCCAGGCCCTGCATCGGGTCCGCGAGGGCATGCGTGAGCGCGAGGCCGAGACACATTGCGCGCGCCTGCTGGGCCTGCTTGGCGAACTTTCGGGCCGGCCCGCGCTGACGCTGGACGAGGCGCTGGCCGGCGATACCAGCCTGCGCCTGACGCCCAGGGATGCGCGCGTGGCGATCAAGGACGGCAGCCAGACCGTGCGCGTCGAGCCAGCCAGGATCCGCTGGATCGATGCCGCGGGCGACTATATGTGCATCCATACAGAAACCGAGACCCATGTGCTGCGCGCCACCATGCGCGAGCTCGAGGGTCAGCTCGATCCGCGTCAGTTTCAGCGCGTGCATCGCTCCACCATCGTCAATGTGTCGCGGGTGAAATCGTTCCGTACACATATCAATGGCGAGTATTTCCTGGTGCTCGACTCCGGGCACGAGGTCAAGCTGTCGCGGTCTTACAAAGACAAGATCGAGATGCTGCGCTGATCTTGTGGGTCCGACCTGCGGTCGGACGCATTCAACGCCGCACAACGACTAAAGCGTCCGACCACAGGTCGGACCCACATTCGTAGTGCCGGTCTGCGTCGATTTTCGCTTCGTCGAATCGCCCTGTCGCTTCGTCGCAAGCGACCAAACTTTCGTGACCACAGGCACGTCTGATCGTAATGCAATCGGCGCATTGTGCGCGGCATCTGAAGACTGGAGCCTGAGATGGATATCACCCGCGCCTCATTGAACAACCCGGCCGCGATCGCCGCGACCGTGGCCCTGGTGATGCTGTTTGGCGTGCTGGCGGTGTTCGATCTGCCACTGCAGTTGTTTCCGGACATCGACCGCCCGCAGCTGTCGATCAATACCAACTGGCGCGCGGCGTCGCCCACCGAAATCGAAGCGGAAATCCTGGAACCTCAGGAAGAAGTGCTGCAGGGGCTTCCCGGTCTGGAGCAAATGGACGGCACCGCGAATGCCGGCGGCAGCTGGGTCAATCTGACCTTCGCCGTGGGCACGGATATGAAGTCGGTATTGGTCGATGTACTCGGCCGGCTCAATCGCCTGCCGCCGATGCCGGCCGACGCCAATCCGCCCGTGGTTCAGCTCTCCGGTGAGGATTCCAATCAAAACCTCACCTGGTTCTTTGTGCAGTTGCTGCCGACGACGAAGGGAACGATCGAGGATCATTTCCGCTACGTGCAGGACACGGTCAAGCCGCGATTGGAATCGATTCCGGGCGTCGCCCGTGTCGAGGTCAATGGCGCCATGGCCGAGGAACTGAGTATCGATATTGATCTCGCCAAGGCTGCCGACTACGGCATTACGATTCCTGAAGTGGCGCGACTCACGGCTCGCAGCAGCGATGTTTCCGGTGGATTCGTCGACGTTGGTCGTCGCCAGTACACGTTGCGTTTTGCAGGTCGTTATCGTCCGGAGGATCTGGGTGAACTGATTCTGGCCTGGCGCGACGGCAGGCCAGTGAAGCTGGCGGATATCGCCGAAATCGGCGTGAAACGCCCGGCGCGTACCTTTGTTGGCTATCAGAACGGCAATCCGGCCCTGGGCCTGCGCATCGTGCGCGAAAACGGTGCCAACGTGCTGGCGACGCTGGATGCAGTCAAGGCCGAGGTCGCTGTGCTACGCGATGGGCCGCTGCGAGAACGCGGCCTTGCGATCGAGCAGAGCTTCGATTCGGGCCTCTTCATCAACCGCGCCATCAACCTGCTTTCCGGCAATCTGCTTGCGGGCATCCTGCTGTCGGTCGGCTGTCTGTGGTGGTTCCTGCGCGACAACCGCGCCACGCTGCTGATCGCTTCGGCAATACCGGTATCGCTGCTCGCCACCTTTGTCGTGCTCAATCTCGCGGGACGCAGTCTTAACGTGATCTCGCTCGCCGGCCTGGCGTTTGCTGTCGGCATGGTCATGGATGCCGCCATCGTCGTCGCCGAGAACATCGTGCGACTCAAGGAAGGAGGCAAGCTGCCGTTCGAAGCGGCGTACCTCGGCACCAAACAGGTGGTCGGTGCGCTGTTCGCGTCGACTGTTACCACCATCGCCGTATTCGTTCCGGTGCTGTTTCTGAAGGATGTCGAGGGCCAGCTGTTCGGCGACCTTGCCATCACCATTTCGATCGCAGTAGCGATTTCGCTGCTGATTGCGGTGACCCTGATGCCCGCAGCTGCCGGCGGATGGTTGCGCGCCAAGCAATTAGGCGGTGCCACCTCCAATCGCTGGCAGTCGATCACGCAGTGGATCATGCGCCATACCGCCACGCGCCGTGCGCAAGCAGCCTGGGTCATCGGTCTGATCGTCGGCCCCATGCTGTTGGTCGCGGTGATGACCCCCAAGCTCGACTACCTGCCCCCGGTGAAACGCGCGGCCGTCGATTCCTGGTTCAACCTGCCGCCGGGCATGTGCCCGGAACAGGTCGACAAGGAAATATTCTCGGTGGTGCGTGAGCGCATGGCGCCGTACATGAGCGGTGAGAAGCAACCACAGTTGAAGAACTGGTACATCCAGGCCTGGCCGGGTGGCGGCACCCTGGGTGCGCGCGTCGTCGACGAAAACCGCATCGGCGAACTCGAGCAGATTATCCGCGACGAGATCGTCGTCGGCCTGCCCGACACCAGCGCCTTCACCACCGAGGGTGAACTGTTCGGCGGCTTCGGTGGTTCTGCGCGCGCCATCTTCATCCATCTGCAATCGGGCGACAGCGAGCAGCTGAACAGCGCTGCGGCCCAGGGCAGCGATTTGCTGAAGCAGGCATTTCCTGGCGCCAATGTGCAGACCTGGCCCACTGCCGACGCGCGCAATGCCGAATTGCGCGTGCAGCCCGATGATAGACGCCTGGCCGAAGCCGGATGGTCGCGCAGCGATCTCGGCACGGTGATTCGCACGCTCGGCAATGGCAGCTGGCTGGGCGAATATTTCGACGGCGATCAGCGCATGGACATCATCTTGCGCGGCAAGGGCTGGAATGATCCTGCTCAGCTTGCCACGGTGCCGCTGGTGACCGGAAACGGCAGTGTTCTGCCACTCGGCGAACTCGCCAGCATCGATACCGTGCTGACCGCGCCGCAGGTGCGTCGTGTCGATCGCCGCCGCACCGTGACCCTGACCCTGGATCCACCCGCCACGCTGTCGTTGGAAGAAGCACTTTCCGTTGTCAACGGTCAGGTACTGCCGATGTTGCGTAGCGCCCTGCCTGCTGACGCCAGCATCCAGGTCGGTGGCAGTGCCAATCAGCTCGACCAGATTGTGGCCACGATGACGAAGAACTTCGCACTCGCGTTGCTGGTGCTGTTCCTGCTGATGGGCGCGATGTTCAAGTCATTGAAGGACTCGGCCCTGGTCATCGCCACGATGCCACTGGCGGTGTTCGGCGGCGTGCTCGGATTGCGTGCGCTGGGGCTGTTCACGTTCCAGTCGCTGGATCTCTTGTCGATGATCGGCTTCGTGATGCTGCTGGGCATGGTGGTGAACAACGCCATCCTGCTGGTGGCGCAGACGCGCGAAGCGGAACGCGATGGACTCGACATCGATGCCGCGGTGGAACTGGCATTGGCGCAGCGCCTGCGCCCGATTTTCATTGCCGCACTCACCGGCGTCGTGGGCGCACTGCCGATGGCGATAAACCCGGGACCGGGCGCTGTGATCTATCGCGGACTGGCGGCAGTCACCGTCGGTGGCGTCGGCTTCTCGCTGGTGTTCACTGCTGTGCTGATTCCCGCTGCGCTGCGCTGGCTCGGCCACAGGCGCACTGCCGTGCCAGCACTGGAGAAGCCGGTGCCGACACCGGAACCCTTGCAGGCGGTCGCCTGATTTTTCGCAAGATTTGCCGAACGTAGGGCGGGTGCAACCCACCATTCTTGAACGCCACACAATGGTGGGTTGCACCCACCCTACGTTCAATCCAGACCAGAATTTGTAATTTGAAAGGAGCTTGCAATGCACACCACCCGCCTGCAGAAATTCGCCGCCGTCGCCGTCGCGATCTGCGCCGCGATCGTTTTCGTCACACATCGATCCGGCACTGCCAATGCGCAACCCGCGGCCTCGAATGAACCACCACCGGCTGTAGTCGAGGTGGCTCCAGCAACGGCCTCGACCATGGTGCCGCTGCAGTGGGTGCC
>JANMUE010000391.1:0-1625 GCA_031391205.1 Lysobacterales bacterium | reverse complement strand
CGGCGCAATTACTCGGCATCAATATCAACACGCTCAGCTCGCAGGCGGGGCACGCATGAGCGGTGATGCACCGCTTAACCCACCATCGGTCGCCCCGCTAACCATCATCCTGGCTTTTGATTACGGCACACGCCGCATCGGTGTGGCCAGCGGCAACACCTTCAGCTGCGTGGCACAAGCCCTGTGCACCCTGGAATGCAAACAACAGCAAGTGCCCTGGCAGGCCATCGATAAACTCATCCGCGATTATTTACCCGGGCAGTTGGTCGTCGGGCTTCCTTATAATGACGATGGCACCCCCACGGGCATGACGCCTGCCGCACAGGCCTTCGCCGCCGAATTGGCCGAGCGCAGTAAATTACCGGTAACGTTGGTGGATGAAGGCCACAGCTCGAAAGAAGCCGAGCGTGAGCTGGCGCATTTACGCCGCAGTGGTCTGAAAACCCGTCGTGTCACACATGCGGATGTGGATATGACCGCCGCCAAGGTGGTGTTGGAGCGCTGGTTCAGTCAGCGCGAATGAGGTTTTTGTTTTCGTTCGTGCTGAGCCGTCGAAGCATTCCGATTCTTGGAACCCTTCGACAAGCTCAGGGTGAGCGGTACCCATGAATAGTGATTGAGCACCCGACATGAACATCACCGACACCATGCTCAGCCAGAAAGTCCAGCGCACCAGCGATGGGCGCTTACGCCATCTGATCACGTTGGATGGGTTAAGCCGTGCAGAGATCACCTCATTGCTCGACATGGCGCAGTTCTATGTACGCAAGCCCAATGAATTGCCGGCGCGCGATCAAAGCTTAGCGGGCCACACCGTCGCCAATTTATTCTTTGAGCCCAGCACCCGCACCCGCGTGTCGTTTGAACTAGCGGCAAGACGCTTGGGCGCCGAAGTGGTGAACCTCGACATGCAAACCTCCTCGCGCGTCAAAGGCGAGACCGTGCTGGACACCATCTACACCTTGCAAGCCATGCATGCCGATGTGTTGGTAATGCGCGATGCCGAACCGGGATTGCCAGCGCAGGTGGCGCAACATGTGGCGCCGCATGTCAGCATCTTGAATGCCGGCGAAGCGCATATCTCGCATCCCACACAAGGCTTGTTGGATGTGTTAACCATTCGCCAGCACAAACCCGACTTTCAGAACTTGAGCGTATTGATTGTCGGTGACTTGATGCATTCACGCGTGGCGCGTTCCACCTGGCGTGCACTACATACGCTGGGTGTGGGCGAAGTGCGTATTGCTGGACCTGAGCATCTGCTACCTCCTAGCGGCGAATTCCCGGGGGCAGTGCGTTTCACGAATGTCGACCAGGCGATTAAAGGTGCCGATGTGGTCATGGCGCTGCGCATTCAGAAAGAACGTATGAACTCGGCACACACTCCCGATGACGCCGCCTACTGCCGTGAATTTGGTTTAACCACCGAGCGCCTAACACTGGCCAAACCCGACGCAATTGTCATGCATCCTGCCCCCATGAATCGCGGCGTCGAAATTACCGATGAGGTGGCCGATGGCAAGCAATCCGTCATTCAGCAACAAGTCACCAACGGCGTAGCCATCCGCATGGCGGTGCTGGCCACCATTGCACGCGGCGCGCTGCATTAAACGCCCTCATGAATG
>JANMUE010000580.1:0-6322 GCA_031391205.1 Lysobacterales bacterium | reverse complement strand
GGGCGGTACGTTGCTCTATTGGGCCCTGCGCACACCCGTCTGGACAAGCGTCATGGGCACCGTGAGTGTGTTCATCGTGTTGATGGGCGGTATCTTTTTCTTGCAAGGCATCAACATTCTGCCCGGCAGCTCCATGACCGGAGACATCCGCTGGGCGTATCGGGGCGCCGCATTGGCCGTGATCGGAATCGCATTGTTCGTGCTGTCGCGTCGAAAACGTCAACTTGCGGCGAAGTAGGTCTGAATCCAAGTAGGGGTGTGGCGGGTGTCGGCCCGAAGCGGGCATTCATGTCGGCGGTTCAATTTCCCGAGAGCGGCCGTATGGGTGTCTGCTTTGGAGGGTCTAACTGCGAGGTGGCGAAGTGGGGTCGTAAGGAGGCAACGAATGCGAATGCTGCTGGCCAACAGGGAATGTTCGGTTGCGGACTCTGTACGTTATCGCCACGAGCAAACGCACGCTCTACCAGGTATTGAGTGATACTTGAGCGTTTCTTGTTGAGCAAAAAGGCTAGGGACGCACATTGCCTGACTATGTGCAGCATAAGTTTGATGAAGTCTGCCAGTCGCGAGTTGATAGACTGACTTCTGCCGAAAAGCGCTTTTATTGTTCCTATCCTCAAGTTACGCTGACCCCTTGCCAGCAATTTAAGGAGATCTTCCATGAAAACACCCGTTCTTTGCGTTCTTGCACTGTCATTCGGTCTGCTTGCCGGCGGTGCCGCCCTGTCTGACGAGCAGAAGCCGCCCACGGCGAGTTCCAAGTTGAATTCTTCATCGAAGATCACAACCGGCGTCTCCCTGCCGGATAACAGACAACTGTACAAGCCCGGTTCCAGCATGAAGATTCCGAAGAATTCACCGCCGAAAGTGCTGGCACTGCCAATGCGCTCCGCCGAGATTCCGACGTATGACCCGATCAATGCGGATCTCGAAGCATTCAAGCGCGCGGTCGCTGCGGACCACGAGGCGGAAACGGCGCGTAACGCGAAGGCCTTCGAATGCTGGGAAAGGGATTACACCCAGGCAGATCAGGCTGCCGCCGGCTGCAGTGCGACCGAAACCGTATCTCGTTGCTACGAAAAATTGGCAGTTGCTTGCGCTACCCCCTCACTCGTTCGTTCGCGTAACGCCAGTTCGGCACTTGAAGGCGCACACAGCAAGCTGAAAAACACATTGGTCAGTTACATGCAACGGCTCAGACGTTGAACTACTTCGAGCTGGCTTCGCCAACTCGGACACGGGTATAGGTGGATTTCGAGCCGGGCACGAACGTGACCGGAGGAAGGAGGTGACGACCTGGAAGCCCCAGGCGCTGGAAAACCTGGTGCGGGTCTTGCCCATCGATTCGCCAGGTCCCTTGAGCTCAATGCGGTGGCTCTGGGGAACGAGCCGAACAAGGATCGCATTGGCAATGCGTCGGCTCGCCTAGATAGGCGTGCCGGGCTGCACTGGTGGTGATCTTTGCCTTTTGGGATACGCACCGTTTGCTGGTGTCGATCTTCGTCACCGGCGTGTTCTTCGCCATCGCTGCATTCGCTGCGTTGCATCTATCGAGCAAGCTGCGCAACTAGCCACGCATGCTGGACGGCACACTGACCGAGCTGGCGCGTGATCGCCAGCGACTGGATGAGTGTGTCAGGAGTCGGCAGTGAGTGCTGGACATGACAGCACATCATTGCGACGCGCCGAATTACAGGCGCGATATCCCCCTGTCAGTGGGTCGAAACAGTTCAGGCGATGCTGGACCCGCTCAGCCAGCGCTCCACTCGCCCCTGATCGACTTCACGCATTGTTCCTGGGCGGCAGCGGCAGCACCACCTTCGGGAGTGACGCCGTAGCCGGGGAAGCCGGCGTAATAACGGTAGGTGGCTACGGATTTCTTGCCCTTGTTTACCAGGCAACTGCCAGCGCGCCCTTCAGCAGGGCAGGCGGCGACGGAGTAGTCGCCCTTCTGGCTCTTGCAGAGCCGATCCAGCGTCGCGGTTTTATAGTCGGCGCCGTAGTCGACGCAGAAGCCCGTCGCGGGTGTGTTGCAGCTGCCCACGATGATGGACTCATCGCTGGCGCCGCCGCTTCCGCTGCAGCCGGCCAGTGTCAGCGAACCTGCGATCATCAAGAACGAGGTTGCCGCGGTGTATGAATGAGGTCTCATGAATCTTGTTTCCCTGTTGTTAGACAGCCGGCTCAGGATCCGGGTGCTCGGACTTCGACCGTGCCGCGCTGCGCCGGATCGGTTGCTCGCGGCGTGAACATCGGCCCGACGGCTTGGCCGCTGGCATCCAGGCGAAACATCAGGTTAGCGCCATTGTTGTTGAGCTGATCGTCGCCTTTAGCTTCGATATCAACGCGCGCGGTGTAAAACTTGTCAACGGACACCTTTAGCCGCTTGCGCGCGTCGGCATTTCTGTTTCTGCCTTCCAGCGTGATCTCAATGGTTCGCTTCTCACCCGGAGCCAGGCTGCCGGGAATCGCGATGGCGCCGCGGAAAGGCGGCGCTGATCCGATGTTTTCGATGCTGCCCAGCACGGCGGGCCCCGTGGGGCGCGCATCGTCAACCACGTTGACGCCACTACGCCCCCGAGGATTGGCTGCATCCGCAGCGATTTCTTCCGGCGTGCCGGGAATCACCAGCGCCGTCATTCGGCCCGAAGATGCCCATACTGAGGTGCCAGCATTGCGCAGTGTGATCCGCAGTCGTGGGCTCTGCAGGATGCGCTCAGTGGGCGCACCTCGTTCCGAGATGCCGCGTGGAGTGTTGTAGGCCCAGCTCACCGCATCGATCACCAGGTCAGTGGATTTGCGTACGGGCACCACCACGCCTTCGGCCTTTTGGGCGGTAGGTCTGATGGTGGGCTGGGGGTTCTGTGCCATTGCAGCGGTGGTGCCGGCAAGCGCCGCCACGAGCGGCCAGATTCGCGGATTTTTCATGTGTGCAGTTCCTTGCGGTTGGCAGAGCTTCACTGTGAATCTTACGAGTCACGTCAGTAGGTCCGGGGCATCTTGCCTGAGCTCATGGGTCGTTGTCGCTGACAATGTAATATCGCTTCCGGTGATCGTTGCTGGCGGTGTATCAACTAACAAGATGAGGTTTTCTTTCGTGCTGCGTGAGCTTGCGCTGTTGGTGATCATTGCGCCGAATGTCAGTGCCGTGTCGGCGGCGACGGTATCTGGTCGTTTGGCCTATCCGAGCGAATATCTTCCGGCCATGACGGTGATCGCACGCAACGTCGAAACCGGTGTGTTGGTGCACATCGAAACACGCGCCAACCAGGCTCGCTATCGCATGGACCTGCCGGCGGGCGTCTGGGTGTTCTTTGCCGCTCCGATGGGAGAGAGCCCCCCGCCCGATGGACGACCGCCGCTGCGTGGTGCGCACACCGTGTATTCGCAATGCGCGCGCAATCGGCAGTTGCTGGAGTCGGGCGAGTGTCGCACTGGTGCGCTGCTCGAACTGCATCTCGCAGCGAATCAGCGCCTCGATCACGTCGATATCGACGATTGGTATCTCAGCGCTGACATGGCCTGGTCACTGGCGCTGGACGAGAAAGAGTTGCGCAGGCCTGACAATTATTTTGATGCTGAGCTTCGCTTCGCAGGATTCGCGGTGGCTGCAGCCCGCTTCATTCCGAAGCCGCCCAACTTTGCGCGCGCCGCCGATGCGGCCGGCAAGTTCCGTGGCGAACTCGAAGCGGCGGCAGCGTCTGGAGCGACCTACGCACAAGAAGTCGCGGTAGCGCGCTGGAATTGCGGTGCGGCTTGTGAAAACTGGGCGTTGGTCGACCTGGCGAGTGGTCACATCATCTGGCCGGATGCGCCCTGGCAGACGCTGCGATCGGACTTCCCCTGTGCGATCGAACCTATCAACTATCGACTGGATAGCCGCTTGTTGCGATTGCACCGATTGGACGGCGAGAACATCCGGACGCAAACGTATTTGTGGTCCAACGAAGAAAATCGCCTCACGCCGTTCGTAGAAGGTGTCGCGCCCGCGGCGGATTTCTGCGCCGCGTTCGTTCAGCGCAGCGGCGAGTAGTCGATACTTAGCGAAGAACCCTGGCGGGTGCGCTACAAGCTTGCGCACTTTCCGAGGGGAGGCACCGGTCTGTATGATGCGTCGATCAGGGCTCGCTGTGGTCGGCGAAAGTGACGCCAATTCAACCGATGCACGAGAAATCCATGAAGTTTCTCCTTGTCGCTCCATTGTTCCTCGCGATGTGCTCCAGCACGGTGATCGCGCAGGCGATGCTGAAGAAAGAGCCCACTCCGACACCACAAGCTCGAGCCGCGACATCCCAAGCCACGGCAGCGCCGGCGGCCTCCGCTAAACAAGCCTCCCCGTCGTCTGCGGAAGCGGACGCTCAACATCGCGATATGTGGCAGGTGGTCGATGAGGTGAGCACAAAAGCACTCGCAGGAGCGCCCAACACGACGAGGCATCGTAGCCAGGCGCATGCCGATGCACCCCTGGAGCCGGCATTATTACCCGCTGCCGTCCCAGAAGCAGGCGAGCTGCGCACCGGTTGTGGCGGCGGTATCACCGGGGGCGCGTCGGGCCTCGCGCTCACACGCGACGGGCATCTGTCCAACTGGCGGCACGAGCGCGCTGGCCCGACGCGGCCAATACGCAGCCTGGCGATCGGAACAGACGCCGAGGCAGCGGTGCGGCTTTTTGAGCGTGCGATCGCCGGCGGCTTCAACACACTCGTGTTCCACGAGGCTGGCAACCGAACCTGCTGGGTCGAGCTGACGATGAGCGGGGCCACACATGGCGTCTACTGGGTCGAACCCCAACGCGCACCCGCGCTGGCCGTCGAGCTTCATGAAGCGCTCGACGCACTCAGGCGCGGCATGTCGGTGAACAGCGCGTCGCCCGCGGCGCCAACGCCAGCGAAGAAGCCGAACAAAGTCAGTCCGGGCTCTGGTAGCGATCCGCCATGAACGAGTAGTAGATGTAGCCGAACCGCGGGTACCAGTCGCGCGTGCCGAGGTTCTCTTCCTTGCTTTGGTCGAGAGTTTGCAGGGATGTCTCGAGGTCCTGCATCCACTCTTCGTATTTTGAGTTGTAGGTCGTGCGCAGCTTGGTGAGGGCCTTCTCGAAGTCCGGCTTGGCATCGGCCGACCATTTGAACCCACCAACACCGAACGACGCGGAGGGCCGTGTCGCCGAACGAGATCGCCTTGTTGGTGTATTGCATGGCGCGGTTCGCGATGCCGCGACCCTTGTCGAGCGAGAAGCCCGAGAGTGAACCTCACTCATTACCAAGGTATGTTTGCCCCGAACAGCAAGCTGCGCGCGCACGTGACGTTGAGGGGGCGGGGCAAGCGCAATCGCACAGCCCCACCGCAAACACCAGCCGAACACCATCAAGCGATGAACTGGGCACAGCGGTTAAAGCGCGTGTTTCCGATCGACATTGAACGCTGCGAACAAAGCGGCGGCAAAGGGAAGCTCATCGCCAGCATCGAATACTGGGTCACCGAAAAACGCCACCCGCGTGGGCCGCCGGTGCACTGAAGGTTGGTAAGCGACATCCATGACCAACATCTTTTATTCACAGTTTGATGGACCGATAATTCCGCGACTATTTTTAGAGCGGAACATTTGGCGAATACTTCAGCAGCTTTAATCGTGAAACGACGGCTCTGGCAGCAGCACGTTCTGAAAGCTCAATCGCACGATGGCTCGCTTGCAGACTACGCCAAACACCATCGATTGAACGCCAACATGCTTTATTACCGGGTCAGCGCGGCCAAGCGAACAACGTCGATCAATAAACCTGATGTCGAGCAGGTAAGCTTTGGTGCAGTCCAATTATCTTCACCTACAACCGCCGCACATTATTGCAACTATTAGATCTGACCCCCGAACCTCCATACCGGAGTCAATTTCTTTATCGGATATCGACCCCGCCCCGTCATCAGCTGCCATTCGGAACGCACCCCTTTATTTCTTTTTCGGTTCAACCTCGTTTTTCAGATAACAGGGCGGGCTGGAGCAAAGCGGCTGAACCGTACTGACGGCAGGGCGGGGCGGGGTCGCCGCCTGCAGGGATTTTTTTTGTGGTGCGGAGGCGGGGAGCTCCTTCGCTTTTTCAGCAATGCCTTTGCCGCCTTCGACGGGCTTTACCTGCCCTTTATTCGGCCCATCCACCTCAATCGCGAAATTGCCGGCCGCATGGCTGCGCTCGGCGCCGGCCCCGATGGCAGGCGCGCCCGACACTGACAACAGGATGATGGTCAAAGCGAGTGAAGCATAAATGGAGCGCATGGCAAAATCCTCCGTTGCAAAAAGATGAGGATAGAATACGCATTTATTGCACTT
>JANMUE010000269.1:0-4948 GCA_031391205.1 Lysobacterales bacterium | reverse complement strand
GTGCTCAACGATTCGCGACTGATGGATTAGGCACGGCTTGGTGCTTTGGATATTCCGATGTCGGGTACCCCTGCGGGGGACCCGACCTACAACACCTTGAACAGGTAACATGCCATTCACCTCGACGCTCAACTCAACTCGGCCTGGGAGGGTCTCATGAGCAATCGCATCGCCTTGGTAACCGGCGGCACCGGCGGTATCGGCACGGCCATCTGTCGCAAGATTTCAAAAATGGGGCACCGCGTCGCCACAAATTATCGCGACGAAGCCAGGGCGCGTGCCTGGCAGACGGAGCAAAAAGCCGCCGGCTTCGAATTCACCATCGTGCCCGGTGACGTCGCCAGTCCGGAGTCCGCGACGGCGATGGTGCAGGCGGTCGAGGCGGCACTGGGACCAGTCGATATCCTGATCAACAACGCCGGCATTACCCGCGACACCACCTTCCACAAGATGACTGCACTGCAGTGGCACGAAGTCATCAACACCAACCTCAATTCCTGCTTCAACGTCACGCGCGCGGTGATCGACGGCATGCGCGTACGCAAATGGGGCCGGGTGATCCAGATCTCTTCGATCAATGGCCAGAAGGGCCAGTACGGACAGGCCAACTATGCCGCCGCCAAGGCCGGCATGCACGGATTCACCATTTCGCTGGCGCAGGAAAGCGCCAAGTTCGGCATCACCGTCAATACGGTATCGCCCGGCTATGTAGGCACCGATATGGTGATGGCCGTTCCCGAAGAAGTGCGCGCCAAGATCGTCGCGCAGATCCCGGTGGGTCGACTGGGTGCGCCCGACGAAATCGCCTATGCCGTCGGCTTCTTCATCGCCGATGAGGCCGCCTGGGTGACCGGCGCCAATCTGTCGATCAATGGTGGCCACTACATGGGCTGGTGATCGGTCACGCGATCGTGAAAAAAATACGCGGTGGCCCATGACCGAAAAGCGCTACGACCAGCGCTATTTCGACCATTGGTACCGCACGCCGCGACAACGTGTGGGCCTGCGCTCGCTGCTGGAGCGCAAAGTCACGATGGCACTGGCCGTCGCCGAATACCATCTCGGGCATCCGGTACGCAGCGTGCTGGATGTCGGCTGCGGCGAGGGCGCGTGGCGCGCGCCGCTGCTCAGGCTGCGACCTAATCTGCACTACATCGGACTGGACGCCAGCGAATACGCGATACGTCGTCACGGCGCACGGCGCAATCTCAAACTGGTCGGATTTGGCCAGCTGGCCGAGCTTCGCCCCGGCCCCGCGGTTGATCTGCTGGTCTGTTCCGACGTACTGCATTACCTGAAGACACCCGAGATCAGCCGTGGGCTTTCGGGGTTTGCCGAGCTCTGCGATGGCGTCGCCTTCGTCGAAGTGTTCGCGCGCGGCGATGAATTCGTCGGCGATACCGTCGGCTACATCGCACGCCCCGCCGCTACTTATCGGCAGTGGCTGCGCGCAGCCGGGTTTCGTGCCTGTGGTTCACATTGCTACCTCAGCCGACGGCTTGCTGAATCGGCATCGGCGCTGGAGCTTTGCTGACCAGCCTACCGTCCTACGATCCGGATAAGATGCCGCCCATATCGTGGGTCCGACCTGTGGTCGGGCGTCTTCGCCACAGCGGACCGGGTCGATAAAGGCGTCCGACCACAGGTCGGACTCACAAAGACAGTAGCTCTCATCGCAGCCCCATTCGAGGCTCTCCATGTACATTCATCGCTTCGCCCAAACGCTGCCACATATTGCGTCGTCGCTCTTCATACTGATGCTGTTCAGCCCATCGGCAGTTCAGGCCGCTGACCAGGCCGCGGCGAAGCCGCTCACCATGACGGATGTACTGGCCGCTGCGAAGGACAGTGACTGGCGCGATCTGGACATGGCCAATACCTTGTATATGCAGGTTCCCGGCGGTCGTGTCGTCATCGAGCTTGCCCCCGCATTCGCACCAGCGCATGCAGCCAACATCAAGGCACTGGTGAGCGAGCGTTATTTCGATGGTCTGGCGATACTGCGTTCGCAGGACAACTACGTGGTGCAATGGGGTGATCCAAATTCCGGCGATAGCGCGAAAGCGCGCAAGATGAAAAACGGCAAAGCGGTGCTGAAGGCAGAGTTCGACATCGGCTATGACGCGGACTTCGCATTCACCCTTCTGCCCGATGGCGATGGTTATGCGCCCGAAGTGGGTTTCAGCAACAGTTTCGCTGCCGCCCGCGACCCCGCCAGCAAGCGCACCTGGCTGACGCATTGCTACGGCGCTCTGGGGGCCGGTCGTGATGTCGGTGCCGACAGCGGCAGCGGTGCCGAACTCTACGTCGTCAACGGCCACGCGCCGCGGCATCTGGATCGAAATGTCACCGTGGTCGGGCGTGTGGTGCAGGGCATGGACCTATTGTCTACGCTGCCGCGCGGCACTGGCGCACTGGGCTTCTATGAGAAACCCGAACAGCACGTAACGATTACCTCGATACGCATCGCCGCCGAACTCAAACCAACCGAACGCCTGCCGCTTCAGGTGCTGCGCACCGATACCGCTACCTGGAACGCGCTCGTCGAATCACGCCGCAATCGCCGCGACGACTGGTACCTGCGTGCTGCCGGACATGTCGAGTTGTGCAATGTGCCGATCCCGGTTCGGTTGCGTCCGGCAAAACCCTGATTGCGCTTCCGCATTCCAACCGTGAACACCGGATCACCGCTCTCGCGCATCGCACTTTGCGCACTCGTCAGCGCCACTCTGGCAGGCTGCGCCTCATCGCCATCGTTCCAGACCAGTGCCTCCGAGCCACTGCCGCTCGCCGATGCCTCACCCTTCGTGGTCGAACCCCTGGCCGACGAACCGACAGCAGCAGCCGAGGCGGCCGAAGCCGTACGCACCCATCCACTGATCGAGCGCGCGCTTGGCGCGCTGGGCACCCGTTATCGCTACGGTGGCAGCACGCCGGAAACCGGATTCGATTGCAGCGGCTTCGTGCGTTGGATCTATCACGATATCGCCGCGCAGTTGCCGCGTTCCGCACATGCGTTGAGCCAGGTCGAGGCAACCGAAGTCACGCCCGATGCCTTGCAGCCCGCCGATATCCTGTTCTTTCGGATCAATCGTTCACGCATCATCAGCCATGTTGGCATGTATGTCGGCAATGGCCAGTTCATCCACGCACCCAGCAGCGGCGGTCGCGTGCGCATAGAGAGCATGGAGACACCCTACTGGCGCGCCCGGCTTGTGAAGGCCAGGCGCTGGAACGTGCGTTGACGATGCAACTTCAACCGTAGTTTGGCGGTGAGCGCAGCGAATGTAGGGTGGGTGCAACCCACCATTCTCGATGGTTTGACAATGGTGGGTTGCACCCACCCTACAAGTCGACTGAGATCGGGCTAGTGGAACCGAACTCGCAGCTCTGTTAGTTTTAGGTTATGAGCAAAGTACGAATCATCAAGAAGTACCCAAATCGCCGTCTCTACGACACGGAAATTTCGAGTTACATCACCATCGATGAAGTGCGGCAGCTGGTGGTCGATGGCGAGAACTTCGAAGTACGCGATGCCAAGTCCGGCGACGACCTGACCCGCAGCGTGCTGTTGCAGATCATCTCCGAGCATGAGGAACGCGGTTCTCCGTTGTTCACTACGCAACTGCTGTCGCAGCTGATCCGTTTCTATGGCGATTCGTTGCAGGGTTTCATGGGCAGCTACCTCGAACGCAGTCTGCAAGCGTTCGTCGAGCAGCAGCAGACATTCCGCAATCAGATGAACAGCATGCTGGGTCAGACACCGTGGGCGGTGCTCAACGAGATGACCGAACGCAACATGGAAATCTGGAAGACCATGCAGTCCAAGGTGCTCAATCCCACCGGCAAGCCGGGCGAGCCCGAAAAGAAACGCTGATTGCTGGCGACGTTGTAGGAGCGGCGTGAGCCGCGAATCCCGACACTGCGGCAGCATCAATAATCGCGGCTCACGCCGCTCCTACATTCTTGCCCTGCACATTGCCATAACCAAAAACCCCACGTTATGATCGCCGTTCTTTTTGCGGCGCAGCATGTCTGATCCGCTTTCACAGCAAGCTTGGGGGATCAGAATGACGCAGCGCATCGCGGTGGTTACCGGCGGTATCGGGGGACTGGGCACCGCCATCTGCAAACGCCTTGCCGATAGTGGCCGCCAGGTATTCGCGGCAGACCTGGGCGCGCGCGCCGAACGCATCGCCCAATTCAATGATGAAGTGTCCGCTTATGCCGGGCGCATCCGTTTCGCCGCCGTGAATGTCGCCGATTTCGATGACTGCGCCCGCATGATCGCCGAAGTAAAACGCAGCGGCCCAGTCGACGTCCTGGTCAACGCCGCCGGCATTACCCGCGATGTGTCGCTGCGCAAGATGAGCCCGCAGCAATGGCATGACGTGCTCAACGTCAACCTGGACGGTGTATTCAATATGTGCCGCCATGTGGTCGACGACATGTGCGAACGCGGTTTCGGCCGCGTCGTCAACATTTCCTCGATCAATGGCCAGACCGGCCAGTTCGGCCAGACCAACTACTCGGCGTCCAAGGCCGGGCTGCACGGGTTCACCATGGCCATGGCACGTGAAGTGGCGCGCAAAGGGGTCACCGTGAACAGCGTATCGCCCGGCTACTGCCGCACCACAATGATCGAAACCATTCCCGAGGCCATCCGTGCGCAGATCATCCATTCGATTCCAGTCGGTCGCATCGGCGAACCGGAGGAAATCGCGCGCGCCGTGGATTTTCTGACGGCGGACGACGCCGGCTTCATCACCGGCGTGAATCTGCCGGTGAACGGCGGTGGCTTTATCAGTTTTTGAGAAGTTTGAATGGTGTTGTGGGGCCCACCATGGGTGGGACGCCTTAGGCCGAGCGGGCCCCGTCGACAAAAAACAAACCACCCCACGGCGGCCCCCCCAAAAAAGTTGCTACCAAAACCCAGATACCTACGGCC
>JANMUE010000248.1:0-3602 GCA_031391205.1 Lysobacterales bacterium | reverse complement strand
CGATTTTGAGCGAAATTTTCAGATCCCAGATGAGATCTTCGGGGCGATCTCGTTGTTACCAAAATTGTTTGATTGTTCTGTCATAACAACCAACTTTGATAGAGCACTGGAGCGCGTCTACGAAAAAGGGGGCAAGGGCTTCACTGAGAAGGTTACCGGCCGAGGGCAGCCGAGCGCTTTCTTTCGTGCAATTCCTGCTGGTGATCGGTATTTGTTAAAGCTACATGGGAATATCGACAATCCAGCAGAGCGAGTACTTAATGCAGACGAGTACTCTGCAGCCTACGGAAATGAGGGCGATATAAACATGAGTTTTCCACTGCCGAAATTGCTCAAGCGCCTTTTTCTGAGCTATAGCTTCCTATTCCTAGGCTGTAGCCTTTCTGTTGATCGGACAGTGCAAACCTTCATGCGCGTAGCCGGGGAAGAAGGTGCCGATAATCTACCGCACCACTATGCCGTGCTACCGAGTCCAGCTGACGCAGAGAAGAAGCGAAGCATTGACCAGCGACTAGCTGGAGCGCACATAACTCCCCTGTGGTACCCAGAGGGAGAACATGAGCACGTCGAACAAATTCTCGAACTACTTCTAGGGCAGAGCGTGTAGGGCTTTTATAATGCCAATCAGTCACGCTATCTGGAAAGTCGCCGAACAATGTCGCATCGTCGCTGAAATGACGGCCGTCTGATTTATGTCGCAATTCAAGCGCTACATCGGCATCGACTATTCGGGAGCGGAAACGCCGAGCAGTAGCTTGAAAGGACTGAGCGTGTATTCGGCCACGCCGGACTCAACACCCGTAGAAATTCCACCGCCGCCCAGTCCACGCAAGTACTGGACACGGCGTGGCTTAGCGCAGTGGCTGGCTGACGAGTTGACGGCCGATGTGCCGACACTGGTGGGCATTGACCACGCCTTTTCATTTCCCATTCGTTACTTCGAGAAGCATCAGATTCCACCGGACTGGGCTGTGTTTCTGGATGACTTTCAACAGCACTGGCCCACCGATGGCGAGCATGTATATGTAGAGTTCGTGCGCGATGGCGCCGTGGGCGATGGTGCAGCGCGCAGCGGCAGTTCCCGCTGGCGGCGTCTCACCGAAGAACGCTGTCGCGCCAAGTCGGTGTTTCACTTCGATGTGCAGGGCAGTGTGGCTAAGGCCAGTCACGCGGGCATCCCTTGGTTGCGTTACCTGCGTCAGCAACTGAGTTCAAGCCTGCATTGCTGGCCCTTCGACGGCTGGCAACCGCCAATGGGTCATTCGGTGATTGCAGAGGTGTACCCCGCGTTGTGGAGTCGAGCCTTCCCGCGCGAAGCTCGCAATTCACATCAGCACGATGCCTACAGCACCGTGCGCTGGATGCAGCAGAACGACGCACTCAATTCCTTGCCCGAGTTCTTCAACCCCGAATTAGGTTCCCACGACCGCGCAGTGGCGCAGGTGGAAGGCTGGATACTGGGCGTGGCCTGAAAATGAATTGAGTTGCGAATTGTGCAAGCGCTGCTTGCACAAACTTCTGCATCCCGGAATGAGTGTCCGTGAAAGGCTGGTCAGCTCAGGGTTTCGGTATTTCGGTTAAGTGAATGTCCACTGCCGAATTTTGCGACGACTGCTATCAAGGTCTTTGTTTAGCCGCCCGATGAATGGCCTTGCGAAACCACAGGCTGGGTAATAACAGTTCTATTTGTTAATAACTGGAGCTATTATTACCCGGCATGAAAACCCGTGATCTCGACACCGCCCTGCAAGTTTTTCGCGATAAGGGAGGCACGCTGCGCACCCGCGATCTCATCGCGAGTGGCGTGCACACCGACGCGCTCTATGCGCTGCGTGAAAGTGGTCGGGTGGTTGAGCTCGGCCGGGGTCTATACCGTCTGACCGAAGTCGGCGAAGCCGAACATCCCGATCTCGCTGTCGTCGCGGCGCGTGTGCCGAACGCGGCCGTGTGTCTGATTAGCGCACTGTCGTACCACGGCATCACGACGCAGATCCCTTCATCCGTGCATCTGGCCGTACCTCGCGACAGCTATCACCGCATCAAACTGTCGATGCCAGTCGCCGTGTATCGCTTCGATCCGAAGACATTCACTAAAGGGCTCGAGACGCATCGCATCGCTGGAATGCCGCTGAAGATTTATGGCGTTGCGCGTACTGTGGTGGATTGCTTCAAGTTCAGGAACAAGCTCGGCCTGGATGTTGCGCTTGAGGCGCTGCGTCTGGCACGACAACGAAAACGCGTGCAGAACCGCGAGCTGCTGCATTACGCACAGCTGCTTCGTGTGGAGACGCCCATGTCACCCTATCTGCAGGCCATCGAATGAGTGAAAGGAAGAACGTTGTAGCCTCTGTACTCGCCAAGCTGCGCAGCAATTCAAAGTCGAGCGGCGCACCGTTTCAACAGGTTCTGCAGCAGTACGCCATCGAGCGATTTCTGTATCGCGTCTCCAAATCAGCGCATGCGCAAAGCGTCGTGCTGAAGGGTGCACTGCTGCTGAAGACGATCGGCATTCCCCGCGCGCGGCCGACCATGGACATCGACATGCTGCGTGAAGGCAAAGCCGATCAGGCGAGTCTGATCGCGCTCGTCAGGGATTGCGCAACTCTCGACGTGGAGGCAGACGGCCTCACCTTTCTTGCCGACAGCATAGTCGCCGAGGAGATCGCGAAAGAGTCGGAATACAAAGGGACGCGAGTTCTGATGGATGCACGCATGGACAATGTGCGTCTGCGAATACAGATCGATTTCGGTGTTGGCGACGTGATGATGCCCGGCCCGCGAATGATCAACTATCCAGCCTTGCTGGCCAGCGACATGATCCAGCTGCTTGCCTACCCAGTGGAATCTGCCATCGCCGAGAAGCTCCAGGCCATGGTCGCGCTCGGTAACGCGAACAGTCGGATGAAGGATTTTTACGACGTGTGGATATGCTCGAGTCATCTCGACTTCACGGCGGCCACGCTTCTCGGCGCCATCAGTGCTACTTTCAAGAATCGGGAGACACCTGTTCCTGCCGAGGAGTTCGAAGCACTTACGGCGCGCTTCGTGGAGCAGCATCGAGCTCAGTGGAACGCCTTCGTAAAGAAGATCGGCGAGGAACAACTGACGAACGAGTTTGCAAAGATCGTTGAAGAGATTAAGGCGTTCGCACTGCCGGCGCTTCGCTCCCTCGCGCGCAACGAGAAGCTCGCGGAGCAGTGGAGAGCTGGGACGGGATGGGGCAGCTAAGGGCGTTCGTACTCTCTGGATCAACCGTGCCACGGACGCCGTGCTATCGATTACCTGAACGACGGTGTGCCCTGCGAAAGCGACTCGCGTTTCTAAGCAAGCTTCATTGTAAATCCCGTCTTACGGTTCGGCCGACACCTAGCCGTCCTCTCATTCAAACACGCTCAGGATGCTTTGGTACTTTTCGATGTAGCCGCGATTTTCATTGTTGTATCGCGGAATCGTCACTGGGACGACGCCTGTAGCGGTTGCTTTCCAAAGGCAGGGGCAGGTCACCTTCTTTCCTTGAGGCGCTTCTCCCGGACGGCGCAGCTCGTCAAGCTTGACCCGCATCCTTTTCATGACGTTGTAGAGCTTCGTGACATTCCTCGGTC
>JANMUE010000177.1:0-30261 GCA_031391205.1 Lysobacterales bacterium | reverse complement strand
ATCGACACGACCGACATTCACTGCATCGGCGGCGATGGTGAACGTCTCTGCAGCGCCGCCACCCACGATCACCGAGGTATCAAAGCCGGGGCCGCCCTCATTGAGATCGTCGTCCTTGCCGGGATTCCAGGTCATGGTGTCGTCGCCATCATCGCCGAATACCTGATCGACGCTGCCGACCGGATTGTCGAATCCGTCGATCGCATCCGCGCCACCGTCGCCATGAATGATGTCGGCAAGGAATGAGCCGACAATACTGTCGGCAGAGTCGCCGCCGTTGATCGTGACCGTTGTCAGCGACTGAAAATCGGCACTGGTCATAGTTGCCAGCGTGATCGCATTGCTGCCCGGCCCGCCATTGGCGTTGAGCGTGATCACGGTATTGCAGGCCACCGGTCCGGCAATCGTCGCCAGGTTGAGCGTGACGTTACCGCCCGCGCAGGCCAGCGCGATGGCGTCTCCTGCATCACTGGCAACGGTCAGCGAGCCGTTGGCGCCGTTGAAGCTGGTTGTCAACGTGGCTGCAGCGGGGAAGCTCGCAGCGCTCATCAACGCGAGTGTCAGTATGCGTGGTGTCCATCGAATGTTCATAGTGCGCCTCTGTCATGAATCCAGGCATCAGTGTGCGCACCTGAGGGGCATTTGCCCTCCTGTCTGTCGACAGGTCAATCACCCTGTCCAACGACAGGTGTCCAGAACGGATTCGTGACGCAGTATGCAGTCGCATGGCGTCGATGCGCGACATTCGCTGTGCTGCACAGATCAAGTTGAGCGTGACCTGAATCGTCTTGGCTTCGTCATCTTGCGCTCACCGGTATGCAATAGATCGCGGTGATGATGCTACAGATCATTCAGGGAAGAAGCGGATGAAGCTTGTAGTGGGTCTGATCCTGTTGTTCGCTGCACATTGGGCAGGCGCTGCGGAGCGTGGGCTGCTGCTGTCGCTGCATGGCTCCAACACCGTGGGCGAAAAGCTGGCGCCGGCATTGGCGATTGCCTGGGCACAGTCGGAGGGCTGGACAATAGCCGCAGAGGAAACGCCGGCGCCGAATGAGCGCCTGATCCGGCTGCGTCGCGATGCCGAACAGGCTTCGATCACGATCGCCGCGCATGGCACGTCGACCGGGCTGCAGGCGCTGGTCGATGGCGAGGCCGATTTGTGGATGGCGTCGCGTGGTGTGCTGGCCGATGAGGTGCGCGCGCATGCCGAAGCGATCGGCCGACTCGACGACCCGACGCAGGAGCACGTGATCGCGCTTGATGGCCTGGCCATCATCGTGCATCCGGGCAGCCGTCTTGCCGGACTTACCCTGTCGCAACTGCGCGCGATCTTTCTGGGCGAAATCCGCGATTGGTCTGCGCTTGGCCTGCCCGCCGGCGCAATCGGTCTGTATGCACGCGACGACAAATCCGGCACCTTCGATACGTTCAAGAATCTGGTGCTGCAGGGTGCCGCGCTGAGCAGGAACGCGCGACGATTCGAATCGACCACCGCGCTCGCTGCCGCCGTCGCCGCTGATCCGTTCGCCATCGGATTCGTCGGCCTTGCCGGTGTCGGCAGCACCCGTGCCATCGCCGTATCGGATATCGAGACGCAGCCGTTGCTGCCGGAAGCGATGGGTGTCGCCACCGAGGATTATCTGCTGTCGCGTCGGTTGCTGCTGTATTCCACCAAATCTCCGCGCGAGGATGTGCAGCGCTTCATCGAGTTTGCGCAAAGCGGCAAAGGTCAAGCTCTGGTCAGCAAGGTCGGTTTCGTCGGCCAGGGCCTGAGTCTGCACGCTAGCGCTTCCGACGCCAACGCCGAAGCACCCGATGTCTATCGCGAGCTGACCGGGGGCGCACAACGCCTGTCGGTGAATCTGCGTTTTGGTAATGGCCGCAGCTTTCTGGACAGCAAGGCGATGCGCGATCTGGATCGGATTGCCGATTTTTTCAACCGCTATCCGCGCAACCAACGTCAAATCACCCTGATCGGATTTTCCGATCGCCGCGAACACAATCCCATTCTCGCACTGCATATGTCCAACGACCGCGCCGACTATGTGGCCACCGAACTCGCCCGCCGCGGTATCGCCGTGCACCGCTCGCGCGGACTCGGCCAGGAACTCGCCGTGGCTGGCAACGATTCGGAGAGCGGGCGCAGCAAGAACCGGCGCGTGGAGATCTGGCTACGGGCGCAGGCAGATGCAACCGACAGCGTCGCAAGATCGTCGCGCGATCCCGTTGCGCCAAATCCCGGCAGTTGATTCGGAAACGCGGCGCCGTCATTCCTCTCAGGCGAAGGCACTCGGCGCGCTCTACGCAGACGATCACATCCGTTGCGGTTAGGATGCAGCAATGCCGCGCCCGGGAACCTGCACGATGACGACCTTACGCCTTGCATTCGCTTTCAGCCTGCTCACCGCCAGCACGCTCGACGCGACACCGGAGCTGGCGGTGCTGAAATTCCAGGACGAGACCGGCGCGATGCCGATGCAGGGCGGCGCGGGGCGTGCGTTGACGACCATGCTGACCAATGAGCTGGCGGCGCGTCCGGCCTTCGTTGTGGTGGAGCGCCAGAAGATTCGCGCCGTGCTGGAGGAACAGGCGCTGAGCGAGTCCGGTCGTGTCGAAGGCAGCGAGGGCGTGGCGCTGGGCAGACTGCTGGGCGCGGATTATCTGGTGACCGGAACGGTGACAGCATTCGAGGAAAAGATCGAAGAGAAATCCAAATCCGGTTTCTTTGGCGGCAACGCGCGCATTGAACGGACTTCGCACGGTGGCTATCTGGCGGTGGATCTGCGCGTGATCGATTCGAGCAGCGGCGCGATCGCAGCAGCGCGGACTATCGAGGGATTCACTGCCGGCAGCGTCACCGAAGTGAGCAATTCACGCTCCGGCATGGAGATAATGAACGAAGGCCCGGATGCGCGCGCGGTGCGCGCGGCGGCCATTGAGGCGATCGATTATCTCGAGTGTGTGCTGGTGCGCAAGGATGCCTGTATCGCCGAATTCGCGGACAAGGAACAGCGACGCGTCGAGGCGACGAAAAAGGCGGCGCGGATCCGCTGATCCCGTTATGCGTTGAACCGCCGTGCCTGAGGATCCTTCAAGCAAATCCGGAGCCACGATAGCCCCGAGGCAGGGGGCGAAATGCGTTGACCAGCTGCGCTGTCGAGTGCAACCAGCCCTGCTGTCAAAAGGCGGGATGCGGCGACCAACAGGCTGTTATGCGAAGCCGATGTGGTGACTCATTCAGCGGTTCTCTTACTGAGTGGCAAATGCCGGCGCATATCCGGATGGCAGCTCGAAACGCTCGGCGGCTATAGGTTCGCGGCTGATTCGCGCGGTCGCGCGCCCGGTCTCGCGCGCCCGCGCCACGCAGATGCGCTCCAGCACAATGCTGCTGGAAAATCCATCATCTGTGACGACCGCCCCGCCCAGGGCTTTCTGGATCGGCGCGAACGACTGGCCGTACTGCTGCGCAAGGCGCAGGGTGAGCGCGCTGCCCTTGGCGTCGCGATCATCAAGCTTGAGCGCAGCCCATTCGGCGCGGCACTCGCTGCCGGTCACAACGCCGTTGAATTCGAGTTGGTAACGCGTGCAATCCAGACCAGCGACGGTGCCGGTACCCATTTCACGATGTTCGGTCAGCCGCTGACGGGCGCCCGCCTGCGCCTGTTGCCTGGCCTGGGCATCGCGTTCCTGCAGGGTTTTCACGTCCACACCTTCCTGCCTGGCGCGCGCAGCCAGCATTTTCCGCTGCTGCTTCTGCTGCTGTTTTCCGCTCATCAGCGATTGCATCTGCTTCTGCATCGCCGGGTCGACGGAGCCGCCACCCGCACCCAGCATGGCCTGAAGCTGCACGCGATCCATCTGCATTGCACCGCCCTCGGCATCGCCCGCGCCGGCCATGGCCTGCTGCATGCGCGCCATGTTTTCCGGCGACAGCATGGCGCGAATATCCGGCATCGCACCCATCATCGGACAATCGCCGCCCTTGCGCTTGAGCTGCTCGCACTGCGCAGCCATTTGTTTCTCGGCATCGCGCTGCGCAGCGGCGAGCTTGTCGAGTTCGCGATCGACACGGTGCGCCGTCGCCTGGCCGACATCGCCCTGGAAATCGATCGCATCCGCGTCTATCTCGATCTGCGCCACGGTGTGCTGATCGTGATCCAGGCTCCAGGCCAGGGCTTCGGTGCCATCGACGATGGCGCTGATATTTCCTGCCGTTCCGCCAAAGTCGACGCGCAGGCGCGTGCCCTGAACCTCGATGACCCGCTGATCGGGCACACAGGCATCACCGTCGAGCACATAGTCGACGCGAATGTCGGCGCTGGCGCTGGCCGCAATCAGCAGAACCGGGACGGCGAACACGATACGAAGCATGACGGACTCCCAAGCAGATTCGGATGCGGCGCCAGCAGCGATCGTACGCCCCGAAGCGTGCGCTGCACAGTCGTCTAGGGATCCTCTGAACAAGTCCTGAGCCGCGATAGCCCCTGAGTCAGGGGCGAAAAACCGCAGGTTTTTCAGGGTGTGGCAAGCACTAAGCTGTGGAGCGAAGTCAAAGTGGTGGCTTATTCTGAGCTTCCCTAGTCGACACTTACGTCGTTCGGCGCCCATTCGCGTCATTGCCGGACGCTACCCGGTGCGATCGTCACCCAGTCCTGAGCTGCACACGCAGGGCAAGCCCGCGGCAGCGGTCTCAACAACTCAGCACCGATTGGTTTTTCTGCGCGACAAAGCGTCCGACCGCAGGTCGGACCCACGGCTCAGTCGCGCTTTACGGGCTTGCGCCGACTGAGCTCGCGTAGCGAGGCGCCGTTGAAGCGCAGTGTCGAGGTCGACAGGAACACCTCGCGCAGGAAGAACGACAGCGAAGCGATCATCGTGATCATCGCCATAATGAACAGCAGAGCGACGGCAACCGCCGCCTGGTACTGGAACACGGCACCGAGAAACAATGTGGCGACCACCGCCGCCACCAGCAAGGCCGTGGTCGTGCACAGTGCGATCGCCCAGCTGACCACACGGGCACGCCTGGCGATCAGCACCAGCTCGGCGCGCTTGTGTTCGACATCGTCCTGCTGCCGTGCGACGTGCGACTCCAGCGTCCGCGCACGATCGACGATGCGCGCCAGGCGCCCGGTCATCACCGCCAGCATCGCGCCGAGCGCGGTGAGCAGGAATACCGGTGCCAGCGCCAGTTGAATGGCGTGGGCGATGCTGGAGGTGTCGAGTTCGGGGAACATGGCGTGGCCTCGATTATGCATGCCCCGGGTGCGAATGAGGAACACCATCGTCTACTTGGGCATAAACCAATGGATGTGGCCGCACAGCTTGCAGACATAGCAGTCTGCCGATCGGTTGGCCCAGTCGAAACCCAGGAAGGTGGCACCCGCAGTATTGAGCTGGGCCTGGCACTTTTCGAATTCGGCGTGATTGCAGATCTGGCAACGCAGCGGAATGCCCAGTACGTGAAAGGTATTCGGCTGGGTGGCCTTCATGACGCTCATCAATATGGTTCCTCAGAGTGCAAGGGGATATCTGCGTTGCGAATGCCGGATACTTGTCCACCGATGCGCTTCCAGTAGATCAACGTGCCGGTAAGTCCGCCATGCGGCTTGAGTGCATAGTCCGGAATTTCTCCGGTCAAGGTGAAGCCCAGCCCCTCATACAAGGCCCTTGCGCCGCCCTCGGTGGCGGTGTCGAGTACCAGCAGGGTTCGGCCGTGCTCGACGGCAATGGCTTCGGCAGCGCGCATCAACGCGGCGGCCGCACCGCGGCCGCGGTGACCGGGCCGGGTCATCAATTTCGCGATCTCGGCGCGATGCGGCTGGTTGGGCGGGCAATCGAGCAGCAATGTGACGGTGCCGATCAGCGACGCGCCATCCCAGGCACCCAGGATCACGCGCTCGCCACGTTCGGCCGCCGCCAGCGCTGCGCTCCAGAATGACTCCGCAGCGGCCGCTGACAGCGGATGCATGAAGCTCACCGAACCGCCTTGCGCGACCACGTCGATCAGCATGTCGCTGAGCATCTTCCGGGTATCGGGTTCAGCACTCAACATTTTGATTTCAATTTCAGGCATGACGGGCCAGTTGGCGCATGAGCGGCAACCCGCATCCTGCAGGTACGTTGCCGTACCTGCAAGTAGCGCATGGACGGTTGCGGCGCGACGCCGCGCCTACACGGCCATCAATTTCACCAAACCGATCAGGATGGCGATGATTGAGCGCGGGGCGTCTTCTGCCGGAATCTCGCGGCCATTGAGCGTGAGATTGCCGGAGATACTGCGGCCTTCGCCGGATCGCGTCACCAGGACCTCATCGAATACCACGGTCAGCGTGCGCGACGGCTGGCTGCCGCTCGCAGGCTGGCTAACGGTGAGGTTGCCGGCATAGGTCACGCTCAGCAGATCGCCTTCGCGTTCGCGATTGCGGTTCATGCTGCCGTTGACCGTGCCCCCACCGGTGCGCGGCGTGAAATGACTGAAAGTCGCATCAGTGCGTCCGGAGCCGGATTCGGCAGCAAACGTGCCGATACTGCGGGTGACCATGCTGCCGCCGCTGTCATCGGACAAGGTGGTGGTGCTGTCATAGCGAAGGGCAGCCTGTGCGGAAACGATACAGCCGAACGTCAGAACCAGCGCTGCAAGCGATCTGCGAAACATGTCATTACTCCAGGGGAAAGGTGGCAGCCGCTGCGTTTTCGCGATCGGCCCCCTGCTCAACGTGGAGGTGCGCTGGTGGTTGACATCTGCATGTGTGGAGCTTGCTGCCGCTGTTCTCACTCCCTTCGTATCGCACGCGTGACGAAGAACAGCGGCAGCAAGCCGCCGCACTCCACATGCTGCCAAGCCGGTTGCGCAATCAGACCAGCACTTGCCTGGTGGTAGCGATGAATTCGTGAATCTCGAGTTCGGTCCGCTTGTCGATCATGTACACCGGTCGGCGACCATTCGGGCAGGGTATCCGTGGCGTGGTGCCAAACAGGCGGCAGATCAGCGGCCGCTCGGCATACACCTCGCAACCGTGTGTTCCCAGGTGCGGGCAGCTCCATTCGGCCAGTGCAGCGGCGTGCTCGGCCTCGGTCTTGACAGGCAGGCGCGCCATCTCCACGGATGAGGTGGTGACCGGTCCACAGCAATCGTGGCAGCCCACGATGCAGGTGAACGTGGGAATACGCTCGCGCAGTGCGTCGATCTGGCGGTCACTCGCATTCATTGTGGCAAATCCCTCCACAGAGAGCTGATTCTACCCTGCCAGCAGAGCTGCATCATGCAGAAGGCGCGGCCATCGGCCGCACCATGCGCGCCACAAGATGCTCGACCAGGGTCTCCGAATCGTTGCAGCGCCCGGTGTGCACCGGCGACATCTGGATGATGGTGCTGCGTGTAGCTGCCAGCCAGTGGAAGCGCTCGCGTGTCGACAGGCGACCAATTGGACCTGCGTCTATGCCGCCAGCACAGATCAGCGGAATCGTCGCCAGCTGTTGCCGGATCGATTCGAGATCCAGCGTTGCATCGAACGCCAGCAGCCGCCTTTCATCGAGCTCGATGCGCGCCTGCAGAAACCTGCCCCTGGGGCAGGACACGATGACGCCGACATTGATGAACTCCTCGCGCTCCACCCGTGGCACCAGGCGGATCACGCAGTAGTCATAGGCGTGATCGCGCATGGATTGCCTCCTTGGCAAAGGCATGCGGCGCATCCAGGCGCGCGATGAGCGACTCGCGATAGGCTGCGCGATGAGCGTCGATACTCTCGAACTGCGGCTCGTTGCCCAACCACGCGTCGGGTATCTGATCGATGATCGTCGCGATGATCGCGGGCGTCAGGCGAGCGCTCATGCGTTCATCGGCACTCGCAATCGCGGAGGCGAACGGCAGCAGCACATGGTCCTTGATCATCGGGAACGGATGCGCGTTGTTTTCGCGCCAGTCGTCCCAGCCATGATGAAAATACAAGGCCGCACCATGATCGATCAGTTGCAGTCTGCGATGCCAGACCAGTAGATTGGCATTGCGCGGCGTGCGATCGACATTGCGCACATAGGCATCAAACCACACAATCGCCGAGGCCAGATCCGCATCCGCCGAATTGACCACCGGATCGAACATCACCGAGCCCGGCAGATAGTCCAGCGCCAGATTCAATCCCGCACTGGCCCGCATCAGATGCTGGATTTCCGCGTCAGGCTCGGTGCGCGCCAGCTCAGGATCGAGTTCGACAAATACGATCTCGGGAATCGGCAGCCCCAACACCCGCGCGATTTCACCAGCCACCAACTCCGCAATCAACGCCTTCGCGCCCTGCCCGGCCCCACGGAACTTGAGCACATACATCCCGTCATCATCCCCCTCGACAATCGCCGGCATCGACCCGCCTTCGCGCAGCGGGGTGACGTAGCGGGTGGCGGTGACGGTGCGCAATGTAGTGAGTGGATTATTCATTGAAAGGAAGTCTGGCATACACAGCCGCCGAGACGAACTCAGTGAGAGGTAACCCGAGCGGACTATTTGAACTCGCAATTTGAAGTTCACTGGGCTTCATGTTCGCTGCGGTGCGCATGCCTCCTCTCCCGCTCGCGGGAGATGACTAAGGTGAGGGAAATCTGCGACTGCGCCCGGTGTTCGCGTTTAGCGACGCAACGCCATCCAACACCATCGCACATCTCCCTCAACCGGCCCTGCGGGCCCACCTTCTCCCGCAGGCGGGAGAAGGTTTTCTTCGCCGATGTACAAAACCGACGCAGTACCGAGTTTGCGGAAATGGCCGACGGTACTTGACAAGCTTTCTCACTGGTACTGTACTATGTTAACTAGTACAGCAAAGACGCCGCCCATGCCCCAAACCCAAGCCCTGATGATCCAGATCGCCACCGGCGATGCGCGTCCGATCAGCAAGCAGATCGTCGATGGGGTGCGCATGAAGATCGCGACCGCCGAACTCAAACCCGGTGATCAGCTGCCGAGCGTGCGCGGGTTGGCACAGCAATTGATGATCAATCCCAACACCGTGGCCAAGGCGTACAACGAGTTGGCGGCAGAGGGCTGGCTGGAATCGCGGCAGGGGTTGGGACTGTATGTGGCGACGCCGCGGCAGCGGCTGAGTGACGGCGAACGCGAGCGGCGTCTCGATGATGCGATCGGGCGCTTCATCAATGACGTGATCGTTCTGGATTATCCGCCGCGCGAGGTGCAGGCGCGGCTCGACAAGGAATTCCGTGCGCTGGCGCCGAAGAAGTCGGCGTGATCGTTGGGATGACGACCGGGAACACATCTGTCTGAGCTGCAGGGCAGCACGAGCAAGAGCATCGCGGCGGGACGCCGTGCATGGACGCACAAGTGTCGTCGTAGGCAGGATGCCGAAAGACGACCGCCGCTCCAACAATCTGGTGAGAGTGTTATGGCTAGTGAGTATGTGATCGAGACAACGGCGCTGACCAAGCGCTATGGGCGCAGGCTGGCGCTGGATCATCTGGATCTGAACGTTCCGCGTGAGCGTATCCATGCCATCGTCGGCGCCAATGGCGCGGGCAAGTCGACATTGTTTCGGGTGCTGTTGGGTTTTCTGCCGCCGACTTCGGGGCAGGCCCGCATTCTGGGGCGCAACTGCCAGCAGCTGACGCCCGAGGATCGTGGCCGCATCGGCTTCGTCAATGAAGAGCACACCTTGCCCGGATGGATGCGTGTGGCCGCGGTGATCGCGATGCAGAGGCGCCACTATCCGCGCTGGAACCAGCAGGCGTTCGACAGCGTCATCGGCCATTACCACGTGCTGCCGGAGCAACAGGTGTCGCAGTTGTCGCGCGGTGAGCGCGCCGGTTTCAACCTCGCACTGGCGCTGGCGCAGACGCCGGAACTGCTGGTGCTGGACGAACCCACGCTGGGCCTGGACGTGGTCGCCAAGCGCGCGTTTCTGGAGTCGCTGATGTACAGCAACGCCGCTGAACAATGCACGGTGATTTACTGCTCGCATCAGATGGAAGAGATCGAGCGCGTTGCCGACAACCTGATCATTCTGGAACAGGGCCAGCTCAAGCACATGTCCGCGCCGGATGACTTCTGCGCGCGCGTCACCCACTGGATCGCGGATATCCCGTTCAAGGGACCGGAGCCGGCGACCGTGCCCGGCCTGTTGCAGGTGCAGCGTCTGGATGGACTGCATCATTACCTGGTGCTGGATCAGGACGAGGACTTTGCCGATTTTCTGCGCGCCGCGGGTGCGCGCTCGTTGCAGAGCATGCCGGTGAGTCTGGATCGCGCGGTCAACGGCTTTCTGGCCAAGAACCACGCTGTGCCGGCCGCGGCCTAGCACGTCACGAATTCGAGGATTGCATCATGTGGGATTTGTTCAAAGCTGAACTGCTGCGTTTCCGCTACTGGGCGATCGCCTATGCGCTGCTGCATCTGGCAGTGCTGGGCTTCATGACGCGGGTAGTGGATATGGCGCAACAACCGCTGCTGGTCTATCGAGTGATCTGCTGCGCTTATGTAGTGACCGGACTGTTGTTCGGGCTGTTTCAGATGGGCGGCTATCGGCGCCCGAATACCTGGTTGAATCTTCTGCACCGCCCGCTGCCGCATTGGCAGGTGGCATGCGCACTGCTGGGCGCCGCGCTGCTGTTGCTGGCCGTGGCCATCGCAGTACCGATTCTGGTCACCGCGTTGTGGCAGGAAACGAAGACGGCACGCGTGGTCGATCTGCGCCATTGGCTGATGCCGCTGTCGGCATTTCTGCTGGCGACCTGCGCCTATCTCGCCAGCGCCTACGCCATGTTGGGACGACGGCGTTATTCGGTCAGCGGCCTGGTCTTCCTGGTACTGGTCAGTGCGACCGCCGCGAGCGGCGTCTGGGTCGTGCTGGTGCAATCCCTGGCAATCCTCTGGCTCGCAGCGCTGGTGCTCATCGCCTTCAAGCCCGATCTCAGCGCCGCCCCGCGACGCTGGCTGCCGGTGTTGGTGACCGCGGTGCCGCTGCAATTGAGCATCTACTTTGTGTTGATCATGCTGTGCTTCGGCGTCGAGCTGATCTGGATCATGGAGGGATCGCATCCGAACAACAGCACGCCACCACGCGGTGGTTTCGTCGAAGCGAACAAGGCCCAGGGCCGTGAGCTGATGCACGATGTGCTCGGCGCCAGCGAGCGCGCGGAGGCGCCGCTGTGGCGCGAACAGGTCGCGCTGTCGGAGGTGCATGGAATCGCGCGCGAGCTTGGAGTGTTGCCGACGCGCGGTCAGCTGACCAATATCATGCCGATGGAGTTTGACGACAATGAACGCCGCTTGCGCTGGGTGTTCAGTCATGACCGCATGCGCTTCGAGGGCTACGGGCTGGCCGACGGCCGCGCCAGCGGCGTGTTGGGTGTCGGTGCCGATGGCGCAGCGTTCAAGACTCCACCGCTACCACGAGGATCGCTGCCCGGATTGTCCGCAGGTGACAGCGTGCTGCTCGGCAGCGACGTGATCTACCACTACAACAGCGAAACCCTGCAGGTGCAGCCGCGCATCGTGATGTCCGATGGCGAAGTGTTCGCGGCAGGGCCCGGCAACGTCGGCGAAAGCATCACCTTGCTCAGCGATCAGGCCCTGTATTTTTTCGACGGGCGCGATGCGATCGAGCACGACAAGGTGCTGGCGCCGCGACTGCGCGTGCCGCTGCCAGGCAGGATCGGGAATCTCACGCGCATCGATCTGATCGAGCTGGTGGACGGCTATCTGATGGCGTTTACCTTCGCCGCCACTGCGCACAATGCCAAGGCCGATCCGTTCCAGCGCATGCTGCATGTTCACGACGATGGCCGCATCGACGAAGTCGCGTATCGCGCACTGGGCATGGACTATCCGAACTGGCATCGCTACGAGCTGTGGTGGCTGTCGCCGCCGATGTTCGTGCTCTACAACACCGCAACCCGTCTGTTTGCCGACGCGGCGCCGCTGCAGGTGATCGACCGTCCACCGGTGCCGCGCAGCATGTGGATGCTGGCTGCGCTGTTGTCGCTGCTGGCGATGATGGGGGCCGCCTGGCGCAGTGGACGACAAGGGTTGTCGCTGCCGGCGCGCATCGCCTGGATCGCAGCCTGCGGACTGATCGGCGTCCCCGGACTGGTGAGCCTGTGGCTACTGTACCCGCAACGTGAGCAGGTTGACGATTTGCCGATGGGGCTGGCTTCCGCTGCGTAGCGGCCGCAGTCGAACGCTTGGTAATGGTGGGTTGCACCCACCCTGCATCCTTCGCCGATCCATGCACCAACCCATGATGGGCGCGTCTCCAGACGCACCTTGCCGGAGCAGCACATGTTCACATTACAGCGTTTCATATTTGTACTGTGCTATTTCGCATCGTTGGTGCTGCTGCCGGTGACGCTGCATGCCGAGGAAGACGCTGACGCATTGCATGCCGAGATCGCCATCGAACGCGCGCGCGCTGTGGCGCCGCGCCTGGAGCGCGCGAACTTTCTCGCTCATCCCGGCGTGCACAACGCAGCACTGTCGCCCGATGGGGCTCAGGTTGCGTTTCAGCGCGAGCAGGGCAGCGGTCGCAGCCTGTGGTTGTTGCCCAGCTCAGGCGATGCGCCAAAGCTGCTGCAGGCGCATAGCGAGGCGAGCTCAATCTACTGGTCGCGCGATGGCCGCTGGTTGCTGCTGGAATCAGCGCGGCAGATTTTTGCACTGGCGGTCGCAGGCCAAAGCGGCTCCGGCATCGTCACGACATTGGGCGGACGTTCGCAGCGGGCAGCTCAGGGTATCGATCCTTCACAGGCAGCCGCGCTGCTGGTGGTCGAACAGATCGCCGCCCAGGCTGGGGCTGGGAAGCACTGGCAGCTGGTGCGCATCGATATGAAGGGCCAACGCAGTGTTTTGCACCAGGACAAACACCAGATCGTCAATTTTGCTTTCGATGCGAACGGGAGGCTGGCATTTCTTGCTCGCGTCGAGTCCGAGCACATCGCCATTCTGCGCATTGATGGCGACGGCGCGTCGACCCTCGTCACCGGTTGCGTTCGCATGCGACGCTGTACCTTCCAATCGGCCAGCGCTGATGGCGACTCACTGCTGTTGCACAGCGACCTTGCCGACAATCTGTCGCGGCTGGTCAGGCTGCATGCGGATGGCAGCCTCGATACGCTGCACCTCGATCCGCGCGGCGAGGCCGATCTTGATGAGATCGCTGCCGATCCGGTGACTCAGGAGCCCATGATCGTCAGCTATCGCAGCAACGTCATCAGCCATCATGGCCTGAACGCTGTGGCGCAACGGCATCTGGATGCGATCACGCGGCAACTTCCGGATCGTGACCTGCGTATAAGCATTGGTCACGGCGAAAACGCGCACTGGCTGGTCAACGAGCGCGCCAGCCAGCTGCAGGGTGAGCGCTGGCATCTGTACGCTGTGCAGACGCAGCAGATCCGCCAGATACTGGATGAGCCGCTGATTGCGCAGCGCGGCGGCAAGCCGGTGGCGCGGCTGCCGGAGGTGTCGCTGGCACGCAAGATCGCATTCGCCTGGCACGCCTCCGATGGCATGCGTCTGCATGGATTTCTATCGTTGCCGCCGGGTGCCGATCCGCAGCGGCTGCCGCTGATCGCCAAGGTCCATGGCGGGCCGTGGAATCATGATCAGGCCGGGTACGTCGCCACGACGCAGCTTCTGGTCAATCGCGGCTATGCGGTGTTCGAGCCGAATTTCCGCGGGTCGACCGGATACGGACGCGACTATATGTTCGCCGCGCAGGGCGATTTTGGTGATGGCCGGGTGCAGCGGGACATCGTCGAGGGCGCGCGCTATCTGCTCGATCAGGGCGTAGGCGATGCCGGGCGCGTGGGCATCATCGGCGCGTCGTTCGGCGGCTATTCGACCTTGCTGGGGGTGACTTTTGCGCCGGAGTTGTTCAAGGTCGGTGTCGCCATCGTGCCGCCTGCGGATTTCAGCTGGGACCTGCGCTGGGTGGCGCGCAGCAGCGAGGCGCTGAGCATATCGCGCTACATTCCCTTCGAAGCCTGGTTGCGCATGCTGTCGCTGGACATCAACGAGCCGGAGGCGATGGCCCGGCTGAGCGCGCAGTCGCCACTGGCCAACGCTGCCGCGCTGACCCGCCCGCTGCTGCTGATCGCCGCCGGCGAAGACCGCCGCGTCGCGATTCGCGGCGTCATCGAATACGCGGCCCGATTGAAACTGCTGGGTAAGGACGTAAGTCTGTTGATCGACGACGAAGCCGGCCACAGCGACAGCCAACCACAGGCGCGCGAAGCCGGGCTGTATCTGATGGAGCGTATGCTGGCCGAGCATCTGGGTGGCGGCCGGCCGACGGCGCCGGATGCGGAGCTCGATCAGTATCTCAAGCGCAATCTGCGGCTGCGGGGCAGCGCGTTGTAGCGGGAGATTGTGTGGGTTCACATTTGATCTGTGATTTTTTCTGCGCTCGCGCGTATCACCCTCCAAACCTTAGGATGGGCGCAGCACGGCGATGAGCGAGACGATGGTCGGATACAGTGAGATGAGCACGGAGTTCGGCCGGCTGCTGGACCAGCATGCTGGCATCGTGCGCAAGGTGGCGGCCAGCTACAGCCGCAATGCGCATGACCGCGCCGATCTGATGCAGGAGATCGTCGCGCAACTGTGGCAGGCGTATCCGCGCTACGACCGGGCCAGAACTTTTTCAACCTGGATGTACCGGGTGGCGCTGAACGTCGCCATCTCCAACGTACGCAGCGAGCAACAGCGGCGCGATCATGTGATGGAGTTCGATCCGGAGAATCACGACATCGCGGCGGAGTCCACCGACCACGCCGCGGACCAGCAGCTGGCCTTGCTGCAACGCCTGATCGCCAGCCTGGACCCGATGAACCGTGCGCTGATGATGCTGTACCTCGACGACCGCAGTCACCGCGACATCGCCGAGATCCTCGGCATCAGCGAAAGCAATGTCGGCACCAAGATCGGCCGGCTGAAGCAGCGCATCCGCGAGCAGCTGGCATGAACAACACCAAGGAATACGCCATGGAACTCGATGACCTGAAAGACGTGTGGAAGCGCATGGACCGTCGCCTGGAACAACAGCACGAAATTCAGATGCAGCAGCACCGCGAGACCAAGCTGGAACGTGCGCGGCGCAATCTGCGCCCGCTGGTCTGGGGGCAGAGGCTGCAGATACTCTTCGGCATCGCGATGATCGTGCTCGGCGTGAACGCGTGGCGCAACGATATCGACAGCATCGCGCTGATTGTTGCCGGCATCACGCTGCACGTTTATGGCGTGGTAACCATCATCGCCGCCGGCCTCATGCTGGAGCAGCTCCGCCGCATCGACCATGCGGCACCGGTACTGGCCATCCAGAAGCAGCTGGCGCACCTGCGCCGTATCTATGTCGTCGGTGGTGCGGCCGTGGGCCTGGTCTGGTGGCTGCTGTGGATTCCGTTTGCGATGGCGTTTTTCTACTGGCTGGTTGGTATCGATATCCACAATCACATGAAGCCAATGATCTACGGCAGTTTGATCGGCGGTGTGATCGGAGTGCTGGCGACAGGGTGGTTTCATCGCTGGGCGCGTCGGCCCGAGCGTGCGGCCTTCGGCAAGGCCTGGGACGAAAGTCTGACCGGTTCGAGTCTGCGCAAGGCCGGCGCCGTGGTCGACGAACTGGCGCAGTTCGAACGCGAGTAGTCGCGCCGCGAAATCTCGTTCATCATTCCGGCGCGGAGCTCGAAGTCTCCGCGCACGGCCCCTTGCTGCTGAAATTCCGGAGGCTGTCATGCAAGCCAGCAACGATCTCGTTTCCACGCCGCCACAACGCCTGCACGGTCTCGATGCGCTGCGCGGCATCGCGCTGCTGCTCGGCCTGGTGGTACATGCCAGCATGGCGTTCCTGCCGGGCGCACAGTACTTCTGGATCACGCACGATCCGCAGCCATCGGCGGCGCTGGGGCTGGCGTTCTATGTGCCGCACATGTTCCGCATGGTGCTGTTCTTTCTGATCGCGGGCTTCTTCGGCCGGCTGGCGCTGCAGCGCATCGGCACCCGCACCTTCATCAAGGATCGCTGGAAGCGCATCACCCGCATCCTGCTGATCGGCTGGCCGCTGGTGTTCGCCGGCATCATCGCGGCGCTGACGCTGGGTGCGCTCTGGGACGGCGATGGCAGCCTGCCCAAGCAGACCCCGCCCCCGCCGAAGTTCACGCCGGACAGTTTTCCGTTGACGCATTTGTGGTTTCTTTATGTGCTGACGCTTTGCTATGCGGCGATGCTGGTGCTGCGTGCGCTGCTTGAGCGTATTGATCGCCGCGGCTGGCTGGCGACGATGGCTGATCGTGTGGTGCGTCTGCTCAGCACAGCGATCGGTCCTGCATTGCTGGCATTGCCGCTGGCAGCAGCACTGTATGCGATACCGGCCTGGTATCACTGGTTTGGCATTCCCACGCCGGATCAATCGCTGTATCCGAACCTGGCCGCCAGCGTGGCGTTTGGTTCTGCGTTCGTGTTCGGCTGGTGGCTGCAGCGCCAGATCGAGCTGCTGCACCAATGGACGCGCCACTGGCCGCTGCACCTGGGTATCGCGATAGCGGCGACGGTGACCTGCCTGTATTGGGTGGGTCTGAGCTCTCCACCCACGCCCGCGGCGCACGACCTGCATACCCTGGGCTATGCCTTCGTCTATGGCTGGGCTAGCTGGAGCTGGACCTATGCGCTGGTCGGCATGTCGCTACGCTTTCTCTCGTCGCACAGCCCAGTGCGGCGCTACCTGGCCGATGCTTCGTACTGGATCTACCTTGCGCATATCCCGCTGGTGATGGCATTGCAGGTCGTCGCCTGCCGACTGCCGGGCCCTGCCGTGCTGAAATTCATCGCGGTGCTTGCGATCAGTTTTGCGCTGTTGCTGCTCAGCTATCGCTGGTTCGTGCGCGGCACATTCATCGGCGTAATGTTGAATGGAAAGAGGCTGGGCGAAAGCGGCACCGGGTGAAATCTGTAGGGCTCGTGTGTCGCGTGCCATCTCAACGTTGCTGCATCCTCGCGGATGGCAGGCGACACGCCTGCCCTAAAACGAAATCGTTGCCATCAGGCGTAGTGCACGCAGGACGGCACGTTCCAGCTATGTGCCGGCTCAGCGGTCAAGCTCAGTGGCAGATGACGGCTCTGCTGCACCGCGACCACTGCCCGGCCAGCGTTGCATTGCAGGTCAACTGCCAGCATTGGCTGGTCGGTCCGATCCAGGAAACTATTCATGGCCTCAGCCATCGCAACCGGCTGCGCCGAGTTGGATTGCACCGCTGCCACATCGCGCTGCAGCGGCGCGCGCGCAAGCCCGTCGGCGTCGGAAGCCATCGCGGGATGGGCGGCGAACGCGCAGGCCAGCAGCACGCCCTGCAGAATGTTTCTGATCGTCACGACAATTCCCCTGTTGATTTCTCGCCGCTCCCCCACGCGCCGAGGATACGAGTGTCGCGGGTCAATGCAATTAAAAAACATGACGTGGGACACAGTTTTACGCCATACCGGTGCGTACGGATTCGGCTGTGATGACCGAGCCCGAGGCTTCGTCGCCTACCAAAACCGCTAAAAGCGGTTAGTAGGGCGGTATGCCGCCTGCCGTCGCGATGAATCCAAAGCACACTGTCCAACGTTCTGTTCTGCATTGCGGTGCGCAGACTGCGCGCCTCGGCAGGAAGGAGCGATGTGGCGATGACGATGTACCGGTGGGCGATGGCGATCTTGTTGTGGTGCGCGGCTGACGCCGGGGCGGTGGACTATCTGCTGCAGTCGGCGCCGAAATCGCTGACGATCTCGGACGGCACCCGTGTCGATGTCGAGGCAGGCACATTGCAGGTACCCGAAAGCAGGGCGAACCGCAGCCCGCGACGACTGACACTTCCCTACTATCGACTGAAGACCACGGCAGCCAAACCGGCAGCACCGATCTTTCTGCTCGCTGGCGGTCCCGGATCATCATGGATCGATCGCGTGGAGGACGCGGAGTATTTCGGCGAGATCGCGTTCTATTTGACCCTGGCCGATGTGGTGGTGTTCGATCAGCGCGGAGGCGGACGTTCGCTACCGGCGATGCACTGCCCGGACACTGCAGAACTTCCCGTCGATCGCGCGCTGGCTGACGATGAGCTGGCCGCGGCGATGCAGCGTCTGTTGATCTCGTGCCGTGATCGCTGGCAGGCCGAAGGCGTGGATCTGGCTGCCTACAACACCGACGAAAACGCCCGCGATATCGATGATCTGCGCCAAGCGCTTGGCTATCGCAGGATCAGCCTGGTCGGCGGAAGTTACGGCGCGCATCTGGGCCTGCATTACCTCAGGCGCTATCCCGGTTCGGTGGCGCGCGCCGTGTTTTTCGGTATCGAAGGACCCGATCACACCTGGGACAATCCCTCGGGAAAACTCGCGGCGTTGCGACGTATTGCTGACGCCGCAGCGCGGCGGCCAGAACTCGCCGACCAGGTGCCGCAAGGGGGATGGATCGAGGCGTTGCAACGCGTGCTGAAGCGTCTCGATGCGGGCGCGGTGACGGTGCATGTCGATGACGGCAACGCTTCGGTAGCGGTTGTCGTCGATGCCACCCTGGTGCGCCAGATCGCGGGCCGCAACGATGGCTCCCGCGATGCGACACTACGCTGGGCTGAGGCGATCGCGGCGATGGATGCTGGCGATTATTCGATAGCGGCGCGCATGGCGCTGCAGCGTCGTCATCTGCGCATGGACAGTCCCATGCACTACTCGATGGACTGCGCCTCCGGCATCAGCACGCAGCGACGCCGGCGCTACCGCAGCGATCCGGCGACCGCGCTGCTGGGCGATATCAACTTCGAATACGCGGCGCTCTGCGATCTGTGGCCGCATCGCGATCTCGGAGCCGGCTTTCGTGCCGATGTGGTATCGGATACTCCGGTGCTGATGCTGCATGGCACGCTGGATGCATCGACGCCGATAGAAAACGCGCGCGAAGTGGCGCGAGGCCTGCGCCGTGGGAAGCTGGTGGAGGTCATCGGCGGCAATCACGGAGCGCTTTATAACCTCTATGCGCGCTGGCCGCCGATGCGGATGCAGCTGGTGAAATTTCTCGAGGAGGGCGACATTGAATTTCCCGACGTGATCGACCTGACTCCGAAGTAATGGTGTCGCACGTTTCCCTCACCCTGCCCTCTCCCGCGAGCGGGAGAGGGGACCCGAAGCGCTTGGAATGGAGTAAGCCATGCATCACACCCTCGTCATCGTCGCCGGCATCATCGGGCTGTCGTTGATCCTGTCGGTCACGATCTATATCCACGGCCGCCTGCGCATCGAACACCAGCGCAGCCTGCAGAAACTCATCGACAGCGGCGCTGGTACGGAGGCACTGCACAATGCGCTGGGCATTGCACCTGCCAGCGGTCGCGATCTGCGCCGCGGCATCCTGCTGCTGGCGATCGGACTGGCCTGGTCGGGTGTCACCTATTTCATCGGCGGCCCGGCCTGGATGTTGGGTGCCGTGCCCGTGATACTGGGCCTGGCCTGTCTGCTGCTGTGGAAACTCGATGGCAAAAACCGCTGACATCGCGCCCGGAGAGTCCGCGTTGATCGCCCGCGTGGTGGCGCTGGACGATCATCATGCCTTCGCTGAATTGCTGCGGCTGCATCAGTCGCCGGTGCGGCAATTCCTGCGGCGACTGACCGGCGGCGACTGGGGGCACGCCGACGATCTGGCTCAGGAAACCTTCCTGAAGGCCTATCGCCATATCGCCAGCTATCGCGCCAGTGGGCGTTTCCTCAGCTGGCTGTTCCGCATCGCCTGGCAGCTCTACCTCAGCGAACAGCGCGGCCCAGCGCGGATCAGCACTGAGGTTCCATTGTCCGACGACATCGACGCAGGCGACACGAATACCGAAATCTTTATCGAGCGTCGCTCCTTCGACCAACTGCTGGCGACGCTGCGCAGCGACGAATGCGCGGCGCTGCTGCTGCACTACCGGCACGAACTCTCGCATCCGGAAATCGCCGACACCCTGCAGTTGCCGCTGGGCTCGGTGAAGTCGCTGATCCGCAGAGCCAGGCTGAAACTGATGCAGGCGCATCAACCCAACGACACCCAGGCTACGACATGAACGACGATACCGATTTCGATACCTGGCTGGAGCAGAAGCTGCACGAGGAGCCGCTGGCCGATGCGGCCTTCTGTGCCGCATTGGAGCAGCGCATGGCCGGGCGGCGATCGCAGCGCGGCGCATTGCTCATCATCGCGACGCTCTGTGCCATCGCCAGCGTCGGAATCGCCGTCTGGCTGATGCCGTCCGCGGTGACCATCGCGTCGCCCGCTAACGTCGCCGCGGCACTGCTCCTGACCGCCCTCTGCGGCATGGTCTGGATCGCTACCGAAACACCGGCGCCGCGCGGGACGACTGCCGCAGGATGATGCGCGGCTGGTCTTTCGCCAGCCTGCAATCCATCAAGGCGCTGCGGGCGTTGCCGGCTTGGCGTCCGCAGCCAGCGCATGCGCCAGCGTCGACGACAGATCTTCCTGAGCGTAGTGTGTTTTCAGCACCCCGCAGACTCGGGTGGCTTCAGCGAACTGCGCCAGTGCACGCGGACCGCCATCCATGTTCTTGACGCGCGGGCCCCAGAACTGCTCAATCGCATCGGCCTCAGCATCGCTGCAGGCACCGCTGGCGTCGATGGCGGGCAGATAGCGCTGACGTCCGCTGGGCATGCGCTTGATCAACGCGTCGGCGTTGGCGTGCACCCAGGCCCGCGCGGTGGCGCGGGTCTGCGGGAAACGCATCGCGCCGCGAATGGTCGCGCCCATTTCTCCAGCCTGAAGCTTGGCGCCCAGACTGAGAGCGAACGCGCGCGTCTGCCGCTCCGCATCGGCGGTCGAACCCAGCGCGTACAGATAATTGGCTCGTTCAAGACTGTCGCTGCTGGCGTGCAGACGCGCCACGACCGCATCGAACTCGGCCTGGCCACCATCCTGTATCAGTACACGCAGGGCGTTGTCGTACATGTCGCTGGCGATGGCGCCTGCGTCTGGTTTACCGCCATCCATGCCGATCAGCCGGCGCGCGCGTGCTGCCAGTTGCTTGCGCGTATCCGCGTCGCGCGCTTCGTCGCTCATCACCGCCACGATCGCTGCCCGGGTCAGGCGTACTTCATCGTCGTCATCGGCACGCGCGTCGAAGCCGATCCTGCGCAGCACAGGACCGTAATGGCGACCGACGAATGCGCGCAGTGCGGCGCCGTCGGCTTCATTGCGCACCTGATGTTCGCGCAGCCAAGTCAGAGTGCGTATCGGTGACGTCGCTACCTGCTGTGTGCTGGCGGCGGCCAATCGCGGCACCACGGCCAGATAATCGCCGAGCAGAATCTTCCCGGCATCGAAGGCGGCGCCGAGGTTATCGGCGATGATGTGTTGTTCGCGCTTGTTGAGGCGATCGAATGCCCCGTCCAATGCCCGCTGCGACGCCGAATTCAATGAAAAGCGGTAGTAACCGGCACCATCGGCATTGGGCATCACCCAGCCCGGGCAGGTTTCCGACGGCAGCTCCACGCGCGCCGACTCCGATGCGATCAGCGCGCAATGCGTCCGTTGCTTTTCAGTGTCTCCATAACGGGCGCAGAACGGCACGCCCCAGCTGCGTTGCGACGATGCGGTCGAGCCCAGCGGTAGATAGCGGCTCTGCTTGAACGACAACGCGGCCCTGCCATCGTTGCAATGCACATCCACGGCCAGCAGCGGCACACCGGACTGATCCAGGAAACTGCGCATTGCCGCGGCGACCGCTACGGGCTGCTCGCTGCGCGCCGCCAGCGCATTGATCAGGTCATCGCTGGTGGCATTGCCGCGGGCATTCTTGCGCAGATAGTCGCGGATGCCGTCGCGAAAACGCTGCTCGCCCAGAAACGATTCGAACATGGTCAGCACCGCCTCACCCTTGGCATAGGTGATGCCATCGAACGCCGCTTCTATGTCGGTGAAGTCGCGGATCGGTTCGCGAATTTGACGCGCGCTGGCCAGCGCATCACCGCCCATTGCAAACATCGTCGATTGCAGTCGCTGCCGATCGGCATGAAATTCCGGGCGCAGCTGGTGGGTAGTCTTGCTGTCCATCCAGCTGGCAAAACCCTCGTTGAGCCAGATGTCATCCCACCAGGGCATGGTGACCAGATTGCCGAACCACTGATGTGCCAGCTCGTGCACATTGGTCGCGTAATAGCCCTGGCGAATGCGGATCGGTGATTGCGCGTTGATCAACAGCAGGCTGTCGCGAAACAGGATCAGGCCAGCGTTCTCCATGGCGCCGGAACCGAAATCCGGCGCCGCGAGCAGATCGAGCTTGTCGAACGGAAAGGCGATACCGAAGTAGTCCTCCAGTGCAAGCACAATCGCCGGCGTGGTCTCCAAAGCATAGGCCAGCTCCTTGCCGCGGCCTTTGACCGCGATGCCACGGAACGGCAGTGCGCGCTCGCGCTGTGCGCTCGGAGGCAGTGCCGGCGCATCGACGATATCCCAGGGACCCACTGCATAAGCGAGCAGATAGGTGGGCAGGGCCTCGCTGGTGGCGAAGCGCAGGCGCTTCCAGCCATCGCGCAGATTCCTGGTGGATAGCAGACGGGTATTCGCCACCGCCACATCGGCCTGGGGCACAGTCAACTGAATATCCCAGGGTGTTTTGAAAGAAGGCTCGTCGAAACACGGGAAGCTTTTGCGCGCGCCGATCGCCTCCATCTGCGTCATCACATAGCTATCGGCATCGACCTTGACCTTATATGTTCCGTCGAGCTGAGTATCGTACGCGGCGCGGTATGTGAAGTGCAGCGCTCCCGTACCTGCAGGCAGCACCTCGCCGGCATCGACCTGCAAAACGCCGGAGACATCGACCACCTGCGTCTTCAGCGGCACGTCGTGCCTGCTGCCTTCGGCGCGAAAAACCGCACTGGTGATTATCAGATCTCTGCCGTGCAACCAGAAGCGCGAAGTCGCCTCGGCGATGCCCACCTGGATGCGCACATCGCCATCGAATCCGTCGCTACGCGGATCGATGCGCAGCGCCAAGTCATAGTGTGTGGGCACCAGGTTGCGCGGCAGCTGCCCGCGCGGCACCGCGGTGTCGTCGGCGGCCATGCCGGGAAGGGCGGTGAACGCGCTGATGAGCAGTGCGCAACGCAGAACGTATCGGATCGACACCATGATTCCCTCGTTGATGTTTCGCTGACCACGACCGGCCTGCCCAAGCCGCCAGTGTTGCCGGCGCATACGGTGAACTGCAAGATCGGGCCGCGGGGTTGCCGCATCACCCTGCGTACGCCTCGATGTTGGTCAGGCGTACAATGCGGGCGCACTCCGACATCGAGTTCGTTCCCCGAGTCGCACCTGCGCGGGTTCAGCCGTCTATGCCCTTGACGTTGTAGAGCGGGGCTTGCTCCGCTGCTTTGGCTTTTCCCTTCCGGTGACGATCAAAGATCAAAAGCAGCGGAGCAAGCCCCGCCTATGACCGAAGGGGCTTTCAACAGCGCAGCTGGTCATCCCTTGGGACAAGAGCAAATGCAGGCACTACACACCTTGCACCAATAGGGTCTCTGCTTGCGCATGCAGGAGATGCAGACTTTCGGGACTGGGTCTGGCGATACCGCGTACGCCCAGTGCGGTCAGCGCGGCCTCGTCGACAACGGCACCCGCGTTGAGTGTGAGCAGGATGCGCGCCTGCGCGCGTTCGACACGGGCGATATTTTGTGTGCCGCCCAGGGCTCGCGCCAGTGCAGCAACCGGTGACCACGCCGTCCTGTCCTCGACACTCGCAAGAGTCGATGCTGCTGTGCTCGCAGTCGATGCCAGCCCGCCGTTGCGCGATGACATTGCCGCCAGATGTGCGCGGATATCGCCGGCCAATTGATCGGCGATCGGGCCGACGACGACCTGTAGATCATTACTGCTCAGGCGCAGCACGCCGCGCGCGCCGAGTTTGCGTAGCCGGGGTTCGTCGATGCCTGCGACATCGGCGACGCGCAGGCGCAGCCGTGTGGTGCAGGCATCGACGTTGAGCAGGTTGCCGGCACCGCCAAGCGCAGCGACAAGGCCACCGGCGACATCGCCCTCCTCGACCGGAGCCGTACTGACACTGGGATTATCAGCATCTTCAGTCTCGCGGCCCGGTGTTTTCAGATTCAGGCGCACGATGAAGTAGCGGAAAAGCCCGTAGTACAACGCGAAATAGACGGCGCCCACCGGCAGCAGATAGAGCGGATGACTGGCGTTCTTGAAGTTGAGTACATAGTCGAACAATCCCGCGGAGAAGCTGAAACCGAGGCGGCTGTCGAGCAGATGCATCACCACCATAGCGGTGCCGGTCAGCAGCGCATGCAGCAGATACAGGAACGGTGCCAGGAACATGAAGGTGAATTCGATCGGCTCGGTGACGCCGGTGAGGAACGAGGTCATGCCCATCGACATCAAGAGTCCGGCGGTTTCGCGGCGGCGCTGTGGCAACGCAGTGTGGTACATCGCAAGGCAGGCGGCGGGCAGGCCGAACATCATCACCGGGAAGAAGCCGCTCATGAACATGCCGGCGGTGGGATCGCCTGCGAAGAAGCGCTTCAGATCACCGGTGACACCGCCGAAGTCGCCAACGATAAACCAGGCCACATTGTTGAGGATATGGTGCAGTCCGGTGATGATAAGGATGCGGTTGAGTACGCCGTAAACGAACAGCCCCGCCGAGCCCGACTCCATCACGCCATGGCTGAAGCGATCCATGCCATGTTCAAGTATCGGCCAGCCATAACCAAACACCGCCGCCAGCACCAGGCCCGCGCAGCCCGCTGCGATCGGAATGAAACGCCGACCCGCGAAGAACGACAGATAGCTCGGCAATTTGATATTGCTGTAGCGGTTGTACAGGAGGCCGGCAATGATGCCGGACAGGATGCCAATCGGTACGCTGAGCTTGGACAGTTCGCGCGCCTTGTTCGCCGCCAGCACCAGTGCCTGATGCGGTCCCTGCGCCGCCGCGATCACGTCGGGCGGCAGCGTCAGCAGAACTTCTGCGCCCTTGGTCGCGACCAGAAATCCGACCACAGCAGCCAGCCCCGCCGCTCCATGATTCTCGCGCGCCAATCCGACGGCGACGCCAATGGCAAACAGCAGACCGAGGTTGGAGAAGATCGCATCGCCTGCAGCGGCGACCGCCGCGGCGTCGAGCAGATCGGGTTGCCCCAGGCGCAGCAGCAGGCCGGCGACGGGCAGCACCGCGATCGGCAGCATCAGCGCGCGGCCGAGCACCTGGGTGGCATTGATCAGGGCTTTCCACATGGTCTAGCCTCCGGAAGTTTCGATGCGCGCGACGATCGCGCGTTCGCGCACTGCACGCGCGCTGGTCAGCGCCAGCGCCTGCTGCGCGAGATCGCGACAGGCGCTGCTGTTGAGCGATCTGATGATGCGTTTGAGTTCGGGGATGGCGGCGGGTACCGCCGAGATCTCGCGGATGCCGAGGCCGATCAGGATCGGGATCGCATCCGGATCGGATCCCAGCCCGCCACAGACCGCAACCTCGCGATCCAGCGCATGCGCTGCGGCGGCAACCGATCCGATCAAACGCAGCACTGCAGGATGCAGCGCATCCAAACGCGCGGCAAGTTGCGGATGGCCGCGGTCCATTGCCAGTACATACTGCGAAAGATCATTGGTGCCGATCGAGACAAAGTCGGCTTCCTTGAGAAGTTGATCCGCCAGCAACGCCGAAGCAGGGGTTTCGATCATCACCCCGAGCTTCGGTGCTGTATTGATGCCGAGTGCACGCCGGCAGTCTTCCATCGCCGTGCGCACACTGCGGATGTCGTCGATGTCGGTGACCATGGGCAGCAGCACGCGCACGTTGTTCAGCGGCTGCAATCTCAGGATAGCGCGCAGTTGCGTGTTGAGCAGTTCCGGCCAGGCCAGGCTGGTGCGCAGTCCGCGCAAACCCAGCGCCGGATTGTCTTCCTTGGGCAGCGGCAGATAGGGGATCGGTTTGTCTCCACCGATATCCAATGTACGGATGGTCAGAACGCGACCAGCCAGTGCATCGAGGATGCTCTGATACTCGCGGTGCTGTTCGTCCTCGTCCGGCGGCTGCTGACGTTGCAGGAACAGAAATTCACTGCGCAGCAGTCCACAGCCCTCGGCGCCGCGCGTCACTGCGAGCGCAGTTTCGGATGCGGCACCGAGATTGGCGTAGACGCTGATCGCCACATGATCGCGGGTTTCCGAGCGCGAAGTCGCTGCGGCGAGATCGGCAGCATGACGTTCACGCTGCTGCGAAAGTGCGATGCGCACACGCTGACGTTCGGCCTCGTCCGGCGCAATCTTCAAACTGCCCTGTTCCGCATCGAGCAGCAATTCGGCGCCCTCGGCAATCTGCATCACTCGTTCACCGGCAGCCACCAGCGCAGGAATGCCGAGGGCGGCGGCGATGATGGCGACGTGCGAGGTGGGGCCTCCGCGCGCGGTGCAGATACCCGCGATGCGCGCGCGATCCAGTGCGATCAATTGCGATGGCAGTAGCTCATCGGCCAGCAGGATTGCGTTCTCCGGCAATGCCCTGCCCGCCGATGGCGACTGGCCGTCGAGTACGCGCAGCACTTGAAGCTCCAGATCGCGCAGATCGGCAATGCGCTCACGGATATGCGGATCGGCCAGTGCGCCAAGCGCTGCCGACGAAGCAGCGATGGCCTGATGCCAGCCATAAGCGGCGCTGCGGCCCTGCGCGATCCAGTCTTCGGCGCGCTCGTGCAACTCGGGATCCTGGATCAGTTCGGCATGCGCGGCCAGGATGCTGCGCTGCTCGCCGCGTTGCGCACTGATCAGCGTCTCGATATGCAGACCTACCGCATCGATGGCAGAACGCAACGCGGTCGATTCCTTGCGCGGATCAGTGGCATTGTCGATGAATTTGGGGAGGGCTTGTTGCATCTGTACGGCACGGCCGAGGGCGAGGCCGCGGTGGGCGATGACGGCTGGGAGACTGGGTGGCAGGGGTTCGTGGGAGTCCCACGGGGATTTCCTTTGGTCACGGCCTCCGGCCGCGAATGAAACTTCCTCGGTGTTTGATCGCTGCGGGACGCCGTGACCAAAGGAAATCCCTGTGGGACTCCCACGAACATCGCCGGTCGCTGACGCGAACAACTTCCCCAGCGCCTCAAGCGCCGCAGCCGCATCCTCACCACGCGCCAGCAGCTCAACGGTTTCGTTCTGCTGCACGCCCAACGCCATCATCGACACCGTGCTGCGCGCATTCGCCTCGCAGCCATGGGCGTGCAGCGTGACTCTCGCTGCGAACGGCTTGAGCGCAGCGACAATCAAAGCGGCCGGGCGCGCATGGATACCGTGATCGAAGCCGGCACGGAAGGCGCGGCGCACTTCGACGCTCTGAGTCGAAGCAGCAGCCTCGACGGTGACCGCGTCGGCCTCGATTTCCATCAGCGCATCGCCGACCGCGAGCAGGCGGTTCACTTCGCAGCGGCGCACCGTGGCACCGGATACCACCAGCACTGGCGTCACCGTGCTGCGCGCCCGGCGTGCAATCAGATCCAGATCAAAGCGCAGCAGCGGCTGACCAGTGACCACACGCTCGCCACTCCTGATCAGAGATTCAAAGCCCGCGCCGGCCAGCGCCACGGTGTCTATGCCCAGATGCAGCAGGATGTCGACACCCTGCGCGGTACGCAGCGTCAGCGCATGCCTGGAACCCGGCATCGGATAGATCTGGCCATCGCAGGGTGCATGCAGCACATTACCGGTGGGGTCGATGCCGATGCCATCGCCGGCCATGCGCTGCGCGAATACGGCATCGGGTACTTCTTCCAGCGGCAATGCCCAACCCGCTAATGGAGATCGCAGAATCAATGTGGGCATGAATCAGTTCGCCTCTGTCGGGGCTTCGGCCGGCAGCAGTTGCACCCAGTCGATCGCAAGCATGGGATCGATACCGTGCTGCGCGAAGCGCAGACAGAGATCGTGATGGCCGTGCTGAGACTGTAACGCGCCCGCGGACAATACCGTGGCCGGGCCGGTGGCTGACAACGCCGGCAGCGGTACGCGTGCGATCAATGGGCCATCGCAGCGATCCAGATGCACCAGCAGTTCACCGTGGTCAGTCTCGGGCGTTGCGAGCTTGATCTTTTTTGTTGCTTCGCCGATCTGGAAATTGAACGGCACATCACCGGTCATCGCAGCGATGCGGTCGATGCCATCGAGATTGGCCTGCTCGAAGATCCAGCACGGATTCTGGATATCCAGATGAAAGATCGCGCGCGTGCCAATCAGGGGCGCCTCGTCTTCAAGACCGAGTGCAATATCTTCACTGCAGAGTTTGAGTTCGGCGCTGCTGCGACGTAGCGAAGCATTGGCGCTCAACACAAACGCGCGCGGCCGCGACAGACGCTGAGTGCCGACAAAGGCGGCAGCGTGCAGCTGCGAAGGTGGCGTCAGTTTCAGCGCTCCGCTATAGCGCGGAGACTCGGCATCGGGTGCACTGCCATCAAGCGTGTAGTGAATGTCGCCCAGCGCCGCCTGCGTACTCAGCGTCACGTTGACCTGAGCGGCCCCGGCCTGATACTGCGACTTCATCTGCACCGCGAAGATGCTGTCGGCATAGGGAATGCCGAGCGCGTCGTAGCGCGCGAATTGGCCGGGCAGGCGCTTGAGAAAATCATTCCAGTCGCGATGCTCTGGCTGCGACCAGCCCATCTCGGCGATGGCCGCGGCGCGTGGAAATGTCATCCAGCCTACGCGCGGTTCGGTGCGGATATGCTCGGTCCAGACATTACCCTGCACGCCCAGCAGGTGTTTGGCCTGCTCCGTCGTCATGGTGTCCGGCAGCGGATCGAAACGATAGACATCTTCCAGCGAGATCGTGCGCAGCCGGCCTGGCGGTTCGTCGCCGCCGCTGCCCTGACGATTGTCGAAATACAGCGTCGGCCATGGCGACAGCACGCTGTCGTAACCTTTGGCCGTCGCCGCCATAGCGCCTTCGACACCGCGCCAGGACATGACGATGGCGTTGTCGGCGAGACCGGGTTCAAGAATCTCATCCCAGCCGACCAGGCGCCGGCCATGCGCCTGCAGATAGCGGCCTATGCGCTGCGTGAAATAGCCCTGCAAGCCTTTGGGTTCGGTCAATCCGAGTTCACGCATGCGTGCCTGCGCCTGCGGCGATTCGGCCCACTCGTGTTTCTCGACTTCATCGCCGCCGATATGGATCCACTCGTCCGGAAACAGCGCCATCACTTCATCTAGCACGCCTTCAAGAAAATCGAAGGTGGCATCGTCAACCGCATAGACATGACTGTAGATGCCCCAGTCGGCAGGAACATCCTTAGGTGGCTGCGTACTCGCGGCAAATTGCGGGTAGGCGGCCAGCGGTGCGCTGGCATGCCCGGGCATTTCGATCTCCGGCACGATACGCACGCCGCGCGCACTGGCATGCGCCACGATGGCACGGACTTCATCCTGACTATAGAAGCCACCGTAGCGATGCGGCTGTCCGGTCGCGGGGTCGATATTGGCGGCGGCAGCGCGGCCAGCCGGCACACGCCAGGCGGCGATGTCAGTGAGCCTGGGATATTTTTTGATTTCCAGACGCCAGGCCTGATCGTCGGTGAGATGCCAGTGCAGAACGTTGAGTTTGTGCAGCGCCATCCAGTCGATGTAGCTGCGAATGAATTCTGGCGACTGATAGTGGCGTGCAGAGTCCAGCATGATGCCGCGCCAGGCGAAACGTGGTGCATCGACGATACGCAATGCCGGCGCTGCGAGTGTTTCCTTGCCATCGACGCGTCCGATCAGTTGCCAGAATGTGCGTGCTCCGTGCAGCATACCCTCGCGGCTGTGCGCGCTGATGCGCGCGGATTTCCTGCCCACGTCCAGGCGATAGGACTCGGGTTTGCCGGCGCGCGTGGCATGACGCAGTTCGATCACCGATCCCTGCCCGCGTTGGGTGGTGACCGGCAGGCGCAGACCATGGCTGCGAAAGACCAGATCGCCGAGATAGTCGGCGACGGCTTTCAGTTCGGTATCGCCGGGGCGGATGCGAATGGCCGTGGCAGCATCGACGATGAACGCACCGCGGCCGGGTTCCAGCGAAGCGGGCTTGGGGATCAGTGAAGGTGATGGGGTTTCGGCAGCGCTCGCGACCATTGTCGACAACAGCAGCACCACTAGAAGCATCAGAGGGAAGCTGGACACGAAGTTGCGCATTGGGTCAGGTTCCATGAAGCGGTATCGCATTGTGGGTCCGACCTGCGGTCGGACGCCTTCTCGCTTG
>JANMUE010000175.1:0-3753 GCA_031391205.1 Lysobacterales bacterium | reverse complement strand
CATCTTCAGGTGCTTCGGGCAGCGCGACTTGTAGTCGCCCAGAAAAAAGGCCTATACGTTGAGTACCAACTGGCGGACGGCGCGGTCGGTGGCTTCCTCGTTGCGTTGCGCGGGCTGGCCGAGTCGCGCCTCGCGGAGGTTAAGCAGATCACGCACGCCTATTTCGAAGAGCGTGGTGCGATGGAACCGATCGCCAGTCACGAGCTGTTGCGCCGTGTGCGCAAAGGCGATGTCACGGTGCTGGATGTGCGTCCATATGAGGAGTATCGAGCTGGGCACATTGCCGGCGCGCTCTCGATACCGGTCGCGGAGTTGAAAACGCGATTGAAGGAACTACCCAAGAACCGCGAGATCGTGGCGTATTGCCGCGGGCCTTACTGCATTATGGCAATCGACGCTGTGGCGCTTTTGCGCAAGAAGGGTTTCACGGCCCATCGCATGGAATACGGTGTAGTCGATTGGCGGGAACGCGGCTGGCGAGTCGAGGGTAAACACCTGCGGGCCGGCCCATGAATGAGGTCCGTCTTGGTCTTCGCGAGAATCTGGGGCAGTTCTCGCTGCTCGTCGTCGTCAACGCCTTCGTCGGCGCCATGGTCGGTATGGAACGCACCATCCTGCCGCCGATCGCCGAACAGGAGTTTCATCTCGTCGCGAAGACCGCGGTGCTATCGTTCATCGTGGTCTTCGGTATCAGCAAAGCACTGACCAACTACCTTGCTGGTCGTCTATCCGATCATTACGGGCGCAAGCACGTTCTGATCGCGGGATGGTTGGTGGCCGCACCGGTGCCGTTCCTTTTGATGTGGGCGCCAAGTTGGTCTTGGGTGTTATTCGCCAACGCGTTGCTGGGTATCAGTCAGGGCCTGACCTGGTCGACCACGGTCATCATGAAGATCGACCTTGCTGGGCCGCAACGACGTGGTCTTGCGATGGGGCTCAATGAGTTCGCCGGTTATTTTGCGGTTGCGGCAAGCGCCTTGGCCACCGGATTCATTGCGGCCCACTATGGCCTACGTCCCGAACCGTTCTATCTTGGCGTCGGCTTCGTGGTGATCGGACTGGCGCTCTCCGTTTTCGCAGTTCGCGAAACTCAGCACCATGTCGCGGCCGAGGTTGCTCTGCACGATGCACTGTTAACTGAAAGTGCGCCAACACAGAGCGAGATATTCTGGCGCACTACCCTGCACGACAAGAATCTATCGAGCGTCAGCCAAGCAGGGCTGGTCAATAACTTGAACGATGGCATGGCCTGGGGGCTGTTCCCACTGTTTTTCGCCGCGGCGAGCATGAGCCTCGCGCAGATCGCTACGCTCGCCGCGCTGTATCCGGCGACGTGGGGTATCGCGCAGTTGTTTACCGGTGCATGGTCCGATCGCGTGGGCCGCAAGTGGTTGATCGCATCGGGCATGTGGGTGCAGGCACTTGGCATCACGTTCGTTGTGCTCGCGGACGGCTTCGCCGGATTTGCAACCGGCGCCGTGCTCCTCGGCATCGGCACGGCGATGGTCTATCCGACTTTGCTTGCCGCGATCGGAGATGTGGCGCATCCCTCCTGGCGCGCATCATCTGTGGGTGTCTATCGACTATGGCGAGACCTCGGCTACGCGATTGGTGCTGTGCTCGCGGGTATCACCGCCGATTTATTCGGGCTGCCTGCGGCGATGTGGTTGATCGCGGCACTGACGTTTGCCTCCGGTATCGCCGTGGCGATGCGAATGAGCGAGACGCTGCGCCACACGGTCACACCAATCGCATCTGCACCCACCTGCATGGAGCTTTCGGAACTTTTTAGTATGGCGCGTGTGGTGATTGTCGATGTACGCTCACCTGAAGAGTTTGCGCAAGGTCATATCGCACGCGCAATCAATGTTCCACTCGATGCCCTCGCGCGGCGCGCCAGCGAGTTATCCCGCGATGCAAGCATCGTTACCGTCTGCGGCAAGGGTGGCGGTCGCTCCGACCAGGCTGCGGCGCAACTGCGCGCCGCAGGGTTCTTGTCGGTACGAGCACTTTGCGGTGGAACGCATGCGTGGATGAAATGGGCCAATCAGAGACTATGACGACCTCACCCTATCGAAGCATTCTGCAGCAAATCGGTCGCACGCCGTTGGTTGCGCTGCAGCGCATTGGGCGCGACCTGCCAGTGCCGGTACTGATGAAGTGCGAGTACCTCAACCCCGGCGGTTCGATCAAGGATCGCATCGCGCTCGCCATTGTTGAGGATGCCGAGGCACGCGGTGTCTTACGCGAGGGCATGACGCTGGTGGAGGCGACGGCAGGCAACACCGGTGTCGGACTTGCCATCGTCGCAGCCTCGCGCGGTTATGGTCTGGTGTGCGTGATGCCGGAAAAGATGTCCGTCGACAAGCGCGTTGCGCTGAAGTCGCTGGGCGCTCAAGTCATCATCACCGCGAATGCGCCGCCAGCGAGTCCCGATAACTTTCGCAACGTGGCCGAGCGTTTGGCCGCCGAGAACGGTTGGTACCTGGCCGACCAGTTTCGCAATCCAGCAAATGTCTGCGTGCATGAGCAAACCACTGCGGTGGAAATTCTGGAGCAGACCAACGGAAGCATCGGCGCTTTCGTCGCTGGAGCTGGCACTGGTGGCACCCTCACTGGTGTTGGGCGGCGACTAAAGTCTGTCCTGCCGCATGTGCGCATTGTGCTTGCAGACCCGATCGGTTCCGCGCTGGCAGATTGGGTCGAAACTGGAAAGCTCGGCGCCGACACCGCCTACGCCGTCGAGGGCATAGGCGCTAGCGAGGCCCCAGCGAATCTGCACTGCGAGGTAATCGATAGCGCGGAACGCGTCAGCGACGAAGAGAGCTTTGCGATGGTGCGACGACTGGTGTGCGAGGAAGGTCTCCTGGTCGGGGGTTCGTCCGGTACCAATGTGGTCGCCGCGCTTCGGCTTGCAGCGAGTGGTCGTTTTGACGCACCTATCGTCACGGTGCTCGCGGATTCCTGGGATCGCTACCGCGCGAAGCCGTGGATGCAGGCATGGACATCCTGACGCATGTCTGAGGATCCCGTTTACCTCGATCACAACGCCACAACGCCATTGTTGCCGGAAGTAGTAGATGCGATGCTGCCCTATCTGCGCGAACACTTCGGCAACCCATCGAGTGAACATGTCTACGGCCTGCGCGCACGCACTGCAGTCGCGCGAGCACGGGAACAGGTGGCGAAGCTCATCGGCTGCGACTTCGACGAACTGGTGTTCACCTCCGGTGGTACTGAGGCGAGCAATCTGGCCATCCTTGGCGTCACGGATGGTGCTACGGATCGCGATCACATCGTGACCACGCTCATCGAGCATCCGGCGACGCAACTTCCCTGCGACTTGCTGGAAGCAAGGGGCAAACGAGTCTCGCGAATTGGCGTAGACGGTGACGGCTGCGTTCGCATGGATGAGGCCAGGGCGTCGGTCACCGAACAGACCGCACTCGTGACCGTCATGCACTCGAACAACGAGACCGGAGCGCTACAGCCGATCCGCGAACTGGCCGATGCTGCGCATCGGTATGGCGCGTTGCTGCATACCGATGCGGCTCAATCGATTGGCAAGGTGCCGGTACGCGTTCGCGAACTCGACGTCGATCTGCTGACGATCGCCGGTCACAAGCTCTACGCGCCCAAAGGCGTGGGGGCGCTCTTTGTCCGTCGCGGTGCGTCGCTCGCACCATTGATTGTGGGCGCCGACCATGAGCGCGGGTTGCGGGCAGGCACTGAGTACGTCGCCTCGATCGTGGG
>JANMUE010000171.1:0-1709 GCA_031391205.1 Lysobacterales bacterium | reverse complement strand
GTCTGCCCATTCGCCGGATAGATATGCGCATGCATTTCCCCGGAGCCACGCTCAGTCATCCTGTCGCCGATGATTACTGAATACCGTGGCAGGACGTCCCGGTTGGGTGTTTGGAAGCTCATGCTGAATTACTCCGCAAGCAGGTCGGTTGTCTGCCGTATGGATGCCGGCTGGAAACTGCTGCGTCCCTGCCGTTTTTGGAGCGACGTATTTAATAGGCCTATTTATCTACTGTCAAGCCGGCAACTTCCGCTAATCTACGCCAGGCTCGCGCTAATAATGAGCATATATATGGTTCGCCACTGGCTGCGACAAGAAACCGCCACGAGCGAAAGTGGCGCACAGGCCCCACCATCGCAGACGTTCCGAAACGGCTGTTTTTATTAACCGGACGGGCGCAATAAATTGCGCCCTGAAGGCTTTAACCGAGTTCAGGCCCCCAGAAACAACCTGTACGCCTGATTATCCGTCTCATCCGTGTAGGGATATTTCAGCTCTTTGAGATGCAGACGCAGGTCTTCTAGCTGTTGTGGCGGCACTTGCACACCCGCCAGTACCCGGCCGTAGTCGGAACCGTGATTGCGATAGTGGAACAGGCTGATGTTCCATTGTGTGCCGATAGCTTTAAGAAACTTGAGCAATGCGCCGGGGCGTTCGGGAAATTCGAAACGCAGTAGGCGTTCATTGGCGATGCCGGCGGCATGACCGCCAACCATGTAGCGCACATGTAACTTGGCGACTTCGTTGTCGGTCATGTCCACGACTTGATAGCCATCCGCTTTCAAGGACGATAACAATTGATCGCGTTCCTTACGACCTGCGCTGAGGCCGATGCCGACAAAAATGTTGGCGCGTTCGCTCGCGGCGTTATAGCGATAGTTGAACTCGGTGATGCCGCGTTGGCCGATGGCTTCGCAGAACTTTAAGAAGCTGCCAGGCTGTTCGGGGATTTCCACGGCAAACAACGCTTCGCGCTGCGCACCGATGTCGGCGCGCTCGGCGACATGACGCAGGCGATCGAAATTGACGTTGGCGCCGCAGTTGATACCCACCACGGTTTTGCCTTGCCAGTTTTCGCGTGCGATGAACTTCTTGATGCCGGCAACCGACAACGCGCCCGCCGGTTCAACGATGGTGCGATTCTCTTCGAAGATGTCCTGAATCGCCGCGCAGATTTCGTCGGTGTTCACCAAGATGACTTCATCGACATACTGTTGCGCCAGGCGAAATGGTTCTTCGCCGACACGTTTGACTGCGACGCCGTCGGCGAAGATACCAACACGGTCCAGCGTGATGCGTTTTTTGGCATGCAGGGATTGATACATGGCATCGGCGTCTTCGGGTTCCACGCCGATGATGCGCACGCGCGGAAACAATTGCTTCACGTAAGCTGCGATACCGGCAATCAGTCCACCGCCGCCTACGGCAACGAAGATGGCGTCGATGTCGTCGCCGGCATGTTGGCGCAGAATTTCCATGCCCACCGTGCCCTGTCCGGCGATCACATCGGGATCGTCGAAGGGATGAATAAAGGTGAGGCCGCGTTCGCGCGCCAGTTGCATGGCATATTCATAGGCTTGGTCGAAATCTTCGCCCTGCAACACGGCTTCGCCGCCGAGATCAATCACTGCCTGCACTTTGATGCTAGGCGTGGTCTTGGGCATGACGATCACGGCTTGAATGCCGCGACGGCGCGCGCTGAGTGCGAC
>JANMUE010000160.1:0-1168 GCA_031391205.1 Lysobacterales bacterium | reverse complement strand
CTCTGCCCGAAGTGCTCCACCACTGCGGTGATCATGATGGATGGGTGCATGACTTGTTTGAATTGTGGGGATAGTAAGTGTGGGTGATGATCTAGGCGGGTACTGCACCCGCTGTTTTGTCGTGACAAAAATCAGAAGTTTGACCGGACATTAAGTCTAAGAGTTCCAGCACATGAAGAGCTACGGAAGGTTAATGGCCGCATCTACCATTTTTATGGTCGGCTCACTGTCACTCGTTGATGTGTGGGCTGCCGGTGAAGCCGTAGCTTCTAATTCAGAAATTGCGCCAGAAAAATCTTTGCCTGCGCCGGAGCAATCTTCAAAGGATTACGTTGCTGAGTGGCAAAGAATAAGTCGAGTTGTTCAAGAGTGTGCTGGGGTACTAAACCCGACTTCATTCAATGATGAAGCGAGGAATGATCTCAGGTCTTTGGTCATCGGTATCAAGTTTGTTGATGTTCAAAAAGGTTCGCCTATTCGTGCCTTGCTTCCCGAGGCTTATTACAGTCTGCAAGGAAGCGAAGTTGTAATTGAGGACAGATTGTTGGTAGTGAATAAAGCGGGAGAAGCAAGCCGTTATTTCTTGATAGTAGTTGTTCCAGAGGGAATAGAGTTTTCGGTCAAATATGCGCTTGAAGGGATCAAGAAAATTTGTGTTGGTGGTCCGAGCGCTGTAATGACGTATGAGACGGCGGCGAAAAGACGCTAACGCGTAAGGTGGATTCTGTTGTAACGCCTAAGCTGGGCTCATCGTAGGCTGGGATGAAATCCCAGCATCTTGACCTTAATTCTCGGAATGCTGGGATTACGCTGCGCTTCATCACCAGCCTACGAGTTTGTTTCCAACGTGATCGCGTGATCGCGTGATCGGGGTCAGGTCTTGATTCTTGCGTCAAGCCTAAAAAGTCATTCCGTCCGTTACAGACGGAATGACCATCAATGGTTACTTTTCTGCCTAGTCATCCGTATATCGAACCGCAGTGGCGGTGACATGGTAGATCCTTGTCTCGCCAACACTGGAACGCTGTTCGTGAATCTCGATGATGGCATCGCCACCGGCGAGTCGCGCCTGCTTCTTCAGTTCTGGTGTTGCATCCTTCAATGACGAGATGACAAAGCCCGTCTTTTCAAGATGCACATCAAGTCGAGCAATTCGTGTGAATAAGCG
>JANMUE010000141.1:0-1326 GCA_031391205.1 Lysobacterales bacterium | reverse complement strand
AGAATGCCCAGATTCAACACTAGGTAGTAACTAAACAAGGCGACATGGCTGCCTTGTCCTGTCGAGGCGAGAATCGGCGCTAGAAATCCACCCGTCGCGCCCAACACCGCGAGCGTGAGTGAGTTTTGCAAAATCGCCAATGCCGCCGCGAGCACACAGATGGCGGCCAGCAACACAAATGCGTATCCACCCGGCAACGCGGTGTACAAGCGAAACGCGGCGAACACCACCAAGTACAGAATGCCAACCGCGGTGCCTTGCAGGGCCAGCGCGTAATCGGCGCGACGCTGACGCAAGCGCCAACCCAATATCAACAACACCATGGCGCCGAGTGCCACGCCTGCGAGCCGTAGCTCAATCGGCACGCTGGTATGTTCGGCGGCGTACTTGAGCAAGAAGCCCACGCCGAAGAACAGAATGATCGCGCCAACGCGCACCAGCGTATTGCCGCCAGTGAAGTAGTCCTTCACCAGTTGCATCGCCTTGTCGACGAGGTTCACTGCCGCAGTAGAACCGCTGCTGGGTATCCTGGCTGATGGCTGCCATGCTGAGGCGTATTCCGCGGCGGCGGGCGTGACTGTGATCGGTGGCGGTGTAGTGGTTGGTTGTGCAACCGGCGGTGATGTTGTCGGGGCGACAACACTGTTTGCTGGGGCGACCGTCCGAGTGCGCGCCAAGTTCTCGACTGACTGGCGCAACTCGCGTAATTCCCCGCGCAATTCCTGATAGGCGCTGATCAACCAGCCAATAGCGGTGCCGATGATAAGGCCCGGCCATTCCAGCAGCGATGCGCCAACCAGGGCGGCGACAATGATCGGCATTGGTTTCATGAGTCTCCTGCTTGTCTTCAGAATTTAGCTTCCGTGGCGCTTGATCTATTGGGATCACCCGGTTTGGCCGGGTGGCGATTCTAAGGCATTTCCGATCCCCTCCCTTGCTTGCGGGGGAGGGGACGTAGCTCGCGGTATCAACTCAGTTGTTGCGGTCCACTAGATAACAGCCCCCAAGTCCCAACTTGACGCCCAACTTGACGCTATGTAACCCCGCTCCGTAGACTCACATTACTCATCGAGACCGGCGGAGGGAAAGGCCCTTTGATGCCGGGGCAACCGACGCAGTGCCAGCGATCAAACGCCAGTGCTGCGGAATGGTGCCAACTCCTGCGGTAATGCCGACTTCACAGTGGGCAGTTGCCGGCAGATGAGGCGCTATGCAACTGGCTTCCGGCCGGGTACGGGAAATCGTAATTACATGGCGACCTTTGCGGGTTCTCCGCAGGAGCTCCGATGGGATGTAGTCCCGCCTGAAAACAGGCACCGAACGGAG
>JANMUE010000559.1:0-2052 GCA_031391205.1 Lysobacterales bacterium | reverse complement strand
AACCATTCATGACAACGGGCAGACACATAGGTCTGCCCCTACGACACATTCACAGATATCTGCCGTTTCAATAACCCATCATGTCAGCAACTGCTTGGTCTATTTTCTTTGCCATTTACCTAATGCTGTTGGTGGCAGATCTTGGGGTATTCAGTCGCAATACCCAGATACTCACAGTGCCACAGGCACTCAGACGCACTGTGCTGTGGATTGGCGTGGCGCTGGGTTTTGCGGTGCTGGTGTATTTCATGTACGCCAATCCCGAACCGGGGACGACTGCCAGCGCGAATGCGCATGATGCCGTGGTGCAATACCTGACCGGCTATATTCTTGAGTGGTCGTTGTCGGTCGACAACATCTTCGTTATTGCGATCATATTCAGTTACATGAAAATTCCCATGCAGTTCCAGTACCGAGTGCTGTTCTGGGGAATTGTCGGCGCCATTGTGTTGCGCGGCGCGATGATTTTTGCCGGCGCAGCGTTGATTCACGCCTTTGACTGGACCTTCTATCTGTTCGGCGCAATTCTCATCTACTCGGCAGCCAAGATGCTCAAGAGCGATGATGACGAGTTTGACCCAGGTAAGAGCATAATGGTGAAGCTGGCGCGCAAGGTTTATCCCATCACGGAACAGTTGGATGGCAATAAGTTTTTCACTCGTGTGAATGGCGCTTCTGCTGCCACACCCTTGTTTGTAACCTTGCTGTTTGTCGACCTGGCCGATGTAGTGTTTGCGGTGGATTCCATCCCCGCCATTTTTGCCGTCACGCAGGACCCGTTTCTGGTGTTCACGTCGAATGCCTTTGCGATTCTCGGCCTACGTTCGCTGTACTTTGCGGTAGCGGGTTTGATGGCGCTGTTTAAGTATCTGAAAATTTCGCTGGTGTTTGTGCTGGGATTCATTGGCGTGAAAATGATGTTGCATCATCACATTGACATCTCGAATGTACTGTCACTGGGCGTGATACTGATTTTTCTTGGCATCGGCGTAGCTGCGTCGGTATGGTCCAACAAACGTGAAACGGCACGGCCGTACGCTAAAGACGAACGTAAAGGCGAATGAACATGATCGAGTTACTTTCTGACCCGCAAGTATGGTTGGCCTTTGGCACGCTAACGGTGCTGGAAATCGTGCTGGGTATCGACAACATTATCTTCCTGTCGATACTGGTCGGTCGCTTGCCGGCCGCGCAACGACCACGCGCGCGCACCATCGGCTTGGCGCTGGCCATGCTGATGCGTATTGGGTTGTTGTTGTCGATTACCTGGGTGATGGGCCTGAGTGAGCCGCTGGTCTCGGTGCTCTCTCACGATGTCTCTGGCCGTGACCTGGTGTTGTTCGGTGGCGGCCTGTTCCTGATTGCCAAGAGTACGATGGAGATTCATGGCAGCCTCGAAGGTGAGGCACACGGTCAGGATGCATCCGCCGGCAAGGCAGGAGCCACCTTCCTCAGCATCATCGTGCAGATTGCCATCATCGATATCGTGTTCTCGCTGGATTCGGTAATCACCGCCGTCGGCATGGCCGATGATGTGGAAGTGATGATTGCCGCTGTGATGGCTGCTGTGGGTGTCATGATGTTCATGGCTGGTCCCATTTCTGACTTCGTCGATCGTCATCCCACGGTGAAGATGTTGGCGCTGTCGTTCCTGATCCTCATCGGCACCGCGCTGGTGGGCGAGGGCTTAGGCTTCCATATTCCGAAGGGCTACATTTACTTCGCCATGGCGTTCTCGGTGATCGTCGAGATGCTCAACATCCGCATACGCAAGAAGGTGGAGCCGGTGCATCTGCGTAAGGAAATCGAAGAATAATGTAGTAGGCCTCCTGGGAAGATTCGTGTAAAAACCTGCCACAGCGCCTGGGTCTGATCGACGAGGCTTTGTAGGGCCACCGCGGAGCATTTGATTGAAATCGCGGAGCGACTGGATCCCAAGTGCCTATCCGCCAAATTTGCCCGCAGCACGCTGCTAAAAGGCGCTGGCAACAACAAGGAAGCTAAGGACACCCTTATCACCGCCTTGACTGGGCTGTCGCCGGGCGATGGTGG
>JANMUE010000061.1:0-5231 GCA_031391205.1 Lysobacterales bacterium | reverse complement strand
GCAATCAGCGGATCGTCGACCTTCGACAGCAACTCGCGATACAGCACCCCAAGAACCCAGTCACGACGGTGCTGGCTGTTGGCTATCCAGGCGCGAACCACGCCGGCATCGGTGCCATACCGGTCCGCATAGCTGCACACTGTTGCCAGATCCCGCTCCAGGTTGCCGCCGGCAATCCCCAGCCCCGGGGCAAGATAGGAGTATGGGCCAATCCGCCTGTCAAGCTTCAGCGCAGGAACAATTTCAGACCAGTCCGCACCGATGTGTTCGCACAGTTCAGCAAGCGTATTGGCCACACTCACCGAGGCAACCAGGCACATGTTGATGGAAATTTTGGCAAGCTCTGCGCTCTCATAACGCATGGGCAAAACAGGACAACCATGCGCCGCCAGAAACACTCGATAAGGCTCGGGCAAGGGCTGGCGCGGGTCGACGCAACCGACGATATAGCGCTCAGGTTGCAATGCTCGCTCAACCGCACGACCAAAGATCAGTGTTTCGACCTGGTAGTAGAGCGTGCGCCCATCCTGCTGCTTGTCGCGCGTAAAGCCTGGTGGTACCTGTGACAAAACAACAATGACTGCGTCGTCGCGTGAAGCCTCGAAAACGCGGGCAAGCAGGTTGTTGATTGGCCCCAGGTCGCTGCCGCCGAAATCGTCGGTGGGTACGTCGGGCGCCACATAAACCACGTCACAAGCCTGCAAATCAGCGGCATTGGAAGTAAAGGAAAGGCTGGCCCGGTTCTTCGCCACCAGTTCGTCAAGCGAGGGCTCGGAGACCGGCAACACCCCCTTGAGCAAGGGCTCAATGCGCAGGGGATCAGGGTCAAAGCAAATTACCCTGAATCCTTTTTCGGCAGCCGAAATGCCGGATACAAGCCCCAGATGGGTCATGCCCGCAAAACCAAGAACGGGTTGCATCAGCCTGCACTCCCGTTCTTCCGGGCGTCGTATATCTTTCCAAGGCCTTCACGCCAGCCTTTGAAAGCAAAGCCCGGAAAAGCCTGAAGCACCGCCTGATTGTCAAATGCGCGATAGCCCTTGTGCGGCATGGGGGCAGACCTTCGGCTACCGCGCACAGCTACCTTGCCGGGAAAAGATGCGGAGGCAAAGTCGGCCAGTTCCCTGAATGACGCAACCGCGCCCGATACCGCATTGGCAATGCCAGAACTTCTGTGCACGATCACCAGCCTGGCCAGCTCGGCTACATCTTCAACGTCGACATGGTCGCGCAGTTCTTCACCTTCACCAAACAACGATATATCCTCCCCTGCGGCAGCAAGCCTTCCAAAGCGATTGGGTCCATAACCGTTATGCGGATCGTCGATGCCGTAAACCAGCGTCGGCCTGATGTGTATCAAAGGCCCCTGGTGTGCGTGCCGCAATGCGATTTCCCGGCTCAAGTGCATGACGCCATGCAAGCCGCCGGGCTCCGCGCATGAGTTTTCGGTCAACGGTTCTGTGCTGTCGCGGTACACCGCGTCCGAGCTGAGATAAACAAGGTGCGCAACGGGATGCAGTTGCAATGCCAGACACACCGTTTCAATCATGCGAATGTTTTCGCCCAACATCGCAACATCCTTGCAGGGTGCTCTGGCAGATGCGACAACAAGCACGTCTTCGGGTCGCAGCAACCCGGCCAGCTGTCCCGCAGCATCCGGTTTGAGCAAGTCAAGCGCCGGGCGCCCCACAGCAAGCGTCGAAATTCCATCCGTCTGTAGCCGCCGCCGAATGGCGCCGGCAATAAAACCGCTGCCTCCCAGCACCACCACGCGTGCCGGCTTTCGGGCCTGCAAGTACTCATGCGAAAGTGCCGCGACTGCCATGTCAGGCCCCCGCGCCGGGGATCTCACGAGCCAAACCGCCCAGCACGCCGTTGATCCAGATGTCGTTGTCGATATTGCTTTGGCCTTTTTTACAAACACTCTTGAAATGTGTGTATTCCAGCTCCCAGGTAGGGTCCGCCTGCACAAGCGTCGTTGACTCCTCGTCAGGACGCCCGCTCGGCAGCTTGCGGTCCCGGACCGTCATCGTGCTTGGACCCCATTTGCAAAGTGACTGGATGTGCGCGCTGCCACCCTCGGCAAAGATGTCGCAGAAGAAGTGATTGCGCCATGACAGCAAAGCCACCTCCATCTGCAGAACCGGGAAACCGTTCGACCCAAAGGACACGTGGTCAGGTGCGCGGTTTTCGAAGCAATTCGCGGAGAAGACCTTAAAAGGGGCGGCCGGTTTACCAAACCAGAAGAGCGCTGTATCCAGCAGGTGCGATCCGAGGTCAGGTAGCACGCCCGCGCCTTGGTCGCGCCACGCGGAATCCCGGACAAGCCGCGCGGTGCCATTGCCGTAAAACATTCGCACGCTATAGATACGGCCCAACCGGCCAGATTCAATCAGCTTTTTCATGCCCACAAAATGAGGCTCGAAGCGGTGGTTGTATGCGGTGTAGCAAACAGCGCAGTTCTTCGCAGCCAATTCGCTGAGAGCCGCAAGGTCGGCCTGTTCTTCTGCGAACAGGGGTTTCTCAACCAGCAAGTGCTTGCCATTGGACAGCAGGTAAGTGATCAGCTCAAGCTTGGGCTCGTCGGGGATGCAGAGCAGAGCTGCATCGTACGAAGAAAGGGGGACATCCTGCACATTTCTGTAATCGGCATCTGCATGGAATGGATCCACGGTCGCAACAGCTTCGGCACCTGCCACAGCAAGGCGTTTGCGACCCTGCACACCCAAACCCACAACAATAACGCGCATGGAAGTCAATTTTGTTACTCGTACCTGGACTGCTTTTCAACCGCATCGATCTTTTTCAATACCAGTTCAGGTGTGACGGGCCAGTTGCCGTCATGTTCACATTCAACGCCCGCAGCCATGTTGCCAAGAATCGAGGCGATGACATCGTTTTTGGTAGCGACCAGTGCCAGCGTTGAATAAGCCAGCAAGGCGTCACCCGCGCCAACTGCATCTACAACGTGGCCGGCAAATGTATCAATGCTGAAAAATGCGCGCGGATCGCCGGGTGGCAAAGTCGAGCGATAGGTGATGATGCCGCGTTCACCGCACTTGAGCATCAGCGTGCCGCAACCCGAGCGATTGAGCAGCTCAAGCGCGAGCGGCCTGACCACCGAATCCTGGTCCCCAAGCGCAAACCGTGCTTCACGTTCGTTGGGCGTGATGAGATCGAAGTTCTGAAACTCAAGGATATTGCCCCAGCGGCTGGCTACCTGGCTGTCGGCTACCCGAAAAACGCCTTCGGGAATGGCCGACGTTAAAGAGGGAATCGTGCCGCGATTGAACATGCCGTGGCGGAAGTCGCTGAACACAACCGCCTGGCTGTCGGCTTCACCGATCTGGCGCTTCAACTGTTCGACGATCTTGTCCGAAATCGATCTATTGTCGAGAGTGTCAACCTTCAGCATGCGGTAGGTTTCGGCGACGATGGCGTTTTTATTCGTCGTGGGCCGTGTCTCGTCAATGATGGGCAGGCAGTGGACGCCAAACGCTTTGAGGTCGTCCAGCACAAAGTTTTTGTAGGCGTCATTGCCCAGCACCGTCGAGAAGGTCACGTCCGCACCGGCGGCCCGTAAATGCTTGGCCACTACGCCGGCACCGCCGACATAATCAACTTTCCTTTCAAAACGCACACTCATGGTCGGCGTTTTGGTCATGCCACCGATCATGCTGCAATAGGTATAACTGTCGACAATGGTGTCGCCGACAACGTGGACGCGAAGGCCCTTGAGCTTGCCCAGCGTGTCGCGCAAGTCCTGAAAGCTCACGCCCTCAGCCTCCATCAGCGTCATCAGCTTGTCGACGGCAATGGAAGGTGGCGCCAACTCGATCAGTGCCGACGACGAGTACACGATGTCGCCCGGAGTGAAGATAATTTCCCCCCCGTAACTGTCGAGGACTGCAATTTCTTCCTGCGTCTTGGGGTGCACGGCGCCTGCGGTGTACTCGTAACCTTTGGCAAAATAGTCAGGCTGGATGATGGCGAGATTTTTAAGCGGTGTCGCATCGCTGTCCACCACCACGTAATCGACCATCTCCAGCGCCGCAAGGTTCATGGCGCGAAGATCCTGGGGCACATAGGGGCGCATGTTGCCCTTCTTGATATGTTCGTCCGCCGTCAGGCTGGCAATCACGACGTCAGCCTTGGTCTTTGCATACAGCAAATGGCGCACATGGCCGGGATGAACCACGTCAAACGTACCGTGGCACATGATCACTTTTTTCTGCCGTGGACGCTGGCCGATCGCCTCGCGAATCTTCTCTGCAGACATGATCTTGTGCGAAAAAAGGTGCTTGCTCGCTGAGTCCATCAGGTGTTTCCTTGGGGGGACATGTATTCAAACCAGGTCTTGGTGGCATTGGCAATCGAACCGGGGTTCCATAGCGGAGCATTGCGCCAGTAGTCGATGTTGGCCACGATATTTGCCACACCCTGCTCGAAGCTGACTTCCTGCCGCCAGTCCAGTTCACTGGTGATGCAGTTGATGTCTGCCCAAGTCACGTCGGGTTCGCCTGGGCGCTTGGGGATATAGGTCACGTCGCCACCCAGCAACTCGACAAGGCGATTGACCGACTGGGGGTTGCCTGCCCCCAGGTTGTAAATGTGGCCGGTGTGTGACGTTTCCGCGGCCGCCAGGAATGCCCGGGCAACGTCGGTCACATAAAGAAAGTCACGCGCCTGCGTGCCGTCGCCGACGACCGTGTACGGCGTTCCAGCAATTTTCTGGCGAAGAAAAACACCAAACACGGCGCCGTAGGCTCCGGAGGTTTTGGACCGCGTGCCATACGCATTGAAAATGCGTATGGAATTCACCGGCAACTTGTAAACTTGGTGCCAATGAAACGCGGCCTGCTCCCCCTGGTACTTTGAAAGCGCATAGGGGTAACCGGTATTGATGGGGTGGTCTTCGCGTGTGGGAACGTCTGCCAGGCCGTAACAGGACGAAGACGCGGCATACACGAACTTTTCCACGCCAGCATGACGGGCACATTCAAGCATGTGCACAGTACCCAGCACATTGGCGGACATGTACTCCATGGGCCGTTCTATAGAAGGAACGATATCCCCGATGCCGGCAAAGTGGATGACGTATTTGGCACCGGCGAATAGTGCATCATCAGGCGCGAAACTGCGAATGTCGCGCAACTCGATTTGCAGATCAGAATTGCTTCTATGATGCGCGAGGTTTTCTTCGCGCCCGCCAATCAGACTGTCGATCACGC
>JANMUE010000026.1:0-23277 GCA_031391205.1 Lysobacterales bacterium | reverse complement strand
TGAGCCGCGATGCTCTTGCTTTGATTTTGAGATCAGAGCCAGAGCAAGCGCATCGCGGCTCACGCCACTCCTACAGTAATGCGACAATGGCCGGATGAGCCAGGCTGCCGCCCCCGAACACACCCCGTTGATGAAACAGTTCTTCCGCGCCAAGGCGGATTATCCGGACACGCTGGTGTTTTTCCGGATGGGGGATTTCTACGAACTGTTCTACGACGATGCGCGCAAGGCGGCACGATTGCTGGATGTGACGCTGACGCAACGTGGGCAGTCGGCGGGTGCGCCGATTCCTATGGCGGGCGTGCCGTATCACGCGGTCGAAGGTTATCTGGCGAAGCTCGTACGCCTGGGCGAATCGGCGGCGATCTGCGAGCAGATCGGCGATCCGGCACTGGCCAAGGGCCTGGTCGAACGCCGCGTCGTGCGCGTGATCACGCCGGGTACGTTGACCGACGAAGCGCTGCTCGACGATCGCCGCGATAACCTGTTGCTGGCACTCAGCGTCGGCGCCGATCGCTTCGGCATCGCCTATGCCGATGTCGCGGCAGGGCGTTTCGTATTGCTGGAATGTCATGGCCAGAATGCGCTGGCCGCCGAACTCGCACGGCTGCAACCTGCGGAAACCCTGGTCGATGAATCGCAGCCGCTGCCGCGCAGCGCGCAGACGTTGAATGGGCAGCGTCGCCGTCCGCCCTGGCATTTCGATGCGGATGCGGCGCGCCGCGATCTGGCGGTGTTCTTCGGCACCCGCGATCTGAAGGGCTTCGGCTGCGACGACAAACCACTGGCATTGGGCGCTGCGGGTGCGCTGCTCGCCTATCTGAAGGACACGCAGAAGTCGGCGCTGCCGCATCTGAATCGGCTCAGCGTCGAAGAGGCCGATGAAACCGTAGCGATGGACGCGGCGACGCGACGCAATCTGGAATTGGACACGCACGCCAGCGGCCGCATCGAGCACACCTTGTTCGGCGTCGTCGATGCCTGCGTCAGCCCGATGGGTTCGCGTCAGCTGCGACGCTGGCTGCATAGGCCGCTGCGCGATCATGGCCAGCTGCGTCTGCGCCATCAGGCGATTGCCAATCTGATCGACACTGCCACGCATGCGCCATTGCGCGAACTGCTGCGCGGCGTCGGCGACTGTGAGCGCATCAATGCCCGCGTCGCGCTGCGCTCGGCGCGGCCACGCGATCTGTCGACGATCCGCGATGCATTGCATCTGCTACCGCAGCTGCGTACGACACTGGCGAGCGTCGATAGTCCGCGCATCGCCGCGCTGCTTGCAGAGCTCGGCGATCACGATGCACTGGCGTCATTGCTGACGCGCAGCCTGGTCGATGCACCACCGGCGCTGGCCCGCGATGGCGGTTTCATCCGCGAAGGCTTCGATGCGGAGCTTGATGAGTTGCGCATGCTGTCGACCAATGCCGATCAGTTTCTTGTCGATCTGGAACTGCGCGAACGCGAGGCCAGCGGCATTGCCACATTGAAGGTTGGCTACAACCGCGTGCATGGCTATTACATCGAGATCAGCCACGCGCAATCGGCCAAGGCGCCGACGCACTACACGCGGCGGCAGACCATCAAGGGTGCCGAACGCTATATCACCGAAGAGCTGAAGCACTTCGAAGACAAGGTGCTGTCGGCGCGCGAGCGTTCGCTGATGCGCGAGAAGGCACTGTACGAATCACTGCTCGATGCGCTGCTGGCCGAACTCGATGCGCTGAAATCTGTAGCGTCGGCGCTGGCGGAGCTTGATGTGCTGGCGGGGCTGGCCGATCGCGCGCTGGCATTGAACTGGGCCCAACCCACGCTGGACCAGCAGCCCGGCATCGATATCCAGCGCGGCCGCCATCCGGTGGTGGAAGCTGTGCGCAAGGATCCGTTCGAGCCCAACGATACGCGGCTCGATCCCGAGCGACGCATGCTGGTGATCACCGGCCCCAACATGGGCGGTAAGTCGACGTATATGCGGCAGACCGCGCTGATCGTGCTACTGGCGCATGTCGGCAGCTTCGTGCCGGCCAATGCCGCGCGCATCGGGCCGATCGATCGCATCTTCACGCGCATCGGTTCGGGCGATGACCTGGCCGCCGGGCAATCAACCTTCATGGTCGAGATGAGCGAGACCGCCAACATCCTGCACAACGCCACCGCGCAAAGCCTGGTGCTGATGGACGAGATCGGCCGTGGCACCTCCACTTACGATGGTCTCGCGCTGGCGCAGGCCGCGGCGGTGCAGCTGGCCAAGGTCAATCGTGCCTACACCTTGTTTGCGACGCATTATTTCGAGCTGACTGCCCTCGCCGGTGATATCGAGGGCATACACAATGTGCATCTTGATGCGGTGGAGCACGGCGAAGAGCTGGTGTTTCTTCATGCGGTCAAGGAAGGCCCGGCGGATCGCAGTTTCGGATTGCAGGTCGCGGCAATTGCAGGAGTGCCCAGACCGGTGATCGCGGCCGCGCGCAAGCATCTTGCGGCGCTGGAGTCGGCGCGTGATGCAAAACACGATGCGTTGATTGCGGCAGGCGGCACGGCGCCGGTTTCATCAGCACCGCAGCAGTTTGGGTTGTTCGATCTACCACCACCGGCGATCACCGCTTTGCGCGATATCGACCCAGATGCGCTAACACCGCGTGAGGCGTTGGAAGCGTTGTATCGGTTGAAGAATCTGCTGTAGTCGGGCGTAGGTTGTAGGGCACGCGTGTCGCGTGCCGTCTCAACGATTCGGTAGTGACCGAGATTAAAACTCACCGGTACTCATATCCGCTTCAGAGAATGATCTCCTCTCCCGTCGCGGGAGAGGACTAAGGTGAGGGAAACGTGCGACCACGCCTGGTGTTCGCCAACAGCGACACAATAATTCCCAACACCATCGAACGTTTCCCTCATCCGGCCCTGCGGGCCACCTTCTCCCGCAAGCGGGCGAAGGGATTCGTCGGCGGCGCTTCAAACTGAGTCACTACCAACGATTCGGCAAGGTTGAAGAGGCAGGCGACACCCTTGCCCTACACAATTCCGATCACCGCTTCACGTGTCCGACATCCACCGCACCAGCGCTTCCAGCCCGCCTTCCGGATGATTGCGCAGCGTCAACGTCGCGCCATTCTTTTCGGCCAATGTGCGCGCGATGGTGAGGCCAAGGCCGGCGCCGCCGGTGTCGCGCGAGCGTGAGGTTTCGACGCGCACGAAAGGTTCGAACACCCGCTCCAGGTCGGCGTCGGCAAGCCCGGGGCCATGATCACGCACATGCACCGTAAGCGCCCTGCCCTCGCGCTCGGCAGCGACCTGCACCGACCCACCATACTGGATGGCATTGTCGATCAGGTTCGAGAACAGTCTTCGAATCGCTACCGGCCGCACACAGATATCGGCCCCGCAGCCGGCGATGAACTGCGCATCGGCGCCGGCATCGGCGGCGTCTTCGATGAGGCTTTGCAGCAAGGAATCCAGAACCAGAGGTACGCGTTGCTCAGCGGTCTCGGCGCTACGCGCCAGCTCCAGACCTTCGCGCACCATCGCCTGCATCGCGGCGAGATCGGCGATGAGTTTGTCGCGCAGTGTTTCGTCGTCGACCTTCTCCAGGCGCAGACGCAGACGCGTCATCGGTGTCTGCAGATCGTGGGTGATGGCCGCGAGCATTTGCGTGCGTTCGCTGACGTGGCGTTGCAGGCGGCGCTGCATCAGATTGAACGACTGCGCCGCACGCCGCACCTCCACCGGCCCGTGCTCGGGCACCGGCGCGCGATCCAGATCGTGGCCGAGTTCGCCGGCGGCCTGCGCCAGCCGGTGCAGCGGTGCCGCCGCGATGCGCGCCACCACGAAAGCCAGCACTGCGGCAGCCAGTGCCAGCAGAGTGAGATACAGCGGATCGGTGATGACACGGTATTGTTTCGCCATCAGCGGCATCTCCACGCTGACCAGCAGATCGCTGCCGTCGCTGAGCCTGATCCGCACGGCGCGGCAGATCGGTGTTTCGAAATTGCGCTCGAACACCCGCATGGCGTCGGCGCTGGGACGTTTCTCGTTGCTGCGCTGCCCATCACGGCCGCGCGAGCGGAAACAGGCTTCGATCGGCACGCGCACGGCGCTGGCCGATGCGAGTTCCGCACCACGTTGGCGCAGCGCGGCCTCGAAATCCGGATCGGCGGCGATGGGCGTTACCGGGTTCTTCATCGGACGCAGACCATGCCAGCCGCGGGTCAGGTGTTTCTGGCGCTGCTCGGTGCTGGCCTCGTCGATAAAGCCGACGAACTCCTGCACGCGATCGACGCTGCGCTCGATATTGAACTGGTCGAAATCCTGGCGGCGCTTGGCGTTGGCCAGCCACAGGGCCAGCGTCGCCGCGATCGCCACACCCAGCAGCAGTACGACGAAGATGCGCCCGCTCATCGATCCGACGAAATCGCGCAGCGTCTTCATACCATGGTCACCGCAGCGGCCAGCACATAGCCTTCATTGCGCACCGTCTTGATCAACGCCGATTCGCGCGCATCATCGCCCAGCTTCTGCCGCAGCCGGCTGATCTGCAGATCGATCGCACGCTCCTGCGCATCCATTGCGCGCCCGCTGGACAGCGACACCAGCTGCTCGCGCGTCAGCACGCGATTGGCATGTCCGACGAACACGCGCAGCAGCCGGAACTCGGCGCCCGACAGCATCACCACGCGGCCGTTGCGATCAACCAGATGGCGCTGCTCCAGATCCAGCACCAGGCCGGCGAAGCTGGCGCGGCGCGCGTTCAACGGCTCCAGATTGGCCGGCAGCGACTGCGCCCGGCGCAGCACGCTGCGGATGCGTGCCAGCAGTTCGCGCGGCTCGAAGGGTTTGGCCAGATAATCGTCGGCGCCCATCTCCAATCCAATGATGCGGTCGATCGCGGCATCGCGCGCGGTCAGCATGATCACCGGCGTCGTCGATTTCGTGCGCAGATTGCGGCATAGCGTCAGCCCGTCTTCGCGTGGCAGATTCAGGTCGAGCACGATCAGATCGATATGTTCGCGCTCCAGCACCGCGCGCATCTCGCTGCCATCGCCAGCCGTGCTGACCAGATAGCCGGCCTGGCTCAACTGCTCGGCCAGCAGCGAACGGATTTCGCGGTCGTCATCGACTACCAGCAGGCGTTGCATGGTCGTGAGCATCTCCATCACAGGATGATCCATCGTAATGCATGCGCGTGCATCGGGATGTTTCCGTCGCGATGTAACGATCCGGCCGATTGATACAAGGCGACACAATCAGAAGCCCGCGCGATACATGCCGATACGTTCCGTGCATTGAGTCTATGTGCGCACACACACAGACTGTTCCCAGGCCAGTCGAGGTTAATGCAGCAGCGCCTGACCTCGGCGTCATCCATCTTCGAACGAGGAATGCACATCGTGAGCACAAGCCCCGCAACACGCCGCCGCTGGTGGATCATCGGTGCCGTCGTACTGATCGTGTTCATCGTGCTGATCAAGGTGCTGGTCTTCCCCAGCAAAGAGGCGCCGAAACTGGTGACGGCCAAGGCCGAGGTCGCCGACATCGAAAACACCGTGCTCGCCACCGGCACATTGGAGGCCAGCGAACTGGTCAGCGTCGGTGCGCAGGTGTCGGGTCAGGTCAAGAAACTGCATGTCGCGCTTGGCGACCGTGTCGAACTCGGCCAGCCGATCGCCGAGATCGACTCGATCCCGCAACAGAACGCGCTGCGCAACGCCGAAGCGGCGCTGAGCAGTCAAAGGGCCAACCGCGCTGTGCAGGAGGCCAATCTCAAGCAGGCCGAACTCGCCTTCCAGCGTCAATCGGACATGCTGGCCGAAGACGCGACCGCCCGCGCCGATTACGAAAACGCCGAAGCCACGTTGAACGCCACGCGCGCCCAGATCAAGGCGATGGATGCGCAAATCATGCAGGCCACGACCGCGCTGGACACCTCGCGCACCAACCTCACTTACACGCGCATCACCGCTCCGATGGCGGGCACTGTAGTCGCGGTGGTTACCAAGGAAGGCCAGACGGTGAACGCCAATCAATCGGCACCGACCATTGTCAAACTGGCCAAGCTCGACACCATTACCGTCAATGCCGAAATCTCCGAGGCCGACGTCACCAAGGTCAAGGAAGGCCAGACGGTGTACTTCACCATTCTCGGCGAACCCGGTAAGCGCCACTACGCCACATTGCGCACGGTGGAGCCCGCACCGGATTCGATCGAGACCGAGGGCAGCGGCAATGCCGCAGCTGCTTCGACCAGCAGCGCTGTCTACTACAACGGCCTGTTCGATGTGCCCAATCCCGACGGCATGCTGCGCATCGCGATGACGGCGCAGGTCTACATCGTGCTCGAAGGCGCCAAGGACGCGCTGACGATACCGGCATCGGCGGTCGATCGTGGTCGTCGCGGCCCGCCGACGGTGATGGTAGTCGACAAGAACGGCCAGCCGTCGTCGCGCAAGATAGAAATCGGTATCAACAACAAGGCCACGGTGCAGGTACTTTCCGGCCTCAAGGCTGGTGATGAAGTTGTCATCGGCGAGGCGCAGGAAGGCGCGCCCTCCGGCAACAATCAGATGCGCCGTCGCGGCCCGATGAGCTTCTGAGCATGAGCACGCCAATGCTGCAGCTCAGCAAGCTGCGCCGCGAATACCGCTCCGGTGACGAAACCATCGTGGCGCTGCGCGATGTCGATATCGACATCCATGCCGGCGAGATGCTGGCGATTGTCGGTGCCTCGGGCTCGGGTAAATCCACGCTGATGAACATCCTGGGCTGCCTGGATCGGCCAACCTCGGGCAGCTATCGCGTGGCCGGCGTCGAGACCGGCGCCATGGATGCGGATGCACTGGCAGCATTGCGCCGCGAGCACTTCGGTTTCATCTTTCAGCGCTATCACCTGCTCGGCGATCTGAGCGCCCAGGCCAATGTCGAGGTGCCTGCGGTCTACGCCGGACGCTCGCGCAGCGCGCGCCAGGACCGCGCCCGCGAACTGCTGCAAAGCCTGGGCATGGGCGATCGTCTGCTGCATCGGCCCGGTCAGCTCTCCGGCGGTCAGCAGCAGCGCGTCAGCATCGCGCGCGCATTGACCAATGGCGGCGCGGTGATCCTGGCCGACGAACCCACCGGCGCGCTCGACTCGCAAACCGGTGCCGAAGTGCTGCGCATCCTCGAACAGCTGCATCAGGAAGGCCATACCATCATCATCGTCACCCACGATATGTCGGTGGCCAAGCATGCGCAGCGCATCATCCAGCTTGCCGACGGTGTGGTGACCAGCGACAGCCGCAACGATGCGGTCGCGCAGCAGCGTGTGGAGCGGACGATGCCACAGGCTCAGAATGGCGGCACCTGGACCGCCATACGCGACCGCTTCATCGAAGCGGTGCGCATGGCGTTGCTGTCCATGGCTTCGCATCGGCTGCGCACCTTCCTGACCATGCTCGGCATCATCATCGGTATCGCGTCGGTGGTGTCGGTAGTGGCATTGGGCGAAGGCTCGCGGCAGCAAATCCTGCAGAACATCAGCGCACTGGGCACCAATACCATCGATGTGTATCCGGGCGAAAACTTCGGCGATATGCGCTCTGGACGTGTGCAGACACTGCGTGCCGAGGACGCCGAAGCATTGGCGCTACAACCCTATGTCGATAGCGTCACGCCGACAATTTCGACGCAGAGCACGGCACGCTTCGGCAATATCTCAGCCAATGCCCAGATCAATGGCGTGGGCGAGCAGTTTTTCCGCGTGCGTGGGCTGCAGATCGCCGAGGGCGTGTTCTTCGAGCGTGACTCCATCTTCGGGCTGGAGCAGATCGCAGTGATCGACCAGAACACGCGCAAGCAGTTCTTCGGCGCAGCCGATCCTGCGATCGGCCAGGTGCTGCTGCTCGGCAATGTGCCGGTGCGCGTGATCGGCGTGACCCAGGCGCGCCAGGGTGGCTTCGGCAATCCGGACGCACTCAACGCCTGGCTGCCTTACACCACGGTGATGGCGCGCATTACCGGCAACCCGATCCTGCGCGGCATCACCGTGCGCGTTGCAGATGATGCATCGATGGAAGCGGCCGCCGCCGGACTGACGCGGCTACTGGAGCTGCGCCACGGCACCAAGGATTTCTTCATCAGCAATACCGATGAAATCCGCCAGACCATCGAGCAGACCACGCGCACGATGACGCTGCTGGTGTCGGCGATTGCGTTGATCTCGCTGATCGTAGGCGGCATCGGGGTGATGAACATCATGCTGGTCTCGGTGACCGAGCGCACCGGCGAGATCGGTGTGCGCATGGCGGTGGGTGCGCGCCAGAGCGACATCCTGCAGCAGTTCCTGATCGAGGCAGTGCTGGTGTGCCTGATCGGCGGCGTGCTTGGCGTATTGCTGGCGCTGGTGACCGGCTTCGCTTTCGGAGAATTCAGTGAGGACTTCAAGATGATCATTTCGATCGGTTCGATCGCCGCGGCCTTCGGCTGCTCCACGCTGATCGGCGTCGTGTTCGGCTTTCTGCCGGCGCGCAATGCCGCACGCCTTGATCCGGTGGAGGCGCTGGCACGGCTATGAACACCTTCGCATCAGCAACAGCAAACCGCAGTGCGTTGGCTCAGCGCGCGCTGGTGATCGCACTCGCGTTTGCCATCGGCGCCTGCGCCAGTACGTCGCACTATCAGCTGCCGGATGTCGCCGCACCGGGCAGCTATCCCAGCGATGCGCGGGGTGACGATGCCGGCACCGAAAAATTCATTGCCGGCACGCAGTTTCCAGCCAGCGATGTCGCCGCCGATCCGTGGTGGAAGCAATTCGGCGATCCGCGTCTGGACGCATTCATCGCCGACGTGCTGGCGCGCAACAACGACCTCACCAGCGCTGCGCTGCGCGTACGCCGGGCGCAACTCGATGCTGGCCTCGTTGGCGATGCACTGCTGCCCCAGCTCGGCGGCAGCGCCAGTGGTGGCTATAGCCGGCCGCTTGATGGCAATGGCGATAGCGATGGACAACGCACGCACAGCGCCAATTTTTCGGTGCGCTACGAGGTCGATCTCTGGGGACGCTTGCGCACTGCGCGCGATGCTGCGCAACTCGAAGCGGAAGCGACCGCTGAGGATCGCGAAGCCACTGCACTGGCACTCGTCGGCACAGCGAGCCGTCTTTACACCACGCTCGCGTTTCTCAACCAACGCATTGTCGCTGCCGACGCCAGCCTGGAACGCGTCGAGAAAACGCGGGCGCTGGTCGATGTGCAGTATCGCGCTGGCGCGGTTTCCGGCGTGGAGCTGCGCGAATCGCAGCAATCGCTGTATAGCCAGAAGGCCGCGCGCAGCGCGCTGATCCAGCAACGCGTGGAAACCCGCAATGCCATCGCCGTGCTGCGCGACGGCGTTCACTGGCCCGAGTCCGACGAACCGCAGGACCTGGCCGCGATCGCCCGTCCGCCACTGCCGCAGGCCGTGCCCGCCGAACTGCTGGGACGCCGGCCGGACCTGCGTGCCGCCGAGCAGCGCCTGCGCCGCGCCTTCGCCAATGTCGATGTGGTGCGCACCAGCTACTACCCGGCCTTCAGCCTCAGCGCCGGGGCCGGTGGCAGCAGCAGCACGCTGGTGAATGTGTTGCGCGATCCGGTCGCCAGTCTGGGCGCTGCATTGACCCTGCCCTTTCTCGGCTGGAACGAAATGCGGCTCAATGTGCGTGCTTCAAAAGTCGATCTGAAAATTGCGATCAGCGGTTTTCGTCAAGCCTTGCACCAGGCGCTGAGCGAGGTCGACGACACCTTGTCGGCACGCACACAGCTGGCAGTGCAGGAAGCTGCACTGGCCGCCGCATTGACCGAGGCGACCGCGATCGAACATCTCTACGACGTTCGCTATCGCGCTGGCGCCACAGCACTGCGCACCTGGCTGGAAGCCCAGGAATCGCGGCGTTCGGCCGAGATCGCATTGGCTCAGGTCAGGCTGACTCAATTCCAGAACGATGTGCTGATGTATCAGTCGCTGGGTGGCAGTGCCGGTGCGTGACTCGTTAGCATGACCTTTAGGGCAGGCGTGCCGCGTGCCTTCCAACGTTTCGGCGCGGTAGAGAGGGCAAGCCACACGCCTGCCCTACAGACGGCTTACCAACGTCCGTGGATATCCACACGTGCCTGGTCCAGCGATAACTCGGTATCGCCGATCACGCCAACGGCCACCACGCAGCGCTTGCCGCCGCGCAGATCGATCCAGCGTGTTTCGCCGCCCTGGGCGATGCGGTCGCGCACTTCCAGGCGTTCTCTCTCACCGTTGCGGTAGCGCACCCAAAGCGCCTCGATCTCGACCTGGCCGCGCTTGGATTCAAGCTTGATGGCATTGATCCTTGGCTTGCAGCTGGTGCGCACGACATCAGTGTCGTTTTCCTGATGTGACAGCCGGGTGCTGCCGAGGTAGCGTGATTCCGCTGATACGGTACCCGCCAGCATCAGCATACCGATGGCTGTTACGAAGCCAGACCTGGTTCTGCTTTTCATCCGTGCATGCTCCGAATCGCGCCGAATGGCGCGTTGGATCGTAACAACGCAGTGCCTGCTGCGCGGTTGACCACAATTTTTTGCAATTTCGGAATGGCCGGCAGCACCCCACTCAATGCCACAACGATCGAGGTCAGGGCGGCGTTGGAATCTCGAAGCCGTTTTCGAAAATCTGCTCCGGCGGCAGCGCCGGACACAGCAGGTTCCAAATGCGCTTGGCAGGAATCGTGCCGTTTCGGGTTTCCATGCAGGAAAGCTGGCCAGCGGTATCAGCCACCTGCCGCGTGCAGCTCAGTCCCAGCAGACCGGTTCCTGTCAGATTACTGACAAAGGCCAAAGGCTGCGGCGCAGCGACAACCGGGCCGAAAATTGCACCGGATTGGGGGGTGATCTGGCAATTATGCAACTCGATCGCCGCGCCAAAACCGCCGGAGAGAAAGTCCGCACTTATTTCGCCCAATGCATTGTCGAGCAGCACAGTGGTGCCGGGCAGCGGGGCATACAAGAACTGCGCCTGGGGACTGTTCGGACCCACCCGAATTACGCCAATTCCCGAAGGCGCAGTACACGTGGGCGGTGGACCCAGGGAGCCGGCGCATTCGATGGTGGACTCATCGAGATCGAAGTCGTGGCTGCCGCCAGAAGTGCCCGCGGCAATCGCAAACCGAATTTCGCAGTAGCGCACCAGATTGCCAGTCAGTGGAGCCGCGCTTCCTGGTGAAACGATCAGTACCCGATCGCCGGACGCCAGGCACAACGCGCCATTGCGCGGCGTCAGCTGCGGTGTAAAACGTGTATTGTCGTAGACGAACTCCACCTGCGCATCGGTTGTTTCACCATCCCCTCTGAATCCGACGAACAGCAGGGGAGCCGTGTTGCCACCGGCAGCGCCGGCTACTGCAGGCGAAGCGAATTCAAACTGTCCTGCATCGGCTTCAACCGCAAAGGCAGCGAGAAATACGAGAGTCAGCGGGCAAGATATATATTTCATTTTCCAGTTATCCATCGAATACCACTTCAGTTTATTCAATTGAATATTTTCGATCTGAGATGCCGCGGGCAATTTCGCATGCTGATGGACGTACTGTCGGCCCTTCTGAAAAACATCGGAGGCCGTGTGAAGTTCTTCACGGATCCTGTCATTGCCCGCCGTACCGCGATGCGCCGTGACCTGGCGCTGCCCTGTCGTTAGAATCCTCATTCCGGTCGTCGAGGAAACCCCAGCATGCAAAGCCGAATGTTTGCCATCGTCCGCCTCGCGCTCGTGACGCTAGCCTTGGCGCTATGCACAGCAGCCACGCAAGCTTCGACCCCGGAGGGCCGTGCCGAGGCAGCTGCGCCTCCTCCTACTGAAGCGACGGGCGCCGTGTCCGACTTCGCCCGCCTCAAATCGCTTGCCGGCGAATGGATCGACTCCACCGGTTCCTCAGCCGGCAAGGGCAAGGTGGCAGCTATCTATCGTGTTACCAGCGGCGGCAGTGTCGTCCAGGAAACTGTGTTCCCTGGTACCGACCACGAAATGGTGTCGATGTATACCGCTGCAGGCGATGAAATCGAGATGGCGCATTACTGCGCCTTGGGCAACCAACCGCGCATGCGCGCCAAGTCCGGCCCCGGCAACGAACTGGTATTTGCCTTTGACGGCGCTGGCGTTGCTGACCCTGGCAAAGACATGCACATGCACAACGGACTGATCCGCTTCGTCGATGCCGATTCGCTGTATGCCGAATGGCAAACCTGGCAGGACGGTGCTGCAGGCGCACACAAGGCGCAGTTCACCTTGCAGCGCAAGGCGGTCGCATCAAATCCCTGACCGTCTCTCGGGCAAAACCGGCGAAGCAGATCGGCGCGCGCCCGACGCCTACGATCTGGCAGGTGTATGTGCTCGAATGCGTCAATGGAAGCCTTTATACCGGGATCAGCACCGACAGCACGCGGCGCTATCAGCAGCATGTCGACGGCAAGGGCGCGCGCTATACCCGTTCGCACCCGCCGCGGCGCATCATGGCGATTATCGCGGTAGGGTCGCGCTCTTCGGCACTCAAGGTTGAGTACGCCATCAAGCAATTACCTGCGCCGGCGAAACGCAAGCTATGTCGTCGCATTGCCAAGGGTGAAGTCGTGGCAGCCAACCTGGATGACGTTCTTCTGGCACTGATCGCCTGAACAACGCCTGCACCGCCTGCGATATCACTGCTGCGCGAAAGGATTGCCCTCTGCCGAAGAACGGTCGCGCCATTTCACCCAGGCCAGCCCGCCAAAGTAGATGAGGCCGGCGCACACCACGGTCTGCGGTTTTTCTACCCATAGCCCGCTGCCGGGCAGGTTCAAAGCCTGCAGTACGTCGCTGGAAATACCCAATGCCGGAATCGGCAGTATGACCGTTGCGAACACTGCCAGCAGAAACAGCACGACGCTGCTGAGCCAGATTCCCGTCTGTTTATTGAGTTCCTCAGCAGCATGCTTTGGTCGAACGATGACGCCTATCCATTTTCCGATCAGCAACCACAGGAACGACCACACCGGCCACCATGCATCGAACGCCAGTGCAAACCCGCCAACGAAGGCCAGATAGAAAAGCCCGAAGCCGGCCAGCGCCGTCAGTTTGCGCCACGGTCCCAGCTGCTGGTTGCCCATCACCGCCATCAGGAACGCGTTGCTGTGGATGACGATGAATTCGAGCAGCATCAGCAACATCAGGTTGCGCACGAGATTCTGCGACAAGGCCAGTGGAAACAACCAGGTCCAAAGGTATACGCCGGCCGTCACCGAATCGGGCAACGCTCTGAGCATTCGTTGCACTATCTGCAGCATGCGTCACTCCACCCAGGTTTCTGTCAGGCAATCGATCGATTCGCCAACACGCTCTCCACCTCGCCGAGCACCAAGGCCATGGCATCTGGCGCACGCTGTTGATGCGCTTCGGCGATCGTCCGCGCGTTGAGCGTAAACGTGGCGTCCGCCAGCAATCGACGCATGGGAGTCAGAAAATCCGCCGGCGTCAATGGCGGCATCACCAGCAGTCCGATGCCGATACGTTCTGCCTGGCGCGCCATCAGGTAATGCTCGGTATGCAGAGGCATCAACAATGCCGGTTTGCCGAACTGTATCGCCAATCCCAGCAGGGCGCCGCCATGGCAGATGACCAGATCCGCTGCGACCAATGCCTGTTGCAGGTCCACCGCCACGGTGCTGTAGGCAAGATGCTCAGCACTGGGTCGCTGCGCGGTATCGTCGGCCTCGACGACGCAGAGCACGGCAATGCCCTGTTGCCTGGAAAGCGCACCCAGCAGGCGATCAGCCTGAGCGTAGCCGGCACGTAGATAGACGAACACCCGCTGGGCGTTGGCGACGGCAGGCCAGACCGGTTCGATACCGCCCACGGTTTGCTGTCCGACATAACGAACATCTTCACGCGGCGCGAAAGGATCAAGTTCGGGCAAACAACGCAGCACCAGACGGTCCGCAGCAAACGCGGTGTGCAGATCGGCAGCCGCCGGCAGATCACAGGCAATCCGCGCACGATTGACATGATCGAGCAGCGATGTGGCGCGATCGGCCGTTGCACTGGCGTCGATGCGTTCCCAATCGCGAAACGTCGTCCACGCGCGGGCGTCCGTGGCGTGGAAATAGCCGTCGTAGTTGAGTTGCGGCACCCTGCCCTGGGTTGCCGCCAGTGCCATCGGCGCCGCATCGGCAATCAACAGATCGGGACACAAACTCTGCAGCAACCCGCGCCAGGCTTCGAACTGAGCCAGCACCGTTTCCGGTGAATGACCGCCGGACTCGAACCAGACCACATCGGAGAGCGCATTCAACTGCCGCGATGGCAGCGCCAATCCCGGAAAGTACGGCGCACAGATCAACCTGTGTGCGGAGCCGGCAAACGCACTCCGCAGCAGCAGCAGGTCACGTGCTGCGACGATGACCTCATGCCCGGCCAGATGCAGACGATCGGCCAAGGCGCGCAACGGCAGCACATGACCCAGGCCGCTGCCCAACTCCCAGACGATCAGGATTCTGGCCATGTTCAATCCACACGAAAGCTTGAAAGACAACGGGGTGCAAGTGCACCCCGTTCGTTCAAACATGATGCAGTGTCGATCTTCAGTGACGACGGGCGAACACAATGCCCGCGCCGCCCAAACCGGCCAGCATCAGCAACAGTCCGAGGTTGCCAAGGACAGGAATCGTCTGCGCGCCGCCGCCGGTACCGGTACCAGTGGTCGGCACGTTGGTGAAGCCCTGCAAGCCGTTGGTGGTGGCGGTGATCACGGTATTACCGGCCTGAACGCCGGCGGCGCTGGGTGCAAACACAACACCGATGGTGCACGGGCTGGTGGCTGCGGAGCCAATCGGGCAGGTGCCGCCGCTGCGTGAATAACCCGCGGGAAACACCAGCGAATCCACGGAGAAAGTGGTTCCATTGGGAACCGGCGCAGTCACCGAGCCGCCGCCATAAGCGAGGCTGACCGTCAACGTCTGCACCGGGCTGACGGTACCCACGGCAACCGTTCCAAAGTCCAGAGTGGTCGGAGCGACCACCGGTCCGGCGTATTGCGCATGCGCAACACTGGAAGCACTGGCCACAACGGCGAGGCACATTGCCGCTTTCCAACGGCTCAATCGTGTAGTTTTTTTCTTCATGGTGAAACTCTCCGAATCCAGGATGGGGACGCATACCGCACAAACGCGCGCGAGTCTAACAGTATGTGCACTGAATCACATTGGCGAGCCCTGCATGAATCACCACATCGCCTGGGGGTTTGGCCTGACCTTGGCAACCTCTGAACAAGCCCGGAGCCGCGAGCCCCCTGAGTCAGGGGGCGAAAAACCGTAGGTTTTTGGGGGATTGGCGAGCAATATGTTGTGTAGCGAAGACGATGTGGTGACTTATTCAGAGGTTCCTCAGGTGGCGGCTGCGGCTCTGAACTTGTTGAAGCATTTCCAGGCTGGTCTCGAACGTGCAGGCAATGCACACTGGGCCTATGAAACAGATCATGATGGCCTGGGAGCTCGGCGGCGGACTCGGTCACGTCGCCAACCGCTTTGCCCAGCAGCAAATGTTGCGCGCTCGTGGCCACCGGGTATCTGTGGCCCTGCGCGATCTGCGCACCTTGTTCCGGCTTCGCGCCGACATGCCGGGGCCGATATTCGCCGCACCTAATCCGCCGGGCCTGAGCCTGGCGCCGCAGCGCGCCATGCTGAGCTTTGCCGACATTCTCTGGCATGACTCCGGCCTGCACGATGCCGCTGTATGCGCTGGCGTCATCGCTGCCTGGCGCAGCCTGCTGCAGGAAACCCGCTGCGATCTGCTGATGGCCGATGCCGCTCCCATGGCCACCATCGCGGCGAAAAGCCTGGGGATTCCGGTGCTGTGTCATGGCATCGCATTTCTGCACCCGCCCGCTACATCGCCGCTTCCGGTATTTAGGGATTGGGAACGGCACAATGCCGATTACCTGCCCGACCTTGAGGCGCGCGCACTGGAACATATCAATGCCGCGGTCACCGCGTACGGAGCCGCCGCCTTCGAATCCCTGGCGCAGGCCTGTGCTGATACACCTCTGGTTCTTGAGATGCTGCCGGAATTGGACAACTATGGCCCGCGTGCGATCACCGCGTATCTGCCTGCCGGCGGACCGAGCAGGGGCCAGGCACCGCAATGGCCGGCCGGCGAAGGTCCGCGCATTTTCTGCTACCTCAAGCACGATTATCCCTTCCTCGACCGTCTGATCGGTGCGCTCAACCGGGCATCGGCACGCTGCTGCGCCTTCATCGATGGCGCTCGACCGAGTCTTCCAAATGGAGCACCCATCTATCTGCACGACGCCCCGGTCGACACGCATAGCGCGATTGCACAGAGCGATCTGGTGATCTGTGCAGGCGGCAACGGCATGATCACGGAATCCCTGATTGCCGGAAAACCCTTGCTGCTGCTGCCGATGCAGGCCGAGCAGTACCTCAATGCGCGCCAGGTGGTGCGCCTGGGTGCGGGGTTGTCGGTTACCCCACCGATCGACAAACCCGAGTTTCTGACGCCGCTGCGCCGCCTGCTGAGCGAACCATCGTGGACAGAAGCAGCGCAGGCGATCGCGGTACGCCATCAGGGCAGGGCACTGCAGGATGGCCCGGCACACATTGCCGATATCGTGGACGGATTGCTGCGCTGAATCTAAATGTCGAAAGCAGCAACCGCAGGCTTTATGAAACCCTTCTCCCGCTCCGCGGGAGATGGTGGCCGCAGGCCGGATGAGGTCTGCGATAGTGTTGGGTTTTGAGGTTTTGCCGTAAGCAAACACCCGACACTGTCGAACGTCTCCCTCACCCTAGCCTTCTCCCGTGAAACGGGAGAGGGCACTAGAAACCCTTCTCCCGCTCCGCGGGAGAAGGTGGCCGCAGGCCGGATGAGGGAAACGTTCGATGGTGTGGGATTTGCCCCACAATCAAAAGCCGCTAGGCATCTTCCACCGTTTCCAGAATGTAACGCGCCATCTCGTTGTCGCCGCGCGCGATGAACTCTTCCGGGTCGATGCTGAAACCAGAGCGCACCATGGCCTCACCGACGCACCATTCGCGCTGCGCTTCGGTGAAGCGACGCTTGCTGGCGGCAATGGCGCCCAGCATTTCGGCATTGGGTACGTGCGCCTCGACAGCGACCATCATCAGGCTGGGGTTTGAGCCTAGGTCTTCCGGCACGGAGGCTGCTACTGCGGGGCTCACTGCTGGGGCCGGCACCGACGCCGTTGTAGTGCCCGTGGTCGGGTTCGAAGACTCGGCCGCGGCTGGCGCGGGCGTCGATGACTTCAACGGCGGCATCGCGGCGATGCGAGCGGCAGCTTTTTTTGCCAGTAGCTCGTAGATCGCTGGCGCGGTGAGCTTGAGATCCTCAGCGGCGTCTTTCCAGGCCTGAGCTACGCGGTCGGCACCTTCGACGTGGGAAACCGCAGCAGCCGCAGCAGCGACCGCCTGCGGGCCGTGCAGCAGAGCATCGCGCGCGTCGTCGATGCGCTTGCACAATTCCGACTTGTGGAAATCGCGCACGTGCTGACGCAACTCAATGCGAATGTCCATCAACAGATCGCGAACTTCCTTCATGCGCCTATTCTAACCGCTGCAGCCGAGTTTCTATCGGGAGATTCTAAGAAACAAAGCAAACTCTGTGCCTTCAGGATAGCGGTCTCGTATGACAGGCGGCGTTGAGCATAGCGCCCCAACAGGCATGGGCGTTTGCTGGGGCTACGCTCTCCGGCCCGGCGTCACCGCCGGGCGTTCGGATCGTCTGATGATGCCAGAGGGCATCATCGAAGCGACACACCTCACCCACCAGCCCACGATGCGCTGTATTTCAGCCCTGAATCACATGGTATGCGTCATGCGCTCGGCAGACAGCGATCCGGCCAGAATGGCTTCGATCTTGGACTTCGCGGCCTCGCCATCGGCGGACTCGTTGAATTGCACCCCGATGCCGGCGGTGCGATTACCCTGAGCGCCCGGCGGTGTAATCCATACGACCTTGCCGGCTACCGGCAGGCGATCTTTTTCGTCCATAAGTGACAACAGGATGAAGACTTCGTCACCCAGGTTGTAGCGCTTGGTGGTCGGCACGAACAGGCCCCCGCCCTTCACGAAACTCATGTAGGCGTTATACAGCGCGCCCTTATCCTTGATCGCCAGCGACAGAATGCCCTGTCTCGGAACGCCACCCATGGGACCTGCGGCCATTGTGTATTCTCCCTGCGATTTCCTGCCGGCAGTATCGGTCGCGCGGCTCGGGTGCGCAAGCCATCGTCGGTGGAGGAGCGGGGCTCGGATTCCAAAGCACTCGACACTGTAGGAGCGGCGTCCCGCAGTGAAGCTCTTGCTCTTAAGTTTGGTAGAACAAAAGCTTCGCGGCGTGACGACGCTCCCACGGAACGGATCGGCAACAAGTGCCCATGGCGCTGACCGCCCTGCGCTACGGCGACACCGCGTCGCGAAAGCGCGTCAGCGTATCCACGATCAGCAGATCGCTGCGCAGTGGCGAGCTCAACTGGCTTCGCGCCCAGTTGAGCTGATCCCAGCACAAGCTGAGTTTGCGGAAGTCGGCTTTTTCGGTAATCGCGGCCACACGCTGCAGCTCGACGCTGGTCATGTCCGGACTGGAGCGCATCGCCGCGGTGATCAATCGCGCCATCGTGCGCAGTCGCAATTCGGCGAATTCGTCATTCCAACGTGCGGCAATCGGAGCCAGTTCCCTGCCCTCGGCCAGCGCAGCCAGATCGGCGATCAGCGCGGTCACTGTGCGTTGAACGTCAGGGGCCAGCATGCTCAGCGCCTCCCCCGGATTGCCGTCGGCCAGATCCAGCGCGGACGCCGCATTGGCTGCAGGCACACCCTGGGCTGCCAGCCAGGCGATACCCGCCTCGCGCGTGGGTGCCGGGATTTCGATGCGCTGGCAACGACTGCGGATGGTCGCCGGAAGCCGCGCCATGTCGTCGGCCACCAGGATCATCATCACGCCCGGGTCGGGCTCTTCCAACGTCTTCAAAAGCGCATTGGCGGCATTGTGGTTGAGTGCATCGGCCGGGTCGATGATCGCCACACGCCAGCCGCCGCGGCTGCTGGTCTGTGCGAAACGCTCACACAGATCGCGGATCTGGTCGACAACGATTTCGGTACGTGGCTTGCCATCGTCGCGCAGACCGAAGGTCACGCGGATCGCATCGGCATGGGTACCTGCGGCCAGAAACTGACAGGCGCGGCAGCGGCCACAGGCAAAACCCTCGGCGTCAGGCTTCTCGCACAGCAGACTGGCCTGCAACGCGTTCGCCAGACTGCGTTTGCCAAAACCCACCGGAGTGGACAGCAGCAGTGCATGCGGCAGACGATCCGCTGCGTGGCGTGCCTGCAGTTTGCGCCAGGGTTCCAGCAGCCAGGGCGACAGCTTCATGGTGGGTTTTGCCGCAGCCACTGATCGAGCGCATCCAATACCGCTACGGCTACCGCGTCCTGAGTATGGCTGGCGTCGATGATGCGAAAGCGCTGCGGAAATTCTGCAGCCCTGGCCAGATAGGCGGCGCGTACGCGCTCGAAGAAAGCTTCCTGTTCCAGCTCCATGCGATCACGTTCGCCGCGCGCCTGCGCACGTGCCAGACCGGTGGCCACAGGCACATCCAGCAGAAAGGTCAGGTCCGGTTGCAGATCGCAGGCTGCCCATCGTTCCAGCTCGCGGATACGTTCGATCGGCTGGCCGCGACCTCCGCCCTGATAGGCAAAGCTCGCATCGGTAAAACGATCTGCCACCACCCAGGTGCCGGCATCCAGCAGCGGCAGCACGCGCTCACGCACATGCTGGGCACGCGCGGCGAAGACCAGCAGCAATTCGGTTTCGGGCAGCATCTGGCCCTGCCATTCGGCGCTCAGCGCCAACGCGCGGATCGCTTCGGCGAGCGGCGTGCCACCCGGTTCGCGGGTGGATTCGAAATGGACGCCGCGAGCATTGAGGTGCTCGCGCACCGCATGGATCACCGTGCTCTTGCCCGCGCCCTCGCCGCCTTCGAAGCTGATGAAACGGCCGCGGCCCGTCGCTGCTGTCACTGCCCACCCCGCAGCTGAAACTTGGTCACGGCCGCATTATGTTCGAGCAAAGTCGCCGAGAACTGTGTGGTGCCATCACCACGTGCCACGAAATAGAGCGCGTCGCCATCGGCCGGCTTGGCCACTGCTACTAACGAGGCCGCGCCCGGCAAAGCAATCGGCGTCGGCGTGAGGCCATAGCGCGTATAGGTGTTGTAGGGCGTGTCGGTTTCCAGATGGCGACGGGTAATATTGCCGTTGTAGGCGGCGCCGATGCCATAGATCACCGTTGGATCGGTCTGCAGTTTCATGCCGATCGTGAGCCGGCGCAGGAACACTCCGGCAATATCGGGACGATCGCTGGCCTGACCGGTTTCCTTTTCGACGATCGAAGCAAGAATCAGCATCTCGTCGGGAGATTTCAGCGGCGACTCGGGTTTACGTTCTGTCCAGGCCTTGGTCAACGCACGCTCCATCGCGACAAAGGCGCGCTTGAGCACATCGATGTCCTTCTGCCCGCGCACGAACGAATATGTCTCAGGGAGGAAGCGGCCTTCAGCAGGAAGCTCGACGTGGCCGAGGCGTTCCATGATTTCGGCCTCGCTCAATCCCGACAAAGTCTGCTCGAGCAGCGGCTCGCGCGTCAACGCCAGGCGCAGATCGGAGAAACGCCAGCCCTCGATGATGGTGAACTGATGATGGATCACCCGGCCCCTGGCCATGCGATCCAGCAGCTTGCGCGGAGACATGCCCGGCGTGATCGCATATTCGCCAGCGCGCAGGCCATCGAGCACTTTCATTTCGTGTGCCAGCGCGCGCCAATACAAGCGCGGCGCATGCGAGACGTTTTCCTTTTCCAGCTTGCGCACGATCTGGTTGAACGAAGTGCCGAGCTTCACATCCAGCACCAGCTCGTGCCCGGACAGCTCCATCGGTCCGTCGCTGAACTTGCGGTAGTCCTGCCACAGCACATAGCCGCCGACGCCACCGACGATGAGCACGAACACGAACAGCTTGCGGAAGAAGGATGCCATGCGACGCCTCAGTAAACCGGCAGACCAAGTGCAGGATGCAGCGCCCGCATCAAACTGCGGGCCACCGACATCGACGCATAGCCATGATCGCCAAGCGCGCGCACCGGCACAATGCCGCGCACGCAATTGCTCAGAAACAGTTCATCGGCAGTGCCAAGTGCGTCACGGTGCATATCGGTCACCGTAACCGAAAAGCCCGGCGGCGGCGACTGCAAAACATGTTGACGGCAAATCCCGGCGACACCGGCACGAACCAGCGAAGGCGTGCGCAGTTCGTTGCCGAAACGCGCAAATACATTGGCTGAAGTGGCAGACACCACCCGCCCATCGACATCGCAGAGCAGTGCGTCTGCGATGGTCGGATCGTCCCATTCCGCACGCGCCATGATCTGCTCCAGGCGGTTGGCGTGCTTGTAGCCCGCCAGCGCCGGCTGCTGCGACAGCACCAGATCGGCATAGCGCAACTGTAAGCCCTGCGCGTAGGTAGATGCATCCAATTCCGGCGACGCATACGCAAAGACCATACGCCGACCGGGCGCGCCTTGTGGCGCATAGCCACGCGCACCATCACCACGGCTGAGCAGCACCTTGACGACGCCAGCGCTCTCTACCCTCGCCGCGTCCTCGATCTCCGTACGCAGCTGTGCGAAGTCCGGCTTCGGCAGACACAGCCCGACGCAGGATTGCTGCAGTCGCTGCAGATGCGCGTCGATCCAGCAGCCCTGCTGCGCACGCACGCGGATCGTGGTGAATGCGCCGTCACCGTAGTGCAATGCACGGTCGCTCAGCGATACCGATTCGCCGCGAACGCCATCGATCCAGGCCGCCAGCATCAGCCGTGCTCCGGATCAAGCGCGCGCAACAGACCGCGCGCCTTGGCGCGGGTCTCGTCGAGTTCGCGCTCGGCAATGGAATCGGCCACGATGCCGGCGCCGGCGCGCAGCTCCAACTGGTCGCCCGCGATGGTAATGCTGCGGATAAGAATATTCAGATCCATGCTGCCGTCCACCCCCAGATAACCCAGCGCACCGGTGTAATAGCCGCGCCCCTCGCCTTCCAGTTCGGCGATGATTTCCATGCAGCGTACCTTGGGACAGCCGGTGATGGTGCCGCCGGGAAATAGCGCACGAATCACATCGATCGGCGTGACGCCCTCGCGCAATATGCCGCTGACATTGGAAACGATGTGATGCACGTGGGTGTAGCTCTCGACGCTCATCAGCTCGTCGACATGCACCGAACCGGTGACACAGACGCGACCGAGGTCATTGCGCTCCAGGTCGATCAGCATGATGTGCTCGGCGCGCTCCTTGGGATGGCCAATCAGCTCGCGCACGCGGGCGGCATCGTCATCGCCTTCGAAACGCGGTCGCGTTCCGCCGATCGGCCGTGTCTGCACCGCATCGCCGCGCACCTGAACCAGTCGCTCGGGCGAGCTGCTGGCCAGCGTGACATCGCCCCATTGCAGGATGCCGGCAAAAGGCGCGGGATTCGACTGGCACAACGCGGCGTACAGCGATGCGGGCGCCTGCGCGGTGTTCCAGGTGGCGCGCCATGCGCGCGACAGATTGACTTGAAATACATCGCCAGCGCCGATGTAGTCGATAATGCGACCGATGCCGCGACGATACTGCGCGGCTGCCTGTTCGCGAATGGTGCCGACTGCATCCTGCAACGGCACGATGTCGTCGCCCTTTGGCAGCGCGCGCAGAATGTTCTCTCCCCAGGCTTCGTAGCCCGATTCAATCACCGCGAACCGATGCCCATCACGACGATCACGCACCAATGCCATCGGCGCGCGCATTGCGATTGCGGTGGGCACGCCCAGCGCATTGCGCGGCAGGCGCAGTCGCGGCTCAATTTCGGCCGCGAGTTCATAACCGAGCAACAACACCCAGCCACCACCGAACGGCAAATCCACGTCGGGCGCGCGCGTCGCTTCGCGCTGATCCAGATACCAATGCTCCAACGCCTTAAGGAAGCCTTTGTCTGCTGCGGTGGCAACACCTTCAAGCTGGCCATCGGCGCCCAGCACCAGCGATTCGTCATTGCTTACGAACAGCAAATCGAAACGCGATTGCCCGTTGCCCTGCGCCACACTCTCCAGCAGGCAGGGAAAACGCTGCGGATCGGCGGCATGCAGGGCGAGCAGATTCAATGAATCAGGCAGAGGTCGAACGAGCGGCACGGCATTCCAATAGAAAATGTAGGAG
>JANMUE010000603.1:0-3053 GCA_031391205.1 Lysobacterales bacterium | reverse complement strand
CAAGCGCATCGCGGCTCACGGCGCTCCCACACATTTCCAGAACTACACCGCCTGCACCTTCAGCACGATGCCGTCGGTGCTGACGACTTTGACATGCGTACCTGCCGGCATATCCGGGCCTTCAATGGTCCACAGCGCATCGCCGATCTGCACCTTGGCACGGCCCATTTGAATGCCTTCGCTGAGCGCGATTTCGCGGCCTATTAGCTGCGACGCGCGTTTGTTCAGCAGCGGCCGATCGGTCTTGGGCTCGCGTGAGCGAAAGAAGCGCAGATAAAGCCCCACGCTGGTCGCCGCAAACGCACCGAAGATCACGGCCTGCAACAAAGGCGCCATTTCGGGAACAAAAATCATCAGTACCCCCATGGCGAGTGCCGCCAGTCCCAACCACAGCAGACTGGCACCGGGAACGAGCATCTCGGCGAGCAGCAGCAGTCCGCCGACGCTCCACCACAGATACACGATCTTATCCATTACGGTGCTCCTCAAACGGCTTGGGCGGTCGCGGTGGCTGCGGCTTGGCTGCGCGATCCTCGAAACTGGCCCGCGCCAATTCGGCAATACCGGCGAGGCTCCCCAGAATGCCGGTCAGTTCCATCGGCATGATCAGTACCTTCTGATTCGGCGCCGATGCCATCGCCTGCAGCGCTGACACGTATTTGTCTGCGACGAAATAATTGATCGCCTGCAGATCGCCTTTGGAGATCGCCTGCGACACCATCATCGTGGCCTTGGCTTCGGCTTCGGCAGAGCGCTCGCGGGCTTCGGCATCGCGGAATGCGGCTTCTTTGCGCCCCTCTGACTCGAGCACCGCTGCCTGCTTCTCACCATCGGCGCGCAGAATTGCCGATTGACGCGAACCCTCCGCTTCGAGGATGGACGCACGCTTGTCACGCTCGGCCTTCATCTGCCTTGCCATCGATTCAACCAGATCACGCGGCGGCGTGATGTCCTTGATCTCGATGCGGTTGCACTTCAGGCCCCAGGGATGCGTCGCCTCGTCGACCACCTTCAGCAGTTGCGCATTGATCACATCGCGCTTGGAAAGTGATTCGTCCAGATCCATGGAACCCAGCACGGTTCGAATATTGGTCATCACCAGATTGAGAATGGCGATTTCCAATGTGGACACTTCATACGCCGCCTTGGGCGCATCCAGAACCTGATAAAACACCACACCATCAACAGCGACCACGGCATTGTCCTTGGTGATCACTTCCTGGCGCGGAACGTCCAGCACCTGCTCCATCATATTGATGCGCTTGCCGACGTTATGGGCGAACGGAATGATGAAATTCAGGCCAGGCGTCAGAGTGCGCACATAGCGCCCGAACCACTCGAGTGTGTATTCGAATCCCTGAGGTACCCGCACCACGCCCAGCCAGGCGAACACCACGATCACGGCCATTACGATATACGCGGTACCCATTTCCGACTCCTTTGGTGTGGGGTAGTCATCATAAACCACCGGGAAGGCTCTGAACTAAGGAACCTCCGAACAAGTGCAGATGGTCCGTCGCAAGGGTGTTTGCTGACAGCGCCCACGGCCCTGAAGGCGCCATACGGCGGGCCGATGCTATGATCCCGCCCGCCCCTGCCCCCGGGCGGGTCAAGAAGAACCCAGTCAGGAGAAATCATAATGAAAAAGCTGCTCGTGCTCGCCGTCGGTGCCGCTCTGCTTGGCTCCGCTACGTCTGCCTTCGCGATTACTGATGAAGAGGGTAACGCCTCGATCCAGTTCAACTTCTCACCGCCCGGCGCGCGTAGCCTCGGCATGGGTGGCGCCTTCCTGGCGCTGGCCGACGATGCGACGGCGGCGTTTACCAATCCGGCCGGTCTGGTGCAACTCGCCTCACCCGAAATTTCGCTCGAAGTGCGCCAAACCGATTACGACACCCAGTTTGTCGAAACCGGAAGCTTCGTCACCGACCCGTTCAGCACCAACGGACTGGGTTATGGCAGCACCGGTACCGACGTGCGCAATATCTCGTTCCTGTCCTGGGTCATCCCGATGGAGAACTGGTCGTTGGCGCTGTATCGCCATGAGTTTCTGAACTTCGAAACCAACTTCGCGAGCCTCGGTCCGGAAGCCTCGGATTCGACCTTGTTCATCCGCCCGTTCGCCGCCGGGATCGAAGTCGACACCATGGTCAATGGTCTCTCAGGCGCAGTGAAGGTCGGCGACAAGCTGTCTCTGGGTATCAGCCTGAATCACTACGAGTTCGAGATCAACTCCGCCACTGTCCGTGTCGCCGTCACCTCGGGCGGCACTACCCTGGGCCAGTTTGTTACCCGACAGTTCGGTGATGACAGCGCTTTTGGCTATAACCTGGGCGCGCGCTATCAAGCCAACGACCAGTGGCAGTTCGGCGCGGTCTACCGCCGCGCGCCCGAGTTCCGTTATCAGGCAGCCCGTCTCAATGCCAACGGCACCGTCAACTTCGTCAAGGATTCGTTCTTCGATGCGCCGGATGTGTTCGGCGTCGGCGCCACCTGGCGTCCCCTGGAAGCGGTCACGCTGTCACTGGATGTCAATCAGGTCTATTACACCGATCTGACCGCAGGCGGCGTCGATTCCAACTTCATCCTGGACGACAGTGGTATTCGTCCCAGCCTGGATCCGCTCAAGGTCGACGACGGCATCGAAGTCCGACTCGGTGGTGAATACACTTTCACCAACTTCACGAACCCGTTCAGCCTGCGCGCCGGCGTTTGGCATGATCCAGAGCACGCGATTCGCTTCCAGGGTGCGCCGGGCGACACCGTCGACGAAATCGCCAACGCCGTGCTGTTCTCCATCGGTGATGATGAAATCCATTACTCGGCCGGTTTCGGCTGGGCATTCGAAAAATTCCAGCTCGATGCAGCCGTGGATTTCTCGGACCTGGTGGACAGCTATTCGGTTTCGGGTGTGTGGCGTTTCTAAGCTGTTGATCCGATCGATCTAAAAAAGCCGCCGGGGAGACCTGGCGGTTTTTTTACCCAGAAAATGTAGGAGCGGCGTGAGCCGCGATGCTTTTGCTCTGACTATCAATAGCAGAGCAAAAGCATCG
>JANMUE010000576.1:0-6932 GCA_031391205.1 Lysobacterales bacterium | reverse complement strand
AGAGCAAAAGCATCGCGGCTTACGCCGCTCCTACAGGTTCGGAGCAACAGCATCGCGACTCACGCCACTCCTACATCGGCAGGAGTCGTCGCTTCAGAGAAGCTAGGATAGACACACCTCATAGACACCCTCGTTTGATGCCCCAGATTTCCGACCTTAAACCGTTACTGATCGGCGAGTGTCGATTCGACCCGCGCAGTCATGAACTATGGCGCGATGGCGCCTGCACGCGACTGCCGCGGCGGCTTTCGCAGCTGCTGCTGCGATTGGCCCAGACTGCCCCCGAGGTGGTGCATCGACAAAGCCTGATCGACGACGTCTGGCAGCGGCGGATGGTGGAGGACGATGTGCTCTCACGCGCTGTTGCGGAGTTGCGAAAGGCGCTGGGTGATGACACCAAAACACCGCGTTACATCGAAACCATTCCTAAGGCCGGCTACCGGCTTTGCGCGGCAGTGCGTGTCGAGGCAACGCCCGCAGACGCTGCAACTTCGGGCTTGAGCGCACACACCGACAGCGTAGCGACACCCTCGATAGCAGAAGCGCCGATACAGCCTCAAAATACTGGGCGCAGCTGGCGTCCGATCTGGGCGGCACTGATCCTGATGGCGTTGCTGGCGGCGGGCTGGATCGCAATGCAAAAGCCGGAACACCGCCAGCTGGCAGCTGCCGATACCGCCCGGATTCGCCCACTGACCAGCAGGCCCGGATGGGAGTCGCGCCCCGATATCAGCCCGGACGGACAGTGGGTGATGTATTCGGAAAGTGAGTTGAACGGCAACACCAGCCGAATTGTTCTGCAAGGGGTGGACGGTCTGCATCGTGAAGTGCTGGAGGCTGCACCCGATTTCAACCTGCGCCCGGTCTTCGCACCAGACGGAAAACGCCTGGCCTTTCTGCATTACACGAATGAGCGCTGCGAGCTGCGCCTGCGTTCCATCCCTGGCGGCGTGGGTCGCAGGCTCGCAGACTGTTCTCTGGCGGTGCCGAGCTCGCCGGCCTGGTCGGAAGATCAGTCGAGCATCGTTTTCGCGGCGCCAAACGAACCGGGAGCTGCTGCCGGACTCAGCATCGTCGATGTGAATACCGGCGCGCTTCGCGCTTTGACCCAGCCACAGCAGGTGCAGGGCCCGGATCGTGACGCGGAGTTTGTTCCCGGGCGCGCAGCAATCACTTTTGTGCGTGGCTTTGATGGTGAACAGAAGTTGCTGTATCTCGATCTGAGTGCCAGGCCCGCCGAACCCGTCGAATGGGTCAATGGGGGGCGTTTGCAAGGGCATGCCTGGAGCCCGGATGGCAGTCAGCTGCTGGTCGCCACCGACCAGCCTGGTTATCGCACCCTGGTGTTGTTCGATGCGCAAGGAAAGGAGACGGGCGTGCTCAACACACGTGGCGCCCGCTACCCGGCGTGGTCGCGCAGTGGCGATCTGGTTTTCGAATTGGCGCAATACGACGCGAACATCTGGCGACTGTCATTGGACGGTCCAGATCTGGCGCCGGTCGCCGTGGTGGCGTCGACGCGCTATGACGCGGCGCCGGTGTTGAGTGCGGACGGAACGCGACTCGCCTTCGTGTCGACGCGCAATGACTTCGAGCAGATCTTCGTGGCCAATGTCGATGGCAGCGCGCAACAAAAGCTGCCGATGCCCGATGGTCAGCGCTGGTCGCGACCAAGCTTCAGCCCCGATGGAAAGTCGCTGCTGGTGACCGGCTATGACGAGCAAAATCGACACGGCATCTATCGCCATGATCTGGACAGTGGCCGTAATCTTCATCTGCGTCACCTGGGGGACGATGCCAGCGCCGCGGTTTTTGCCGAGGATGGCAAGTCGGTCTTCTTTCTGCGTCGTGGGGCGAATGAGTTGCGCGATCTTTGGCGCGCAGGTATCGATGCGCAGTCACTGCCCTCGCCTGTCGCAGGTGGCGAGGGCGTGGACCAATTTGCCGTCGACGGCGATACGTTGCTGCTGTCGGCTGTCGCCGCGCCGGGGTTCCGTGTGTTGAGTGCGAGTGGCGTCACCGCGCCGCACAGCATTCTTGCGGATGTCGAGCCGATCACGCGATTCGCCTGGACACTGCGTGGCCGTCTTCTCTATGCCTCGGTGCGCGAGAACGCCTCTGTCGTGTTGAAGCGCTGGGATATTGATACTGGATCGCCACAGATATTGGCCAGTGACGTGAGCGCCGATGCGGTGGGCGCGTCGCTGCAGGTCAGCGAGGATGGGCGCACATTCTGGTTTGCCCGCACCGATAGCCTGAGCATTGATGTGATGTACTTACCCGCAGCCGAGAGCCCTTAGCCGGATATTGTGGGTCCGACCTGTGGTCGGACGCTTTCGCCAGGACGGACCGAATCGGCAAAAAGCGTCCGACCACAGGTCGGACCCACAAAGACAGTTGTCCCCACGATTCACTGCACCGGCACTATCCAAGCCGCCACCCAGTTGCACCAGGGCGCAAACCACAATGTGCTATCGGGTGCGCGATAGCCGCGGTCGCCTTCGACGCGTGCCTGATACCAGCGCGCCACCTCGGCCAGTCGTGTGTCGGCCACGCCCTCAATCTGTGCTGAGCGCAGATGCGCTCTGGCGCTCGCGCTATCGCCGGCGTGCAGCGCGGCCGCTGCACGTAACATGGACGGCAGACCGGCGAGTGACTCGGCTTCGTCGGGCAGGCGCAGTATCAATTTCTCGACATCGCCGAGGGATTCGCCCAATGCCACGGAGGTCAGCGCGATATCGATCTGGAACAGTGGGTCATCGCTGACGTTGCGTCCAGCATCCAGGAAGTAGCGCAGGCGATCGCGATCCGCCATCAGGTAGGCAGCGATGGCACCCAACGAGGCGCTGCGCAGTGCGCTGGAGGTATCACCGCGTTCACTGGCGCGCCGCAGTTCGCGCGCGGCCAGTTCCGTCAGCTCGGGCCAGCGTCCCGCCTGTCCCAGGCATATCGTCTGGCCCATACGTCCCCACATCGCAATGGTGGGTTCGCGCTCTTCCATTGCCGGCGCGCCGATGCGCTCGAAGCGCTGCAATGCCGAGACATAGTCACCCTCGCCAAACTCCACGCTGGCCAACACCCATTCGCGCCAGCTGTTGCGATCCGCTGGCAACAGCGCTACTGCAGCGCGCGCGCCAGCTGAATCGCCGAGCAGGGCTCGATCGGAGAGAATTTGCGCAGCACGGCGATCTTGCAGATCGCGAACATCGATTTGCTGAAGTTGCTGCAGCGCCTGGTCGAGTTTGCCGCTGCCGATTTCACCATGCGCAAGTGCAAGACGCAGACGCCAGGCATTCGGGCGGATTTGCAGCGCGCTATTGAGCTGCTTGCGTCGTGTCGCTGCGCTGGCACTGGCCCGCGCTTCGGCATTCAGCAACGCCTGCAGATAATCATTCGGACGCGCCTTCAGCGCGGCGCTGGCCGCCTGATATTGGCGCTCGGACTCATCAGGCGCGATATCGTTCCAGGTGAGTTCCAGATAGGTCAGCAGCGGATGCGCTGGCACGCGTTGACGCGCATTCTGGATCAGGCCGAGTGCCGTCTCGCGGGCGCCGCCGGCATCGACGCTGAGTGCGCGCCGGGTCTGCGTGCGGCCTTCGCTATCGAGGCCGGCGAGATCGCTTTCAATGAAGCCGAAGCCGTCATCGATGCTGAGTTGCTGCTGATACCGCCACGCAGAAAACACTGCAATGGCGATGGCTGCGAGTGTGCCGACAGCGATCAGGCCGCGACGTGTCAGGCGTGCCGCACGCCAGTATTGAATCAGGCGATCGGACCAGCGGCTGGCGCGCGGCGTCTCACCCCGACGCCAGCGCTGCAATTCGTCGGCCAGTTCATCGGCGTTGGCGTAGCGCAGTGCCGGATCCTTCTGTTGTGCGCGCAGCGCGATCTGGCGCAGTAGGGGATCGCGTGGCAGCGGCAGGCGCGTGCTGGTTTCGGAGATACCTGTAGGAGTCGTGTTGACCGGACGAGGTGGTGATTGCGATGCCAAAGGCTGCGTCGTTTTCTCTCCGGGTTCGACGCCCAGCTGGCAGAGCTCGCACAGCATCACACCCAGAGAAAACACATCGGTGGCTGCCGACATGCTGCCGCCGAGGAGTTGCTCCGGTGCCGCGTAACGCGGTGTCAGCAAGCGTTCACCGGTGGCGGTCATGGTCGCCAGCGATTCTTCTTCTATGGTCTTGGCGATGCCGAAATCCAGCAGCTTGACCTGGCCTTCGGCCGTCACCAATACATTGTTCGGTTTCAGGTCGCGATGCACGATGCTCCTGGAATGCGCATAGCCAACCGCACGCGCGACATCTTCGAGCAGGCGTACGCGCGCTGCCAGATCACGGCGCTCGGCATATAGATCGAGCGCCTCGCCATCGACCTTTTCCATCTCCAGGAATGGCGCGCCTTCGCTGGTCAGATGCAGTCCATGCAGGCGTGCGATGCCTGGATGATCCAGGCGCGACAGCATGTCGTGCTCACGTTGCAGCCTGCGCACCAGGCCGGCCGAAATCAAATCGGGCCTTACCAGTTTCAGCGCGACTTCGGACTCGGCATTGTCGCGCCGTGCCGACACGACCACGCCCATGCCACCCTGTCCGAGCAGGTCGTGCACGACGAAGTCGCCGATGCGCCGGCCGTGCCAGAACGCTGCGGTATCGGCGTCGCGTCGCCGTGCCCAATCGGCGACGCGCAGCGAGATGTCCTCAACCGGCTCGGCAATCGGTGCGGTGGGCCCGGTCACCTCCAACATCCGGCGCAGGCGCGCCTGCAGGTCGATATCGCCAGCGCAGGCCTGCTGCAACGCTGCCGCCTGCTGCGCGCGCGGCAGACGCGAGACAGTCTCGAAAATTGCCTGAGTGTTGCGGGCGTCTGAGGATTGACTCACAGGGGGCGTTTCGATCGTGGGCGCATCGGCACTTTGACCGCAACTGTGCCAGTACGACAAGAGCACCACCACAGGGTACGGGCGGCTATCATGGTCGTCTGTCGTATCGCTACGCCCATTCACCCGCTCAGGACTCAGATGACCCTACCTTCGGATCAGGCCCTTCACGATCAGGCCGCCGCATTCGGCACCAAGTTGCTCGACTCCCGCATGAAGCTGGCCAGTGCCGAGTCCTGTACCGGTGGCTGGCTGGCCAAGGTAGTGACTGAAGTGCCGGGCAGCTCGAATTGGTTCGATTGCTCTTTCGTGGCCTACAGTTATGACGCTAAAGAGTCGATGCTCGGCGTGCAGCGTGTCACTCTGGAAAAGTACGGCGCCGTCAGCGGCGAAACCGTGATCGAAATGGTGCGGGGCGCGCTGTCGCGTTCGCGCGCAGACCTCGCGGTAGCCATCACCGGCATCGCTGGCCCTGGAGGCGGCACCCGCGACAAGCCTGTGGGCACGGTCTGGATGGCCTGGGCCAAGGGCCATCATCCGCCAACCGCCGTCGTTCATCACTTTCCCGGTGATCGCGATGCGGTGCGCCGTGCCACGGTCAGTGTGGCGATCCAGGGACTTGAGAAACTTCTTAGTGAAAGCAACTGAGATTTCTCATGGTGCAGACGCTGCCTGTGGGATAATTTGGGCCTACTCGCTTGGATGAGGCAGGGGTACAGCATCCCTGCCTCATCCAAGCGAGTAGCTTCAAGTATCTCCTGACCCCGCCCCATCCCTCCCCGAACATCGGGGAGGGCGAATCAAACGTCGGCTCCACAAAGCGCCGAGCGTTGAATTCCGGCTTCGCAGGTTATGAGACCCCCGGAGTTCACGCTCGCCGTCCACTGACATTGAGGATTTACCATGGCTTCTGATGACAACAAGAAAAAAGCGCTGGCTTCAGCTCTGTCGCAGATCGACAAGCAGTTCGGCAAGGGCGCAGTCATGCGCATGGGCGACAAGGTCAATGAACCGGTGGACGTCGTGTCGACCGGTTCGCTGGGACTGGACGTGGCCCTGGGCATCGGCGGTCTTCCGCGCGGTCGTGTCGTCGAAATCTATGGGCCGGAATCCTCCGGCAAGACCACACTGACACTTCAGGTCATCGCCAATTGCCAGCGCAATGGCGGCACCGCGGCGTTCGTCGATGCCGAGCACGCGCTTGATCCGACCTATGCCGAGAAGCTCGGCGTCGATGTCGACAATCTCCTGGTGTCGCAGCCCGATACCGGCGAGCAGGCACTGGAAATCACCGACATGCTGGTGCGCTCGGGCGCAGTGGATGTGGTGGTGGTCGACTCGGTAGCCGCGCTCACGCCCAAGGCGGAAATCGAAGGCGAGATGGGTGACAGCCACGTCGGCCTGCATGCGCGATTGATGAGCCAGGCGTTGCGCAAGCTCACCGCCAATATCAAGAAGTCGAACTGCATGGTGATCTTCATCAACCAGATCCGCATGAAGATCGGTGTGATGTTCGGCAGCCCTGAGACCACCACTGGCGGCAATGCGCTGAAGTTCTACGCGTCGATCCGCCTCGACATTCGTCGCACCGGTTCGGTGAAGCGCGGCGAAGAAGTGATCGGTTCCGAGACCCGCGTCAAGGTCGTCAAGAACAAGCTGGCGCCACCGTTCCGTCAGGCCGAGTTCGAAATCCTGTACGGCGAAGGCACCTCGCGCGAAGGCGAAATGATCGAGATGGGCGTGCTCGCGAATCTGATCGAAAAATCCGGTGCCTGGTACAGCTACAACGGCGACCGTATCGGCCAGGGCAAGGATAATGTCCGTCTTTTCCTCAAGGAACATCCGGAAATCGCCAAGGACATCGACACGCGACTGCGCGAGAAGCTGCTGGTCAGCAAGACGGCACTGCCGGTCAGTGCCGGTGCCGACAGCGAGCTCGAAGACGCTTGATAGTGATGTAGCTCACTGCTTTTGCCGTTGACGTTGTAGAGCGGGGCTTGCTCCGCTGCTCTTGATCTTTCTGCCTGTTCGGCAGAAATCAAAAGCAGCGGAGCAA
>JANMUE010000572.1:0-2172 GCA_031391205.1 Lysobacterales bacterium | reverse complement strand
ATACGTCCGACGGATGGACCAAGGAAAAAATCGAAACCGCGATGCAGGCAGAACCCAATCAGCGCGTGTATTTGCAGAAATCCATTCCGGTGATGATCGTATACGGCACCGCCATGCCGCTGGAATCAGGCGCCGTGCAGTTCTTCGATGATATTTATGGCTACGACGCTAAGCTGGCAAAGCTGTTGTGATTCCTGCGGATAGGAAGCATAAACGCCCTTTTCCACCGATGCCAGCACAGCGTTGCGCGGCTGGCGGGCTTCATCACAGCCCCACGTCACCCATCTGAGCCCTGAATCGTTCGGCATCAAGGCAAATCATCGCTTCGAGCCAACGTGGTTAAGCTTCACCCAACCGTTTTCCTGACCGCAACGTAAGCGCGCCCAGCACGGTGCTTGATACGCCTCATGTTCCTTGGTTTTCCTCAATGCTGCCGCGTAGCGGGCGACTGTACCGGCGGCCCACGCGCGTGCCGCTCAAGGTGTTCGAGTATCTGGTGAATCGTTGTTTGAGCTTCGATGCTCGCAATGATCCTGACCTTGCCGCCACACTCGCACTGAGCGACGTCAATCTGAAACACCCGCTTGAGTCGCTGCGCCCAGGTCATGGCCTGGTGCCGCTCGGACGGTGTTTGAGTGGCCTGCGGTGGCCGCTTACCCCGCCCGCTCAAGGTCACCCGTGAACGCAGCTTGCTGTTCGGCGCGAACACCCCGTGGAATCGCGTCAGGTTCACTCTCGGCTTGGGCACCAGGGCGGCGAGCCTTGCGAGGAAGTCCAACGGATTGAAGTACACATGGGTGGTGCCGTCCCGATAGGGCGTCTTGAGCGTGTAACGCACATGGCCACACTCGGTCAGGGTGATGCGTTCGTGGGAGACCGCAGGCCGGGCAATGTACCGGCAAATTCGTTCCAGCTTGGCTCGGTCGTTCGCGCCCGCCCAGACGCCAGCGTGCAGCGAGAAACCATTTGTTCTTGCCAGGTGGGCTTCACTTGGTGACTCCGTGACAGGCAAGGTCTGTAGCGTGAACGCCTTCTTTCCAGCATGTCGACCCAGGGCAATGCGATAGGTGATGGAGTGGCCGCGCAAGCGGTCCATACAGGCGCTTTCCTCATCCAGCGCGTCCAGTTGCAGGTAACCACTCTCTTCGTCCTGCTGTAACCAGCCACTTCGTTCCAGGTAGCGGCCAATGCGTTGGCTCATTCGTTCAAGCAGGCGTTGCAGTTGTGCGGCGGTCGGTGCGGGCACGCTGTGAAACACGGGCACAAGTGCAGGGTCGGTGGTCGGCACATACACGCCGTCCAGAAACAGCATGTGAAGATGCACATTGAGGTTCAGTGCACTGCCAAACCGCTGGATCAAGGTCACGGCGCCCGTCTGGGCGGTGCGTCGTGTCAATCCAGCTTGCCGGACAAGATGGCCGGCGAGGGTGCGATAGACGATGCCCAATACCTTGCCCATGGCCTTCGGCTCACGGGCAAACAGGAAGCGCAGGGGATAGGGCACACTCAACACCCACTGGCGCATCGGTAAGTGCGGCAGTACCTCGTCGACCAGCAGTGCGGCGCTCTCTACCATACGCTTGGCGCCGCAGCTGGGGCAAAAGCCACGGCGCTTGCAGCTGAAGGCCACCATCTTCTCGGCATGACACGCTTCACAACGGATACGTAGAAAGCCATGTTCCAAACGTCCGCACTTCAGGTAGTCCTCGAACTCCCGCTGCACATAGTTCGGTAATGTGTGCCCCTGATCTTCCAGCTCGGCAAGAAGCGACGGATAGTGCCGCTGGACAATCTGATATAGAAGCGTTTGTTCGGGACGATGGCGTTCGTGACGCGCTGCGACCGCAATCGAACAGTCCCTGTTGGCCAATAGCACTGGCATCCGTCGCTTCCCTGCGAGCCTGCTGAGCCATCACACTAGCGGCTGTGCAATCTCGACGCCAGACCCCGACTTCGCGGACTCAGTCCACCTACGTGAAACTATCCGATCCAGGCGCGTACTCTGCCGGTATCCAAATGCACAAAGTCAGACTTGGCGTAGAAGCCCACACCACCGTGCTGATTGGATAAAGCGAGTTGTTGCAGCTTCTTGGTGGAGAAACCAGTCAATCGCACATCAATTGCCTTGCCTTCCATGTGCAGGCTCCGCTTGGCTACGCCGGACGAATTACT
>JANMUE010000048.1:0-1115 GCA_031391205.1 Lysobacterales bacterium | reverse complement strand
CCCGTGGACCCGGCCGGTCAGATCAGGGCCGTCACCGTGCTGGTGGCGGAAGACGAGCAGGTCCACCGCGAACTCGTCGCGCACCTCCTCCGCTCGCGCGGCCATCACGTTGTCACGGCCCGGCCGAACCGTTCAAGGTATGCAGTGGTTCAGGCTTGCCAGTGTCGGGGTTGCGCCAACGAGCTTGCATGCGACGGGCTTGGAAGGCTTCGAAGTTGGAGCAGGAGGAAATCTCGCGGTATTTCTGCTGACCGGGTAGCCACACTTCAAGATCGTAGGTTTTGGAAGAACCAAAGCCGATATCGCCCGCGCACAGCGCCATCACGCGATATGGCAGCTCCAGACGCTTGAGTACTTCTTCGGCATGACTGGTCAGTTGTTCGTGCGCGGCGGCTGAGTCCTGCGGGCGAACTAGCTGCACGATTTCCACTTTTTCGAATTGATGTTGGCGAATCATGCCGCGCGTATCGCGACCGGCGGAACCGGCTTCGGAACGGAAGCATGGCGTGTGCGCGACGTAACGTATCGGCAGTTTCTCTGCTTCAACGATTTCATCGCGGACCATGTTGGTGACCGGCACTTCGGCGGTGGGGATGAGATAAAACTCTTGCTCGCCCTTCAGCGCGAATAGATCATCGGCAAACTTCGGTAGTTGGCCAGTGCCCATCAGCGACGCGGCATTCACCAGGTACGGCACATACAATTCCTGATAGCCATGTTCAGTGGTGTGCAGGTCGAGCATGAATTGCGTCAGCGCGCGTTGCAGACGCGCCACTTGGTTGTTCAGCACCACAAAACGCGCGCCGGTAATTTTGGTGGCGCTGGCAAAGTCGATCATGCCCAGACCTTCGCCGATGGCGACGTGATCCAGCGGCGTGTAGGGGAACTCTTTTGGATTACCCCAGCTACGCACTTCGACATTGCCGGTTTCATCCTTGCCATCCGGCACACTATCCTGCAACAGGTTGGGCAGGCCCATCACCAGTTGATCAAGCTCACCCTGCACGCCGTTCAATTCCACTTCGGCGGCGGCGAGTTGATTGCCGAGCTCTTCCACCTGCTTGAGCAAGGGCGCGATGTCCTGACCTTGCGCCTTGGCCTTGCCCACCGACTTG